>JAMFSY010000017.1 GCA_026225555.1 Methylacidiphilales bacterium
AACGAATGACCGATTCCCACAAAGTTCCGACGAAGTTCCCACGGCGTAGGAACAATGTGGGAGTTGTTGGAATTTAAAAGTCCGGCGCTGTCGGAAGATCGTGGGAAGTTTGTGGGACCTTGCCGTCGATGATGACGATCAAAAAACGACGGAAAAACAACGATCATCACGCAGCATGACAGTACACCACGACCAACAATGGAGAATAATCCCGACGCACCGAACCTCATTCCAAGTTCGCAAACCTAGGGTAAATTAGTTAAGTGGCATGGAGGATCAGGGTAGAAAAAAGAACGACACGCCACCCCTAAGGAATTTAGGCAGAGTCCGGCACTCGCTGACATTAGGTGACCTAAACAATCGCGCGAGTGCGTGAGGTTGTGATCGTGTTCGTCCGTCATCGTTCATCATCATTCGCCGTTGTTCGTCGTTGTTCCTCGTCCTCCGCGAGCGTCGTTCATCGACCGCAAGCCACGATCCTCCCGAATTACTTTTAAGGTGGCGTGCCTGGGTCGCACGTCGTGACTCCTCCTATTCTTCGGAAATCCTCTGATAAGATCAGCGGCGCGGAGCTTTTGCCGTTATGAGGGTTCCACCCTCATGCTCCGGTAGGGGGCCTCTTGCGGCTTTCGTTTCGTCGCTGTGGATAGGCTTGAGCTTTGCATGAGTCCCCGCCACGCTTCGCTGGAGGAGCCACCTTTCTTTGACGAACCGTCCCATGGATACCTTATCATTATTGGTAGCATATGGCCTTCTAATAATCATGGTTATCATCATGGTGTGGATACCAACTTCGTGCGTAGTTCGCTTCGCTTCAGCGCCCTTCTCATCAAAAGCAAGATCACTGATAAAGAGTCAGCCCATCGCTCACACGTTTTGGGCGCTTGGAGCAATCTTAATTATCGCAGGAATAGGTTGCCCCTTGGCCTCTGACCGCCTGCCATCCGATAAAAGTCTCGTCGATCATTTTGACTCACATGAAAGCACTTATAAAAGTCTTGTGGACATGCTCCGTCACGACAAAACCATTACTTCTATCTACGTTTACAACAATGAAATGTCCATGGACACGACCAGCCTTGATAAGGCCTTATATTTCGTCCGTCCATTCGCCGATTACGGATTTCCAGCTGACCGCTTTAAAACCTATAAGGATATGCTTACCAGCATAGGGGCCGTCAGTTTTTGGCGTGGGCGAGACGGATCATATCATTTTAGCAAAGGAGGCTGGGGCTTCGCTTCCTATGGTGCTCGCTGGGGCTATGAGCTTCGTGACAGCCCACCGCCAGCGGACAAAATTATTGACAGTGTGGATCACTTCAAACAAAGCATAAATCACAACCTTCCAGACGAACCGCACTATTTTCGTTATCGTTTAATGAAAGACAATTGGTACATTGTCGTGGCTTGGTGATCTCGCGAAACCGCGATGTGTCACGACGGTTGCCTTCGCCGTAGTCGCATCCAATACTCAATAGCAGACACGGGAAGGTTGTTCTCTATAAGACTCGCAAGGGTTAAGTCTTGGAAGCGATCCGCGATCATGCATTCCGCTGAATCGTAATGCGGCAACTTTTGCGAAGCAATTTCCAGCCGGTATTTGTATTCCCAGGTCGCACCGAGATTTTCCTTCGCCATGTCCAACGTGAAACAACCATAGGAGAAGGCGAACATACGTTTCTTCCGCCGCCAATTGATCCCGCCGGGACCATTCCAGGAGAAATGAACCGAGGCGCAGCGGAGTACATTTTTGGAGTAGGTAATGAGCCGAACCCGTTTCTTTTCGCCCTGTAGCGCTTTCCATGTTTTCGTCAGATAGCTTGTGAAATATCCGGCGAATCGAGCAGCCGTCTTTTTGATCGGGGCGAGATGATGAATGTAACCGAAGCCCCGTTTCACCAAGAGACCATCTTTGTGTTCACTCTCGGCAGCTCCGCAGATCGTGTCCCGAAGCCGTTGAAGGTAGACCCTGGCGTCAGGCTGATTGCGCACCGGATGGGCCAGAGCGATTAAAAGGTGCAGGTGCCACGCCCCGCGCATCTGCCGCTCCCAACATCCGATAAACGACAGAACGCCCAAGGCGAATAAGGCAGGACGGAGGGAGTTGAATCGGCGGGAGGCCTCTGCCTTCTCGGTGATGTTCTCGGCAAAGGTCAGGGTTAGCTCGCCGCAATTGTCCTCACCCCATTGACGGGCAAATCCCTCCACGTCTTTCTGGACGGCGAATCTCTTCTTGGCGCGATACGGGGTAAGCTGGTTTGCATTGGATGGCTGGTTCTCGTTTGAGTTAATATTTATTTGTCGAGGAAGGGGCGCAGCCGCCGCCGCGCTTCGCGCGGCTGGCTGGCTGGCCCCCTTCTCCGCTAGAAAATATTCCCGACAATCGGCATCCAGTGCGCTCATTGCGGCACCAGGTTGAAGTACTCGGTCGCTTCCACTTCCGTTACCCGACGCCGGTAGTTGGAAAAGATCAGGGCGTTCGACTGATGGCCAAGTTCCAGCGCCAAGGCAGGAGCATTCTGGAACTTCGCCAGATGGTAGCTCGCGAAGGAATGGCGCAGCGCATCATGAGGCCAAGGCACGAGGCTCTCGTCCTCATCATGCCGCCGCCGCTGATTGCCCCGCAGAGCGAATCCGGCAAGCCGACGTGTCTCGTCATAGCGCCGCCGGAAATTGTCGCCCTGAATCGATCCTGACCCGATTAACGGGCGGAGCCACTCTTCCAGACACGGCAGAATTTTGACATAGCGATGCTGTGCCGTTTTCGACTTGGCCGCGGTGATCGTGACGTGTCCCTTTTCGAGACTGACTTCCGCCCAGGTCAATCGGGCAATCTCCTCCGGTCTGATCCCGGCGAACGCACCCAGGGCGACGGTTGCCCGAACGTCGTCCCGCGAAATCTCCAAGAGATTCCACAATTGGGCAGATGTCAGGATGCCAACCTCCTCGGCTTTGACGGTCATCCGCTCGACCGCCTTGACCGGATTTTCAGGACAGAGGTTTTTCCGCACACCAAACTCGAACAGCGAATTGAGCAGGCTGCGGTAAGTGTTCACCGTGACCGGCCCGAGTCCCAGGTCATGCAGCCAACCCTCGATTTGATCGCTCGTCAGGTCGGCGAGGCGTTGAGTCGGAAACGATTTGCCAAAGCGGTTGCACAGCCGCCGCAGTGAGTCCAGATGCTTTTCGCTCCTTTCGAGCTTTGAGCGGGAGGCGAGAAACTTCTCCGCAACCTGGTCCACGGTGACAGTGGCCGATCCACGCCGGCGGATGAACTCCGCGACGACCGCCGTTAGCGAGACACCGTAAGGGGCAAGCTTCTCCTTCGCGTCCAAGGCTTCGAGCCGGAGACGGTCATCTATCTGCAAGGCACGAAGGCCGAAATTCTCGGCCTCGACCTCCTTGGCCGTTTGCTCGGCTAGAGCCTCGTCCTTGGTGGCGAAGAAGCGCCGTTCGCGTTTGCCGTCAGGATGCCAAACATTGAGAACCCATTTGGCGTTGGGGCGTTCGTCCGATCGATATGGCTTAACTGAGATGTGGAACCGGGCCATGACTGTACTCCAGCCAGGCAAACCCGATAACGGCAACGGTTGCCGTTTTTACCGCTTCCTAACGCTCCCTTGTGCGTTCTGAGGCTCCCTTTCGTGGTGTCCGACAAGACACCTAAGTCGGTCAGTTTTAAGAGGTAATCCTCTTGGAAAAGAGGAGAGCCGCTTATCAGATTTGAACTGATGACCCGCTCATTACGAATGAGCTGCTCTACCACTGAGCTAAAGCGGCTTAAGTCTTACCGATAAAACCAATTCCGGACGAGATGTCCAGAAATGATGGATGCCGGCCCGGACCGCTTGGGGCGGAACGGGATGGCATCGGAGGTGCATCTTACGCTTATTTTTGGAGGGACGGCAAGCAGATCGGAAAAAAGGTGGGCAGAGCGATTGAGCGACAGGGTCAGGGCTGGATTAACTTCTGGACCAAAACCAAGCGCGTACTTTTTGGAGGGGACCCTTCCGTTGCCGCATCATGCGGCCAGCAGCGCCCGAGCGAAACCTTAGTATTTCGCGAATTTGTAGGCCTCGAACTGCCCATTCGCGGCGGCAGCCTCCGTCCTGGCTAAAAGGGCCGCGACCTGCGCCGGGGTCATGGGTTGGAAATTCCGCGCCACGCCGAGGCCTTGGTTAAGGATGTCCGTCGAGTCGCATCCCGTAATGCAGACACTCACCGGCAGGTTCATCGCGAAGTTCAGGCATTCCATGGCGGTCACCGTGTTGCTCTTGAGGATGTCTCCGGAACCAACGGGCTTCATGCCGAGAATACCGATAGTCTTTTGCGTCAGCACGGGAAGCACCCGCTGCCCGAAGCTGTTAAAATGGGCGTCCATGACATTGAGCGGCATTTGCACCGTACCGAAAAAGAAGCCGTGCCGATCCACCACCTCGAGCATGTGGAGATGGGCGCCGGGCGCCCGCCCGCCAGTTGGCCGCAGCAAATGTAACGTGAGGCCGGTCGAGTCAACCGGCAGGCGGGTTCCTCCCTGACGCATCCACCGGGGTAACGGAGGCAAGCTGCGTCTTTTAAAATCACGAATGACACGCTAAAAAGGGCCAAAATGAATCTCTCCATCGGCACCAAGATCGCCTGCGGATTTGCCCTGGCTCTCCTCGCTTTACTCGTCGTCGGCACGGTTTCCCGGTCCAACCTCCAGGAGTTGGACTCCGATGCGGGCTGGGTCACCCATACGATCCTGGTCCAGCAGAAACTGGAGGGCCTGCAGGCCGGCCTGCTGCAGGTCGAAAGCAGTTCCCGGGGTTATACCCTCGTGCCCGACGTGGAATTCAAGGCGTTGTCGAAGGACGCCGCCGCCCAGGTCAATTCCAACTTCCGTGAGCTCCGGACGCTCACGGCGGACAAGCAGATCGAACAAGAACGTCTCGATAAATTGGAACCCTTGCTTTCCGAGCGGCTGAGTGAGCTGCAAAAACTGATGGACCTGCGCGACGCTGCCTCGCCCGCCCTCGACGCTCAGAGGGTGCCCCTGATCACCAGCGGCAAGGAATCGATGACGGAGATCCGTCAGTTGATTTCCGATATGATGAATGAGGAGCAAGGTCTCCTGACCGACCGCCAGGCTCGCGCGGTCAGCACAGCCCAGTGGACGGAGTTCAGCATTATTTACGGAACGCTGCTGGCCTTTGTGCTGGTCGGTCTCGTGGCCTTTCTCATCACCCGCAGCATCGTCTCACCGCTTAAGTTGCTGGGGGAAGGCGCGGCCAGGATCGGCGGCGGCAACTACGGGCATCGGGTCACGACCAAGTCCAAGGATGAAGTCGGTGATCTCGCCACTCTTTTCAATCGCATGGCCGCCCAAGTGGAAGAGCGCCAGAATGCCCAATCGGAACAGGATTGGCTGAAGACGGGCCTGACCCGGTTTGCCACGCTTTTCCAGAGCCAGCGGAATCCCGTCGTCGTCTGCCAAACGATCCTGACGGAACTGGCCTCGCTGCTGGACGCGCGCCACTCAGTGCTCTACGTCCCCGACCGAAAGACGAGCGGTGCCGCGCTCAAGTTACAGGCGAGCTATGCCTCGGATGTCGCGCCTGAAGCGATCAGGCCGGGCGAAGGCCTGGTCGGGCAGGCTTTCGTGGATAAGGAGCGCATCGTTCTTCAGGACATCCCGGATGATTATATCCAGGTCAACTCCGCCCTCGGAGAGGCCAAGCCGAAGGCCCTCGTCGTGCAACCCGCGATCTTTCAGGGCGAGGTCAAAGCGGTGCTGGAGTTGGCGGCTCTTCAACCTTTCACGCCCATCCAGCTCCTCTTTCTGGCCCAGTTGGCCGAGAGCATTGGCATCGTCCTGCACACCATCGAGGGCAGCCTTCGCACGGAGGAATTGTTAAAACAGGCGCAGGTCCTCTCGGAAAACCTCCAGGCGCGACAGACCGAACTCAGTCTCAAGAACCTGGAATTGGAAAACCAGACGGAACGGCTCCGCAGCTCGGAGATCATGCTGCAGGAGCAGCAGGAGGAGCTCAAGCAGACCAACGAGGAGATCGAACAGGCCAACGAAGAACTCCAGCAGACGAACGAGGAAATGGAGGAAAAGGTCAACCTCCTCGCGGAGCAGAAGAAGGAGATGGAACACGCCAATCGCGAAATCGAATCGGCCCGCATCGAACTCGAGGAGAAGGCCGAACAAATCGCGCTCTCCTCCAAGTACAAATCGGACTTCCTGGCCAGCATGTCGCACGAGCTCCGCACGCCGCTCAACAGTCTCCTCATTCTTTCGAAGCTGCTGGCGGATAATTCGGAGTCCAACCTCACCGGCAAGCAGGTCCAGTACGCCAGCACCATCTACTCTTCCGGCAACGATCTGCTCGAATTGATCAACGAGATTCTCGATCTCTCCAAAATCGAATCGGGCGCCGTGGTCATGGAACCGGATGACGCACCGCTCAGCGAACTGCGCGACTTCGTCGAGCACAGCTTCCGCCATGTCGCCGAAACAAAGAATCTCGAGTTCAGCCTCGACCTCGATGCACAGCTCCCGGCCACGATCCAGACGGATCTCCGGCGCCTCGAACAGATCCTGAAAAATCTTCTATCCAACGCGTTCAAATTCACGGAGCGAGGTTCCGTCAAGCTGAGGATCCTGCCCGTCACGGGAGGATGGAATCCGCAATCCGAAACGTTGAATCGCGCGCAGAAGGTCATCGCCTTTGCCGTGTCGGATACCGGGATCGGCATTCCGGAAAACAAACAGCAATTGATTTTTGAGGCGTTTCAACAGGCCGAAGCCGGCACGGCCCGCAGATTCGGCGGAACGGGACTGGGTCTTTCCATCAGCCGTGAACTTGCCGCGCTGCTTGGCGGCTCGCTGCAGGTCAGCAGCACTCCGGGCCACGGCAGCACCTTTACGCTTTACCTGCCGACCCTCTTCGCGGCAGACCATGCGAAGGCATCGGGGAGTCCGTCTCCCTCCGCCCAGAAACCCCCTCAACCGCGACGGTCCGCCGCGGCGCGCACCGAAGAGCCCGTCATTCCAGTCGAAGCGGTCTCAGCCGATAGCGACGGCATGGACGATGATCGCGGCAAGCTCAGCCCCGGCGACGTCGTGCTTCTCATCATCGAGGATGACCGCAACTTCGCGCGCATCATGATGGATTTTGCGCGGGAAAAACGGTTCAAGGTCCTCGTGGCCCGCAATGCCGCGCAAGGCATCGCCTGGGCGCGCCAGGTTATTCCTTCAGCCATCACACTGGATCTCCATCTGCCCGATAACGACGGCTGGGTCGTGCTCGATCAGCTCAAGCACGATCAGCGGACGCGGCACATTCCCATTCACGTCATCTCCGTCGATGAGGAACGCGAACGGAGCCTGCGCCTGGGGGCGGTCTCCTATTTCCAGAAGCCGGTGAGCAAGGAAAGCGTCGATGCCGCGCTCAACCAGACGATCGAGTTCATCAATCGTCCGCTCAAGAATCTGCTCATCATCGAGGACGATCCGGTGCAGCGGCAGAGCCTGGTCGAACTTATCGGCAACGGCGATGTCCACACCTCGGCCGTCGGCAACGCCGCCGACGCCTTTGCCGCGATGGACGAGACCCACTTCGATTGCGTCGTGCTCGATCTCGGCCTGCCCGATCAGAATGGGCTCGAATTGATCCGCGAAATCCATCGCAAGTATGGCGCCCATTCCCCGCCCATCATTGTCTACACGGGCAAGGAATTGACCCGCCAGGAGGAGACCGAACTGCGCCTGATCTCCGATTCGATCGTGATCAAGAATGTCCGCTCCCCCGAACGGCTGCTCGACGAGACAGCCCTCTTCCTTCATCGCGTGCAGACGAAACTTCCCGAAGGCAAACGCCGCATGATCGAGCAGGGCCAGAAGAACGAATCGATCCTCTCCGGCCGCCACGTGCTGGTGGTCGATGACGACGTGCGCAACATCTTCGCCGTGACCTCCGCGCTGGAAGCCTCGCAGATGCGCGTCTCCTACGCCGAGAGCGGCCAGGACGGCATCGATCTTCTGCAAAGGCAACCGGACATCGAAGTCGTTCTCATGGACGTGATGATGCCGGAGATGGATGGCTTCGAGGCCATCCGACGCATCCGACGCATCGAGCGTTTCAAAAAGCTGCCCATCATCTCCGTCACCGCGAAGGCGATGAAGGGCGATCGCGAAAAATGTCTCGAGGCGGGCGCTTCTGATTACATCACCAAGCCGGTCGACATGGATCAGCTTCGATCCCTCCTGCGCGTCTGGCTCTACAAATGAGGATTCGAAGCGAAGACCCCGAAGGGCGGGTATGGTAGAAGATGTGAAGCTTCCTCTCCGCCAAGCCAAACCCGACCCCGAGGCGGTCGAGCTTCGCGACTTGCTGGAATCCGTCTTTGATCGTTACGGCGTCGATTTTCGGGACTACGCCTATTCCTCGGTCAAGCGGCGGGTCATGCGCCGCGTCCTGGACGAGAAGACCGGAACCATCTCCGCGCTGAAGGAAAAGGTGCTCGCCGATCCCCTCGCCATGGATCGCCTGCAGGTGGAACTCACCATTCACGTGACCGCGATGTTTCGCGATCCGGGTTTCTTCAGGGCCTTTCGCGAAAAGGTCGTCCCGGCCTTGAAGACGTACCCCTTTCTGCGCCTGTGGGTCGCGGGGTGCTCGACCGGCGAGGAGGTCTACTCCCTCGCCATTCTCCTGCGCGAAGAGGGACTACACGACCGCTGCCGGATTTACGCGACCGATGTCAGCGACCGCGTCCTGAGCAAGGCCAAGGCGGGAATTTATCCGCTCTCCGCCATGCAGGAGTACACGCGCAATTATCAACAAGCCGGTGGCCAGCACGCGTTCGCGGAGTATTATACAGCTGACAGTGACTTCGCCATTTTTCGCCCCTTTTTACGGGATAACGTTCTCTTTGCCGCTCACAATCTCGCGGGTGACGCCTCGTTCAACGAATTCAACGCCATCTTCTGCCGTAACGTCATGATTTACTTCAACCGGTCACTGCAGGACCGTGTGCATGGGCTTTTTCATGAAAGCCTGCTCATGTATGGTTACCTGGGCTTGGGACGAAGCGAAACCATGCGATTTTCCTCTCACGAAAACTATTACGAACCCATCGCCGTCAAAGAGCGGCTGTATCGGAAAATCAAATGATCGTCATCGGCGGATCCTTGGGCGGCATGAAGGCGCTTCGCGTTATCTTAAAGGAGCTACCCGCCACCTTTCCCCTCCCCATCGCGTGCGCCCTGCATCGCCGGCGCGAGCCGGATGATCTTCTCAGCCACATTCTCCAGCAGGACAGCGCAATTCCGGTCAGCGAAGCGCTGGACAAGGAACCGATTTGTGGAAGCCACGTTTACATCGCCCCGCCCGATTATCATCTCCAGGTCGATCCGCTCAATTTCAGCCTCTCCATCGATGATCCGGTGCAATATGCCCGGCCCTCCATCGATGTCCTTTTTGAATCAGCCGCGGATGCGTTCGGCCCGGCGGTCATCGCCATCGTGCTTACCGGTGCAAACCACGACGGTCAACGGGGGGCGGCGCGGATTCAGTCCCGCGGAGGCCTCATCATCGTGCAGGATCCCGAGACGTCGGAAAGCCCGGTCATGCCGCAGGCCACGCTGGATGCGACTGGAACCCGGCACGTTTATTCACCGGAAAAAATTGGTGCTTTCCTGCTGAAACTGGTTGTTCCTGATACTTCTAAAAATCGATGAAATCGGCCCCCAAGGTAAACATCCTGATCGTCGATGACGAGCCGTCCAATCTCCTCGCGCTCGAGGCGACGCTCGATAATTTGCAGCAGAATCTCGTCAAGGCCTCCTCGGGCAAGGAAGCGCTCCGCCAAGTGCTGGACAAGGATTTCGCCGTCATCCTGCTCGACGTGCAGATGCCCGGCATGAACGGCTTCGAGACCGCCGCCGCCATCCGCGAGCGGGAACGGTCCCGCCACATTCCGATCATCTTCCTTACCGGCGTGGTCAAGACCGATGAGATGATGTTCAAGGGCTACTCTGCCGGGGCGGTCGATTACCTGATGAAGCCGATCATGCCCGAGGTCCTCCAGGCGAAGGTCGATGTCTTCGTGGAACTCGCCATCTCGCGGTTCAAATTGCAGGAGGAAATCCTGGAGCGCACCCGCAACGCCGCCGAAATATCCAGCCTCAATCTCGAGCTCGAGCAGAAGAACAAGGCACTGGAGGAACGCACCGCCGTCCTCCAGGAAACGATTTCCGAATTGGACAGTTATTCCTACAGCATCTCCCACGATATGCGCGCGCCGCTGCGCTCGATGAAGGGCTACTCCGACATTCTTATCGAGGAATGCTTTTCCGAGCTTTCGACGGAGCATCAAGCCTACCTGCGCAAGATATCCTCCGCCGCGAACCGCCTGGATCATCTCATCCAGGATGTGCTGAGCTACAGCTGGCTTTCGCGCTCCAAGTTCAAATTGCAGGAGATCGACATCGATCGGCTCACCCGCGAAATCATCGAACAGTATCCCGGCATGCAGTTCCCGCAGGCGGACGTCCAGGTCGAAGGCATTCTCCCCCGTGTCTGGGCCAACGAGGCGACGCTTACCCAATGCATCTCAAATCTCCTGGGCAACGCCATCAAATTCATTGCCCCCGGAATCACGCCCCGCGTTCGCATCCGGGCGGATCGCAACGGCCCCAACGCCCGATTCTGGTTTGAGGATAACGGCATCGGAATCGCCCCGCGCGATCAGGAACGCATCTTCGGCATCTTCGTCAAAGTCCATCCCACGCAGGAATATACCGGCACCGGCATCGGCCTCAGCATCGTCCGGCGCGCAGCGGAAAAGATGGGTGGCAAAGTCGGCTTGGAATCGGTTCTTGGGGAAGGCACCCGGTTCTGGTTAGAATTACGGGCAGTCGAGACCTTATGAAGACAATTTTGCTGGTGGAGGATACGGAGGATGACGTGTTCTTTCTCAAGCGCGCGCTCCGCGATTCCGGCATAAAAAATCCACTGCAGGTGGTGGTCGATGGCCAACAGGCCCTCGACTATCTCGACGGCAAAAAGCACTACGCCGACCGGGAGAAGTATCCTTTGCCCTTCCTCATCCTGCTCGATTTGAAGCTGCCCTATGTCATGGGCCTCGACGTCCTGAAATGGATTCGCGAGCGCCCGGCGTTCGAGACCGTGCTCGTCGTCGTCCTGACTTCCTCGCAGGAGGACAGCGACATCACCGCGACCTACCGGCTTGGCGGCAATTCTTATCTGATCAAACCGCCCAACCGGGAAAAGCTCCTCGAGTTGGTGAAAAGTCTGGGCGAATACTGGATTCGCCACAATGAGATCCCGGTCATCGAATAGACCGAAGACGCCAAGACATCCTTCCGCCGATCAGGCCTTCCGGGAGACGGTTCGCAACATGTTTTGCAGGTTTTCCGGCCCCAGGGGCTTGCTTAGATAACCGTCGAAGCCGAGCCCCATGAATCTCTCCCTGTCTCCTTCCAGCGCTTCCGCGGTCAGCGCGACGATGAAGGGACATTGATCCTCCATCTTCTCCCGCAGTCGCCGCGTGGTTTCCATCCCATCCATCTCAGGCATCTGGATGTCCATGAAAATGAGGTCGTAAGTGGCTTTCTCCAGCGCTTCGAGGACCTGCTTGCCGTTGTTGGCCAGGTCGGCGTGATAACCAAGTTTACCGAGCATGAGCAGGCCCACTTTCTGATTCACGGCATTGTCCTCGGCGAGGAGAATCCGAAGTGGCTTGAGCTGCGCCATGCCCCCGTCAAACCGATCGGCGGGACGGTTCTTGCGCGAGGTCTTCACGCTCATACCGGTGAGATTCTGCAAAGCGCGGAGCAGGTGTGATTGCTTGATGGGCTTCGGAATCTGCGCCGCAAAAAGTTCGGCGTCCCCGCCCGTCTCGATGTCCCCGCTCGAGGAAAGAAGGATGAGCGGGACTGGAGAAACCTTGTGAATTTCCCGACCGAGGCAGATTCCACTCATCCCCGGCATCTGCTTGTCGAGCAGCACGACATCGAAGTTCTGTTTCCCAAGTTTCTCCAGGGCTTCCGCTCCCGAGGAAACGAGAGTCGGGGTCATGCCCCAGGTAATCAATTGTGTGCCCAGGATTTTCCGGTTCGCATCGTTGTCATCCACCACCAGCACCGCGCATGACTTCAGGAGATTCTGCTCCCCGAGCGAGTCGAGGCCGCCCTGCACGGACCGTCCCTCCAGCACGATGTTGAAGAAGAAGGTCGATCCCACGCCCGGTTCGCTCTCCACCCACATCGTGCCACGCATTAATTCCGTCAACCGTTTGCTGATGGCCAGGCCCAGCCCTGTTCCGCCGTAACGGCGCGTGGTTGAAGTATCGACCTGCTGAAAGGACTGGAAAAGTTTCGCCACGCTCTCCTTGGGAATACCGATACCCGTATCGGTGACCGAGAAGAGGAGATGGAAACCCTTCTCGTCCCGCTTCTGGCATTGGACATGAACGATGACTTCCCCACGCTCGGTGAACTTGACCGCGTTGCCGATGAGATTCATCAGGATCTGCCGCAGGCGGATCGCGTCGCCCACCAGATTCATGGGAACTTCCGGCGCGATCAGATAGGCGGCTTCGAGCTTCTTTTCCCGGATCCGCGCCGCGAAAAGATCGATCGCATCCTCGATACATTGCCGCAGATCGAAGGAGCGCTGCTCGAGATCCATCTTACCCGATTCGATCTTCGAGAAATCGAGCACGTCGTTGATCACCGACATCAAAGCCTCGCCGCTGGTCTGGATGGTGTGGACGCATTCCCGCTGGGCCTGGGTCAGACTGGTGTCGGCGAGGATGCTGGTCATCCCAATCACGCCGTTCATGGGCGTCCGAATTTCGTGACTCATGATGGCGAGAAATTCGCTCTTCGCCTTTTCCGCCGCCTTGGCCACACGGGCCAATTCCTGCTCTTGGGCGAGGGAGGCGAGAAGAAGTTCCTGGCTTTTATGCAGGGCGAGCAGGGCATTTTTCGACGCGGTGATATCCTGGAAAGTCCCCAGGACCCGTTGCAGCACCCCACCGTAGAACTCGGCCTCGCCCATCGTCCGTATCCAGATCTGGCGCCCCTTGGCCGTGACGAACTTGACCTCGAGGTCGAACGGCGTGCCGTCCTTGGCGCATGCCCTGACTGCATCCTTCACGATTTCCTGCGATTCCGGGGCATAGAAACTTAGCGCCTCCTCCACGGTCGGACGATAATCGAGCGGCTTCTCGTGGATGTGATAGACCTCCTCTGTCCAACGGATGGTGCGACTCGGGTATTCGATCGTCCACCCGCCCACCTTCGACATTCTTCCCGCCAGACTGAGCAGGAGCTCGTTCTGGCGAAGTTGCTCCTCCGCCAGGCGGCGCTTGGTCACGTCGGTGAAATTGACGATCACCCCATCGCCGAGCTTGGCCACCCGCGCAAAGAACCACTTGGCACTGGCAATGTGACTGTAGAGAAATTCAAAGGATGTCCCCTCCCCGCTCTCAGTCACCTTCTTGTAACGTTGGAAGCGTCCATCGGTGAGCGCGGTGGAATCGTGTTCCATCAGGGTCAGGACCCGGCGCTTGCTCAAATCTCCCTGCGTGAGATCTTCCGCGGCCCGGTTGCAGAAGGTCATCTGGAAATCGACGATTTGTTTCGTCGAATCGCGAATGGCCTGCATAACGAAAAGACCGTTTGGCGAGCCGTTAATGACATTGCCGAGCAAGGCGCGCGCCTCCAGGACTTCATCCAGCGCGCGGGCGCGCCGCTCCACGGAAGAAAAGCCGAACCAGACCAGCGGCCCGAGTGTAAGCAGGCTGCCGGCCCCAGCCAGCCAAACCCCGAGGCTGATCTCCCGCACGCCCTGCCAGACGAGCACATCCGGCAGCTTGCTCAGGAGCTTCCAACGCAACTGGTCCCCGCCTTGAATGGGCATGCGGAGCGGAGGATAATCAATCGCCGGGTTCGCCGAGTCGAGACTTTGGAAGCAATATAGATTTCCCTGGTATTCGAAATAACCAGCCGCTTGCGACGCGATCTTGTTCCATAAAGCGGGATCGTCCCGGCGGAGGTTGACCCCTTTCCGATCGGGATAGCGAAAACCCAATTCCGCATCCGGGGTGTGGCCGTGCAGCCAGAAGCCGTCCGCACTTAAGAGCAGACTTTCCGCCGAGCCCGCACGGTCGGGAATCGTTTGGCGCCATAGTTGATCGCTTCGATAATTGAGGATGAGCACGGCCCGCGGTTTGCCATCCAGGCCGACAATTTGCCCACTGATGCAAATCACCGGCCTACCGGATGCGCCTGCCTTCTCCGCGTTTCCCTGGATGGGTGAGAAGACTACGGCATTCGATGGCGCAGCCAGTGTTTCCCTGAAGTTGGGGTGGAGCGATTCGTCCCGGAGGCCTTCAGGGCCGATTTCCTCGGGCGGATGTTTATCGTCCTTCCAGGCGTAACGAAAGAGCTCGCGTCCGGAAAGATCCAGCAACTGGACGTGGTCGTATTGTCCCCGGGCCAGCATCAGTGTGGTCACGGCATTACGCAGGGCGTCGCTCGCCAGAGGCGCATGGGGATTATGCGCCAATTCCTCCTCCGCCTCACGCTTCAGGGAAAACACGTCATTGACGCGGGCACGCACCCGGACCTCGATAAAGAAGGCATCGCGACTCAGGTCCATCATCTGGTCGCGCGACTGCTCCTGCACGGCATAGTTCCAAAGGAACCGTTGCGCCGCGTACGTCAGGGCAATTACGAATCCGCAGGTCAAGAGCGCCGCAACGGCCGCCTTGGATGAAGATCGCGCCCTTTTTTCCGAGAGAGCCGTCTCCTTCAAGAGCAGGGTCTTCATTCTGGAAGGTTCTCGGCCACAAGCCGCGCCGATCGATCAAGGCCGCATTTTTCCAACGAACAGAACGGGCGAGCGGTGGAAATACCCATGAAAACGGACAGCGTAATATTGCTAATTACGCCTGAACGTTAGGCAGACTAAACAGAAACCATGCTTTTTTCAACCCCAAGGATGCCCCGGAAAATGCCGGGTGCTCCCCCGGCACCACCCTAGTCTGGAATCGAGTCAAAATCAGGCCGCGCGTGATCGAAAAGCGCCTCGTGGATCGCCGCCGGATTGGTCTGACGCGCATCAAAATAGACGCTCACCCTCTCAGACTTTGCATGGGTTTCCACCCGCTCGATTCCCTTCAGATGCTTGAGTGCTTGCTGCAATGACTTTTTATCCTGAAGGTCTTTCCGATGATCGAGCGCCAGATCGACCCGCTGGTGAAAGGCATCCTTTCCACTATGGGGATCGGACGGCAGATCCGCGTCCAGGATCTTGGCTTTCTCATCCAAACTCCGGGTGATCTCCGGTTCCGATGGAACGGCCAGGACGTTTTTATCGGAATAATTTTCGGGATGGCTTAGAAATTCTTCCGCACGCGCCCAATGGTCCTCCGCGGAACCGACGGGCTTGCCATCTTCGATATAGAACTGATATGCCAGTCTCGCGACTTCTTCGGGCTGTGGCTTCATGAGGTTAACATGCTCCCTTGTGGATTCGCCACAATCGGAATTCGCCCCCATCCCCTTATCGGGCGGAATCTGAATTACCGCGGCGGAGGCATCGTCCCGAGAAGGGCTACCAGGCAGAGCACGGCAACCGCCAATCCAAATTCCAGGAAGACAAAGCCGCGCAGGCGTTGGAGTAACAGAGAGAAAACCAGTGGTTCTTCCGCGTGGAAAAGCAGGGGAAGCAACCGATATCGATTCCATGAGGCGATGCCCAGCATGACAACGAACAGAATCAGTTTTAGGTCAAGAACCTGTCCATATTCCGTTGTCACCATCGCGGGAAAGCTGCCGACGATATAACAGGCATTGATGGTCCCCGTGCCGGCCAAAACGAAGACCGCGATCAAACTGACTACGGAAAATCTTTCCACGACGGAAATTACGATGGAAGAAGCGACCGGCTCCTTCTCGCGGTGGACCGCGCCTAAAAACATCGCGAGGAAAAGTAAGCCGGTGGGCCAGATAGCCGCCGTAAACAAATGCACCGCGTCCGCCCCGATCCGCCAGACAATCGCCGAACCGCCCGCCGAAGCATGGCCCGTCCACGAAAGAGAAACCAACAAGGCCGTCACCAGAGCCGAGACAATCCCGTCGAGCCATGCCGCCCAAGCTCGGGCCTGCCAAGGTCGCCGACAAAGCGGCCAGAGCAGGAGGAGAAGTCCCCCCGCCATTCCCGCCCTCCAAAGAAACACCATCCCGAATCTTGTCTGCCCCAGGACGGTGCCCCACATTCCCCCGTCGAGAGCTTCCCGCAATGAACTGCCGCTCATCCCGGCGGTCACGGCCCAAAGCAGGGCCATACCCGACAGGATGAGAACGACAAACGCTCCGGCGAAAAGCGTCTGCAAACGACGGCAAAAGGAGCTTAACTCGCCTCGATCGCCGTCGTTTCCCCGCGTCATCCCGGGCCGCAAAACCAGCCACCGAAACGCCATGATGCCCACCAGCATCAAGCCACTGCCGAAATGGAAGGCCCTCGCCCAGATGAGAAGAGCGGTCATCGCATTCTCCTTTTAGGGCCCGCTCACCTCGAAGGTAAAGGTGCCCTTCGTATGATGCGAGTCGGTTGCGACCGCGCTCCAGGAGACCTTGTAGATTCCCGGAGCAAGCTTCGGCACCGAGACCGACATCAAGGTTGGATGGGCCGGATCGACCTTGACGTCCTGCCGGTCAACCTCCTGCTGCGTGGCATCGAAGATGCGGACCTTGCTGAAGGCCGGTTCCAGTTCCTCGGTGAACCAGAGCTTCACTACCACCGGCGAAATCTTCACCGTGCTGCCCACGCGAGGATCGGCGTGATCAAGAAAGGCATGGGCCCGGGCGAGCGAATTTCCAGCGAGAAACAGGCCCAACGCGATGAGATAGAGAAATGACTTTTTCATTAGTTGTTGTCCTTTCCAACCAGGGGATGACCAAAGATTTTAGGGAAGATATCGTCGATATAGATTTGCACCTGCACGACAGCGCCGATGTTCGGGCCGGTATGGGAGTTAATCGGGATTTCCGCCTCCACGCCAATCTGAAAGTCGGGCTGCTCCCACATGAAGCCGGGATTGATCGTCCCGGTTGTGGTTCCGCCCGAGCGATCGACCGGTGTTGTCGACGTGAATTCGACCACCGGGATGAGATCGCTCAGCGGCTTCGGCAGGCCGATGTCCTCCACGTGTTGCTGAAGATAAGGCAGACTGTACTCCAGGGCAAAACCCAGTTGCAGTGCATCCGAATTGAATGAGCCATCGGCATTGGCCTCCTGACCGGGAATCGACATGCCGACCGTGCCGGTCAACGCAAACGGTTTCAGGTACTTCAACTGCTCCGGCAAATCGCCGAATCCCTTGCCGAAATAAAGGGTCGGCGTGTAGGTCGTGAACGCATCGACGCCCAACGCCTTGCTGCCGGTATCCCCCAGGTCGGCCTCGCCGCCCAGCGACAGGATCCACTCGTGCGAAGCATTCTCCCACAGCTGATACTTGGCGCTGATGGAGACGTTATCGAAACCGTCCTGCGCCGGAGCTCCCGCGCCGCGAGGATCGAGATTGATGTAGGTACCGGAAACCCCCAAGGCAAACTTGGGGAAGATTTCCTTGTCGAACTCGCTGCTGACATCGATCTCGCGCGTCTTCGGCGTTCCATCCCCCGGGCTGGCGGGATTGTTAAATGACGAGATTCCCACTGAAAATTCATCGGTGGCAAAGGGGTCGTCGGTGGTCACGGTGGGCGGGAAGAACCGGTCTCCCTCGAAGCCATGCGCGGACACGGAATGGGTTGGGGTCAAAGTCGAAAGAATGCAGGCCACTGCACTCCCTATGAATAGAGATTTCATCTGATAAATTCCTCATCTGAAAGGGAAGACACGGCGCAACGGCACGCGCCTTCCCAGGTTTGAAGTAGAGACATCACCGCACGCGGAGGCGCGGCGAAACAGACTGCGCTTTTAGCTCAGCGCGGGACGAGGGGGAGGCGTCGGCGGGGTCTCGGTGCGCTCCGAAAGGGAACGCGAAAACTCGGGATATTCCAGCGGCGAAGACGCAATCATCTCCACGGTCAGGCCTAGTGGAGGGAAAAATTTTTCGCTCTTTTCCGGCGCGGCCAGCCGGTCATTTTCGTTCTGCTGTTTTTCCGCCAGGGCATGGCAGAGGGCGCACGGGTACTTGCCGCTGAGGGTCATGCTCACCGCTTCCGACAGGGGCACGAATTGCGAGTAATCGCGAATCATGTTCACCCACGCCACGGCCTGAAGAATGTACCAATGGCCACCACAGGAAAAAACGAAGGCGCCCAATACGATGAGCTGGATCAGGCGCCGCATGGAAGGGATATCGCAAAGCCGCGCGCAAAAAACAAGAAAACGCGCCGTTCCGCCTAACTTAGAAGAAAGCGAGTTATCACGATGGATTTGCTAATTCCTCCTCGCTCGTCGCCGCGCCTTATCCGCTCCCCTGCCCCACTGCCGTCGCCACCTTCTCCAAGGCATGCTTTTGTTGCGCAACTGTCCAGGTGTGGCCGATCACGCGGGAGATCAGCGCGATCCCGCTGCCCAGCGCGGTGTCGAGCAATCGATGCACCGTGACCACCGCCTCGGGCAGCCCCGCAATGGCCACGAGGAACACGATGAACGATGTGATCCAACCGGTGAAAAGCGCGTAATTCACTTTTTGAAACGCATAGGCCAGCCATGAGAAGAGCAGCACCAGCGCGATGAGAACGAGCGGCTGCGGACGCAGCAGCAGCGTCAACAGCGTGGCCACAGTCACCCCGGCCAGCGTCCCCAGCACGCGCGTCAAGCCGCCCACATAAGTCCGATAAAAATCGGGCTTTAACACGAGCAGTGTCGTCAGCGGCAGCCAGTAGCCGTTCTGCAAATGCAGCAAGCGATACGTCAGCACCGCCAACGCCAAGGTCGCCGCCACGCGCAACGCGTATTGGGCCGCCGTCGAGTTGAGCTTCGTCAGCGGATCACGCAAATTCAGCTCGCCACGGATGGCCTGTAGCGCCTTGTGGGGATCGACCTGCGCCACGTCCTCGCGAAGTGGGGCTCCGCTGAACAGATGCCAGAGCATCGCGAAAAGCCCGACCTGGACCACGCCGCCCGCCAAGACCAATCCACCGCGAATTACCCCATTCTCCAGCGAACCGGGAAAGGCTCCCGCGACCAGCAGCGCGATTCCGCATTGCAGACCGATCCAAGAAATATCGTCGCCGAAAACCACCAGCAAGCCGTAGACGAATCCCCAGAGGCAAGCCGCAATCGCCTCGCTGGTATCCGAGTAGCCGAGGACCGTTCCCGCGAAGGCGGAGAAGCTGGTGCCCACCACCGCCAGCAGCATGGCCGCCAAACGGGACCCCTGAATTTTCCGGAATGAGCCAAAGCCGATATTGAGCGCCGCGCCCGCCATGATCATACCGGCGGCGGGCTCGCCCAGCATGACACCGCTGAACAGCACAGCGGCAATTGCGGGAATGCAATAGAGCCCCTCGCGCGGCTGGAAGTGCGACCAGTCCAGATGCGCCGTCTCCCGGGCCAGGCTCAATTTTTCCACGGTCTTACCTTACCTCTTCGACTTCCAGCGACAACAGACTCTCCTGCCGGCGCGACGCTCTTTCGGCGCGACGTTCCACCGGGCGGACCAATCCGAAATAAACCAGCAGCGAAGCGAGGGAAAAAAGGCTCATCATCGCCCCCATCGCGCGGGCGGTGTGGCCGTCGTAAAACAGGGCGATGAGCAGGCTCGCAAACGCTCCGGTCAGCATTCGGGTCGATCCCAGAACGGCCGATGCGACTCCCGCAATATCTGGCACCGGGTGGAGCGCCCCCTGGTTGGAATTGGGCCCGATCAAACCGGCGCAAAAAGTATTCAGCACGAGCAAGGGCAGAATCGTTCCCAAATGTACCCAACGGCTGTTCGCCACCGCGATCAAGGCGAGCGCCGTGAGCGCCGAGGTGATCAGGCCGATTGAAAGCAACGTCGAGGCCGGGACGGCGCGGGCGCTCAGCTTCCCGTTCACGAACGCCCCCGCCATGATGCCGAGGGCCGTCGCGGCGAAGGTCCACCCGTAAAAAGCCGTCGAAACGCCCAGCACGCCCATCATCACCAGCGGTGAACTGGAAATGTAGGAGAAGATGCAACCGAAGCTCAACGAACCCACCAGCGCATAGCCGAGGCAGATGGGATTGCGAAAGAATCGTCCATAGTTCGATGCCAGACGCCGGGGATGAATCGCCATGGGATCCACTTGGGCCAGCGATTCCGCGAAGGCGAAGGCCACTACGATCATCAACACGAATCCGGTCACGGCCAGCGTCGCATAGATCGCCCGCCATCCGGCGAAGCTGAGAATAATCGTGCCCAGCGTGGGCGCGATCATCGGGGCAATCGTTCCCACCGTGCTCACATAGGAAAGCTTGATCCGCGCATTGATGCCATCGAACAGATCCCGCACGATCGCCAGGGAAAGCGTCGACCCCGCCCCGGCCCCGATACCCGCCAGGAGACGGCAGAAGAGCAGCATCGGCAGAGAGTGCGCCAATGCGCAACCCGTTCCAGCGAAAGCAAATAAGAGCGTGCCGCCCAGCAACACGGGCCGCCGTCCATAGCGATCGGAGAGCGGACCGAGCGCGACCGGTCCCAAGGCGAAGCCCGCGAGAAAGAAACTCAGGGTAAGGCCTGCCGCTGCGGGCGAAATATGCAGGGAATTTCCGATCGAGACCAGCGCGGGCAGGCCCATGTCGATGGAGAGTGGAGTCAGGCCGCCCAAGGCGCTCAGGAAGAGCGTGAAGGCAAAGGAATCGGAACGAATACGCATGAAAAGGGGTAAAACGAACAGACTAGCGCGGCTTGGCAGCTGCCACAAGTAAGCCCGGGCCCTTTTGGGCTCACATGCTTTACGTCATTTACCTATTTTGTCACCGAACGGTAACAATTCGGACATTGGATCGTCACGCGGCCCTGTCTGACTACGCCCCGCTCCAGGCAGGGTCGAGACCGACCTAGCTTCGAGGAGCAATCAGTCAATTTCAGGAGATATTATATGGAACTTTGGGGAGAGACACTCACGTTTGCCGCCGGATTCTTTTTACTTTTGGCCCTGGCCCTCGCCCTGGCTTTCGAATTCGTTAACGGTTTTCACGATACCGCCAACGCCGTCGCGACGGTCATTTATACCAACACGCTGAAGCCCATCATCGCGGTGGTCTGGTCGGGCCTCTGGAATCTTCTTGGCGCGCTCGGCATCGTGGGCTGGGTCCTGGGATTTTTCGGCGTCGCCATGGCCGGTAGCGCGGTGGCTTACGGCATCGTAGCCCTGCTGCCCGTGGAACTGGTGCTCAACTCCGGTTCCGGTGCGGGCTTCGCGATGATCTTCGCCCTTCTCGTTTCCGCGATCCTCTGGAACGTGGGTACCTGGTATCTCGGTCTTCCGGCCTCCAGCTCCCACACGCTGATCGGCGCCATCATGGGTGTCGGCGTGGCCGATTCCATCATCGCCGGTCACGGCATCGCGGGCGGCATCAATTGGGAACAGGCTTATAAGATCGGCATGGCGCTGCTCTTCTCGCCCCTGGTCGGGTTTATCGGCGCGGGCCTGCTCCTGCTGATCATGAAGGCGCTCATCCACCGCGAAGACCTTTATAAGGCACCCGAAGGCAAGAATCCGCCTCCGCTTTGGATCCGCTGCCTGCTCGTGCTGACCTGCACGTTGGTCAGCGTGTTCCACGGTTCCAATGATGCCCAGAAGGGCATGGGCCTGGTCATGTTGATCCTCGTCGGCATTGTCCCCGGCGCCTTCGCCCTGAACATGGGTACGCCCACCCCGACGGTGCAAAAAGCCGTGACGGAACTCCGTCAGGTCGTCGGCGTGGTCACCCCGCTGGCGCAGGGAACAACGGTCACCAAGGAGGAAGCGGTCGGCGAGCTCTCCGGCTTTATCAAGCCCACGGGCGGAGCCGCTTCGCCCAAGACCTTCGCCGCCGTCGCCCTGGAAAGCCAGTCGGTGGCCGATGCCCTCGGCAATGTGAGCGATTTCAACACCATCCCGCATGACACCCGCGTTGGCCTTCGCACCGATATTTATCTGGTGGATAACGCATTGGCCAAGTTCGGCAAGAAGAAACTGATCACCGATCCTGCCGGCGCTTCCGTGGCCAAGAAAACCACGGGCGACCTGGACAGCATCATCAAGTATATCCCCCTCTGGGTGAAGTTTGCGGTCGCGGTGGCCCTCGGCTGCGGAACGATGATCGGCTGGAAGCGCATCGTCGTCACGGTGGGTGAAAAAATCGGAAAGTCCCACCTGACCTACGCGCAGGGCGCCTCGGCTGAGTTGATGGCCGCCGCCACCATCGGACTGGCCGATGGCCTCGGCCTGCCGGTCAGCACGACCCATGTGCTCTCCTCGGGTATCGCGGGCACGATGGCCGCGAACCGGTCGGGACTCCAAAAGGACACCTTGATCAGCATCCTGCTCGCCTGGGTGCTGACGCTCCCCGTCTGCATTTTCCTCGGGGCGACGCTCTTCTCCGCAGGGCTGTACGTGACCTTCCACGTCTTCGGCATTCGATAACGAAGCTTGCATCGGACCACCGCGCGGCGCGCGGCGGCTACCACTGCAAGTAGTAGATTTAAAAAGGCGACGTGAATTTCACGTCGCCTTTTTTCTGGATCTCATCCCGGGAGAGTGGCTGAAAAAGTCAGTCATCCTGAGCTTGTCGAAGGATCAGGTCGGTTGCCTCCCGCTTTTACTGAAGGCAGAACTGATCCTGCCACACGTGTGTGCGACAAGCTCAGGATGACAGGAATTTTGAGAAGGTCGCCTTTCCCCAGCAAGCTCCCAGCTCTAAGTCAGCCGGTCTTCTTCCAGATCGATCAGCTCGAAGTAGGTCTCAACCTTCTTCTTGGTCGGCGCGCAGACCGCTCGGCGCTGCTCGAAAGCGGCCAGCTTTTCCGGGGAATCGGGACGGCGATTGCAGAACTTATTATTGAAATCGGTGATGGCGTGATCGCTCGGCCACGCCGGGCCCAACCGTTCCTTGAGCGCGCTGAGCACGCCTTCGTCGGTCGGATTCTTCGCCACGAGCTGCTCGAAGACCGCGCCTTCCAGGCAAAGAAAATCGAGCAACGTTTTGTCGAAGCCAAAAGTGAGATAATTATAGCCGGGCAATTTACCCGCCGGGAAAAGCCGCGCCTTGTCGACCATGCGGGGCAGATGATAAAGATCGCCCAGCTTTTCGAACGGCGACCGCGGCGGAACTTCGGGCGCGGTGGAAATCGGCAGCCCCTGCTCACGCCAGCCGCGAAAACCGCCATCGACGGAAAGAACATTCGTGTAGCCCATCTTCTGCAGGGTGTCAACCGCCAGCGCGGAACGGTAACCGCCGCCGCAATAGCAAAGAACGCGCGCATGGGGATTCGGAATCCGCTGTTCGATATCGCGCTCGATCACGCCCTTGCCGAGATGCACCGCGCCGGGCGCGTGGCCGGCGTGCCATTCGCTCTCCTCGCGGACATCGACGAGGTAGACCCCCGGCTTCTTCGCCTCGATATAGGCTTCGTGAACGGTGACTTCTTTGATGCGCCTTTTGGCGTCTTCGACCAGTTTGAGGAATTGCGGGCTATGGAGCATGGGGAAAGGAACTTTGGCTCACTTTCGCCGGGGTTCAAGTTTTCCCTTAAATTGAAGTTCGGGCCCGCCCGGTCCCGGTCGTCCTTTTTCGGACAACCTCTAGCCAACCGGCGCGGGTGATGGCAGGTTAAAGCCATGCAGGCTCATGCGTGGAAACTGAAGACGCGAACGCTGGAATGGCAGGGCCGCCCGCTCGTCATGGGCATCCTCAACGTCACGCCCGACTCCTTCTCGGACGGCGGCCAATACCTCGATCCCGACCGGGCGCTCGATCGCGCGCTGGAACTGGAAGCGGAGGGCGCAGACCTCCTTGATATCGGCGGCGAATCGACCCGGCCCGGCGCCACGCTCATCAGCGCCGAGGTCGAGCTGGCGCGAATCCTTCCCGTCCTGCGCAAGCTGCAGGGCCGCCTGGCGATTCCGCTTTCCGTCGATACCTGGAAGGCACCCGTGGCCGATGCCGCCTTGCAGGAAGGCGCGGAGGTCATCAACGATGTGAGCGCGGGCCGATGGGATCCGCTGCTCTGGTCCCGGGTGGTGGAACATCGCGCGGGCTACATCCTGATGCATGCCCTCACCCAACCCGGCACGATGCAGGAAGCGCCCTCCTATGACGATGTCACCGGCGAGATCATCGATTTCCTGGGCAAATTCCTCGCCCGCGCGGAGGAAAACGGGCTGGAACTGGAATCCATGGTCTGCGATCCCGGCTTCGGTTTCGGCAAGACTCTCTGCCACAATCTCGCCCTATTGCGGGACCTGGCAGCCTTCCGCGTTTTGCGCCGGCCGCTCCTGGTGGGACTCTCCCGGAAATCTTTTCTAAAATTAATTGGCGGTTCGGAGCCTTTGGCGATAACAAACGAACTGGCCTTGATGTGGGCGACGGCGCATGGCGCGGCGATTTGGCGGGTGCATGATGTTCCCTCCGCCTTGCAGGCCGCGCGTGTGGCGGGTGCCCTGGCGCGCGGGGCCGGTACCGCATGATCTCCTATCTCCACGACCATTTTGGGCTTTTCCTGGAAGCCTCGCGATCTTTCATCGAGGTGCTGATCCTGGCCATGGGGATCTATTACCTGTGGAAGCTTTTTCGCGGAACGCGCGGCGCACGCGTGCTCGCCGGATTCGGCTTCGTCCTCGCCACGCTTTCGCTGCTCGCCAAGATCCTGGCGCTGACCGTCATCATCAAGCTGCTCGGAGTTTCCTCGACCTTCCTGGTCATCGCGGTGGTCGTCATTTTCCAGCCGGAGCTGCGCCGGATTTTTGCCGAGGTCGGCAGCCGCCCGCTCATGGGTTTGCATCGCCAGCAGACCGAAGTCATCGAGGTGGTCATCAGCGCGCTCGAGCAATTGCAACAGGATGGCCACGGCGCCCTCATCGCCTTCGAGCGTGAAATCACCTACGGCCCCGCCCGCGAAAACGGCACGCTGCTTGACGCGAAAGTCAGCGAGGATTTACTGACCACCATCTTCTATCCCAAGACTTCGCTCCATGACGGCGGCACGATCATCGTGCAGGACCGCATCGCGGTCTCCGCCGCCATCTTTCCGCTGACCCAGGCGGAAGGTCTCCAGCGCACACTCGGCCTGCGCCACCGCGCGGCCCTCGGCCTGAGCGATGAGACCGACGCGGTTGTCGTCGTGCTTTCGGAAGAAACTGGCATCATCTCGCTCGCCGTCGGCGGGGAATTGCGCCGCCCCCTCACCACCGACGAGCTCCGCTCCCAGCTCGTCGCCATCCTGCAAAATAACGATGCAAAATCCCTTGTCCCACAACTGGCAAGCTAAGCTGGTTTCCTTCCTCATCGCTCTCGCCATCTGGGCCTACGTGAAGAACCTCATCCAGCCCGGTTTTCTCGACCAGCTGATGACGGGGACTTTCACGCCGGGGAGATAGCGGTCATTGCGGCCCCGCCGGATTGTGCGAGGCTGGTAAAGAATGAGCACGTCAACTGAATCGCCCGGCCAGGAGTCGTTGACTTCAATCAAGCACCCGCTCGTGCTTTTCTACGATGGTGAATGCGCCTTCTGCAATCGCTGGATAGCCAAGGTGATGAAGGCCGACAAGCTGCGCCGGATCCGCGTGGGCACCAAGCAGGGCCCCACCTTCCAGCGCGTGGCGCAGGCCCATCCCCAAGTCGCGAACGTCGATTCTGTCATCCTCATCGCGCGGAATGTCGAGGGCCGCGAGGATTTCCTGGTGAGAAGTTCCGCCATTCGCGTGCTCATCGACGGCTTGCCCGGTTTCCGCATTTTCGCCCTCATTCTGCACCTGGTGCCGACACCGATCAGCGATCTCGGCTACGCGATTTTCTCCAAGCTGCGGACGCCGCTCTTCGGCAAGTGGCATCATTGCCGCGTGCCGCTTGAAGAGGATAAAGAGCTGTATCTCGATTAAGGAATAGAAGCCGCGCTCTGAATCGGGCCGATCTCGATGAACTACTCCAAGCTCATATTATCGCTCGTCATTGTATCTGTCGGAGCAACGCTGGGAGTTATTTTTCAATACGAGTTATTTGCCGATTATGTGGACACACTGGAAGGTCTTGCGATCTTTGTGCCACTCTCACTGGTAATCGGGGTTATCGCTTTAACCTTCTTGTTAGCCAAGCGCCGCATTGGGAAGATTCTTAGCTACAGTTTGGTAGTCAGTACCTCATGCGTGCTCTCTTTGGTCGTCTTTGAAATGACCGGCGATTTGATCAACAAATGGAAGTTGGACGCGGTCACGAGCTATGTCGCGCGTGCCGTTCCTGTTTTGGACCGGATAAAACAGAAGGAAGGATCTTATCCTTCAAAGCTTCCCCTCGACCTTCTGGGTAAACCGCCTGAACTTTTGCGCGAGTATGGAGATTACAGCGCAACCGGCTCTACGTTTTGTTTTGAATACACCGACGAACCCGCCGGATGGGCCGGCGGCGAAGGATTCATCAAATTCGATAGCGTAGGGCGAAAGTGGATGGATGATCGCTGATCGTTAGATTACCCTTTAGTAATTCTCCGTCTCTTCGCCGAGGAACCGCTCCGCTTCGATCGCCGCGGCACAACCGGTCCCGGCCGCCGTAATCGCCTGCCGATAGACCGAGTCCGCCACATCCCCCGCGGCGAAAACGCCGGGGATATTGGTCCGCGTGCCGCCCTGCAGCTTGAGGTAGCCATTGGGCTCAACTTCCAGCGCGCCGCCAAAAACGGCCGTGTTCGGCACATGCCCAACCGCGACGAAAACTCCGGCGCAGGCCAGCGTGCTCGTCTCACCGGTGGTGATATTCTTGAGCTTCACGCCGGTGACTTTCTTCTGCGCGACGTCGAGCACTTCGGTGACGACGCTGTTCCAGATCGGCTTGATCTTCGGATTCTTCAGCGCGCGTTCCTGCATGATCACGCTGGCGCGGAAGGAATCCCGGCGATGCACGAGATACACTTCGGAAGCAAAGCGGGTCAGGTAGGTGGCCTCCTCCAGCGCTGAATCCCCTCCCCCGACAACGACGAGAGGTTGGTTCCGGAACTGCGGCAACGCGCCGTCGCAAGTCGCGCAATAAGTGACGCCCACTTTTTCCAGCAGCGCCTCCGAATCGAGCCCAAGCCGGCGCGGACTGGAACCGGTGGCGACGATGACCGTCTTCGTCAGAATCGGATCACCATCGACGACCAACTTCAAGGGATGGCCGGAAAAATCGACGCTGTCCAAATTGCCGAAGCTGATGCGCGCGCCGAAGCGTTGCGCCTGTTTTTGCAGGTTCTGCATCAGTTCGAAGCCATCGATGCCCTCGGGGAAGCCGGGAAAGTTCTCCACGATGCTGGTCGTGGTCAGCAATCCGCCGGGCTGCGTGCCGGTGAGGACGAGCGGGGCGAGATTGGCCCGCGCCGTGTAAATCGCCGCCGTGAGTCCAGCGCAACCGGTACCGATAATGACAACTTGTTCCATAGAGGGGATCAACATGCCATGCTTGGGGAGTTTGGAAAATGTTTTCGGTGGAAGGGTAATTGCGATCGACCGTCCCTTGCACCGAAATGGGTTGTTTCAAGAATAAGGACAAGCTTAAATCCAGGCTCGTAGATGAAGACTTCCTTCTTCGCTCTTTTCCTGCTCCTGCTCTCGATCGGAAACGGATGCTGCCAGATTATCGACCAGGAATACCTGGTAAATTTTTCGGCCGAAAGCGACGCGACGAACATCAATTTTGCCTCACCCATCGGCCAGTCCTTTACGCCGATATTGACGAGCCTGAATTTCGTTAACCTAAGGCTAATTGATAGCAACTCCGCCACGACCGGGGCCACTTACGAGGTCAATATCTATTCCGGCGTGGGCATGAATGGTCTTTTGCTGGGCACAAGTTCCGCAGTCTTCCTGCCCAATGATTTTGGAACCACCGAGATGACGCCCAATGGCACCCCCGAAGGCGGTGTGGTGGACTTCAGTTTTTCCACTCCCATTTCCCTGACACCCTTCGGCACCTATACTTTGCAAATCCAACCCTTATCCGGAGAGAACTTTTTCCTGATAGGCGACCATTCGAGTGGCTCCACCTATGCCGGAGGCCAGGCCATCCTGGGAGGGAGTACCGCCCTTGGGGACGTGTGGTTCCAAGAGGGCATAGCGATTCCGGAGCCTTCCGCGACGGCGATTCTCCTAGGCGGGCTGGGACTTCTCGCCGGACAACTACTATTCCGCGCCAGGAAGATCATTTTTTAGTCGTATCCTTCCCGCCCCCGGCAGGTTTTCCTGTCAAAAAAATCACGGGCGGGAATAATCTCCACCATGAGTGAATCGCCCCAGGACAAGTTTGCGGAGTTATTTCGGATGCAGCAGTCGTTGAATGAACGCATCGGCGTCCATACCCAGGGCATGTCCGAGGAGGAGCAAACGAAATGGGTGCTGAACTACACCCGCGCCATGTCCCAGGAAATGGCCGAGCTGACCGACTCGGTGCCCTGGAAATGGTGGGCGAAGTACCAAAAATTCGACGCGCAGAATGCGAAGGTGGAAGTGGTCGATCTTTTCCATTTCGTCATCTCCCTCGCGCAGGTGCTGGGCATGTCCTCCGACGATGTCTTCGCCGCTTATGTGAAAAAAAACGAGGTCAATTTCAAGCGCCAGGACGCCGGTTACATCGTCAAGGACGAGGCCGATTCCCGGCACATCTAGGACAAAGACGGCGATCGATGAGACCGCCGCCTTTTCCAGGCTGGCCCGCGATCACTCCCTAAAAGTAGTGATCGCGAAGCGAGCCGTCGAAACCACCTTTACGCAGGCAACAAGCTTTGAAATTTGCGAGTCGAACCACAAGGGCAGAGATCGTTCCGGCCCAGCTTCTCGACCAACTCCTTGTCGCCGCCGACGATGCGGTTTCCGCGCTTCACGCGCGTTTCGGATGGGAAGCCCTTTCGGCGCTTACTGGTGCGCTCGAAAAAAGGGGGCTTCTTGATGTGAATGGATTTTTGCCATACGTGCCTCCTGTTTAGGTTAAGGACGCAGAATGAGAGCCAGCCGGACTGAAGTCAATGTCTTCGAAAAAACGCAACCCACCGTCAGAAAATAGCAACCGAGCGTTAGCGCCCTCCCCAACTTCGGGGCATGCTAGTGCGATGCAAATGTCTTCAACCGCGCAGGATGCCTCTCTCTCCACGGGCACCTCGCCCTGGCGGCGCCTCATTTATTTCATCGTCGCGCTGAGCCTCCTCCCGATCCTGGCGATCCTGATCTGGCAGGGAATCACCTCTCATGGCAGCCCCGACCCGACCGCGCCGCAGACCAGCCATCTCTCGGCCATCCTCGATATCTCCGTCCTCGTCTTTCGCGAAGGGCTGGAAAGCATCCTCGTCCTCGCTGCCATCACCGCCGGTCTAAGCCGCAAGCAGGAAGGGCGCTCCTTCCCGATTTTCGTGGGAGCCAGCACCGGGTTCATCGCCACGCTGATCACCTGGTACATCGTCCGCGGCATCGTGACCGATATCAGCGAGCAGGTCTCCTACCTCGCGCTCCAGGCCATCACCGGCCTGCTGGCGGTTGTCGTCCTGCTCGTGGTTATGAATTGGTTCTTCCACAAGGTTTACTGGGGCGGCTGGATCACGGTGCATAATCGCCGCAAAAAGGAGTTGCTGGAATCGGCGGGAACCACTTCGCCCGGCGTCGTTTTCTGGGGCCTCGTTTTGCTCGGCCTCACCTCGGTCTACCGCGAGGGCTTCGAAGTCGTGCTCTTCCTGCAAAGTTACTTCCTCAAGCTGGGCGGCTGGACCGTGCTTTACGGATCGCTGCTCGGTCTGGGGCTGACCCTGATCGTGGCCTTCGTTACGTTCTGGGCGCATCAGCGGATGCCTTACCGCAAAATGCTCATTATCACCGGCGTGCTGCTCGGTTTTGTGCTCCTGGTCATGGTCGGCGAGGAGGCCAACGAGATGCAACTGGCCAAATGGATTTCCACCACGCCGATTCACGCATTGGATAAGTTCATGCCCGATTGGACCGGCGTCTGGTTCTCCCTCTTCCCCAACGTGGAAACCATCGTGGCGCAGGCCGTGGCGGCCCTCTTGGTCATTGGCTCGTACTTCATCTCCGGTCGCGTGATGCACTCCAACACGCCCGGCGGAGAGGATGTCGAGCCGATCAGCTAGGCTTTCCGAGACGCCTGCACTCGCTCTTTGGCTGCGGCGATGAAGGTGTCGAGATCGTCGCCGTGCAGGAGGTAGCGACCATCCTTGGTCTCGATCATCATGACGTGAAGCGGATCGCCCTCCACGCCCATGTAATTCTCCGACAGCCCCGGCTTGAGCAGGTTCCAGCCGGTCAACACGCTCTCGGCCAGGTTGATTTTCTTGATCTCCAAAATTTCTCCGTAGGGAATCAGCTTGGTCAGGCCGAAGTCGCCCGCAATCCAGATGCCCGTGGGCTCCAAAGTATACATGAGGATGGTTTATACCTTTTCGCCCGATCAGTCATCAGGATCTTCCACTCCGCGGGACAGGCCTGGAAAACCAAAACGGCGATCCCCTTGCGAGGATCGCCGTTTGTAGGAAGTAACTTCTTACTTACGCTTCGGAATCGGGCTTCTCGGCTTTTGCCTTGGGAGCCTTTTCCTTTTTAGGAGCCTTCTCGGCCTTGACCTTCGGCTCGGCTTTTTCGGCCTTCTCGGCCTTTTCAGCCTTGGCCGCAGCGATGGTTTCCTGGGTTTCCAGGACGTAATCGACCCATTCCAAAAAGGCGATAGGCGCGGAATCCGACTGGCGCGGCCCGAGCTTCACGATCCGGGTGTAACCACCCTGGCGATCCTTGAAACCAGGGGCGATTTCCTTGAAGAGCTTGGAGACAACGTCCCTCTGGCCAATCTTGGCGACGGCGAGCCGGTGCGCATGCAGCGTTCCGGTCTTGCCAAGCGTGACGAGCTTCTCGGCCAGCGGGCGAGCCGCTTTGGCTTTGGCGAGGGTGGTTTTGACGCGTTTGTGAATGATCAGACTCGCGACGAGATTCGCGAGCATGGCGTCGCGATGTTGCGACGTGCGTCCGAGTTTACGGGTATTTTTCTGGTGGCGCATGGCAGGTTAATCGGCTTTGCCGTTAGCGTCGCTGGCTGGCAGTTCGACGAGTCCGGGCTCGAGCTTCATGCCCAGGCCGAGGCCGAGGTGCTGAAGCTTGTCCTTGATTTCATTGAGGGATTTCTTGCCGAAGTTCCGATACTTGAGCATTTCGGCTTCGGACTTCATGGCGAGCTGGCCCACGGTGGTGATATTGGCGTTGTTGAGGCAGTTCGCGGCGCGGACCGACAGCTCGATCTCGTTGACGCTCATGTTGAGCAGCTTCTTGAGCTTGCTGTTTTCCTGGCTGACCTGCGGCTGGCTTTCCTCGAATTCAATCGTCTCCTTGTCGAAGTCGGCGAAGAGATCGAGGTGATGGCGCAGAATGGCGGAGGACTGCAACAGGGCTTCATCGGGGGTCAGGCGGCCGTCCGTCCAGACTTCGAGGATGAGCTTGTCGTAATCGGTGCGCTGGCCGACGCGCGTGTTCTCAACGTTGTACTTGACCTTGCGGACAGGTGAGAAGAGCGAATCAATGGCGATGACGCCAATCGATTGTTCGGCGTGCTTATTGTGTTCGGCGCTGGCGTAGCCGCGGCCGACTTTCACTTCCAACTCGGCTTCGAAGCGCTGCTTCTTGTCGAGGGTCGCGATAACCTGGTCGGGGTTGAGCACTTCGACCCCGGCATCGAGCTTAATGTCGCCAGCGGTGACAGGGCCTTCCTTGGTCACGTTGAGGAAAAGAACGCGGGGTTCGCGGTTGGGGAGCTTGAAGAGGACCTTCTTCAGGTTGAGCACGATGTCGGTGACGTCTTCGACCACGCCCGGGAGCGTGCCGAATTCATGGACGGCGCCTTCGAGCTTCACGGCGGCGATGGCAGCACCTTCCAAAGAGGAAAGAAGCACGCGGCGCAGGGAATTGCCGAGGGTGTGACCATAGCCGGCCTCGAAAGGTTCGGCGATGAACTTGGCGTAATTGCCTTTGGAAACAGATTCGTCTTTAGCCAGACGATTGGGCATTTCGAAACGACCGAGGCGGATGGGCATGTTATTTTCTCCTTGGCTGGGTTACCCGAAAGCGCGATATGCCATCGCCACTCCGGACCAACAACCAGATGACGGTGATCATTGACAACCGCCCTTTTCCGCACCGTCGGTCGGAAGAGGGACAGGCGGCCCGCAAAGAGCGGACCGCGTAAATGGAATTAGCGGGAGTAGAGCTCGATGATCAACTGCTCGTTGACGATCGGGGCGATTTCCTCACGGGAGGGAATGCGCTTCACTTCACCCTTGAAATTGTCCTTATCGATCAGAAGCCATTCCGGCACCGTGACGATCTGCGTGGCGTTCAAACCGCGCGTGCCGAGCTGGCGCGAGACGGCGTTGTTCCGCACTTCCACCACATCACCGACCTTGGTGTTGTAGCTGGCGATGCTGACGCGGCGACCATTGACGTTGATGTGGCCGTGATTGACCATCTGGCGCGCGGCGCGACGGGAATTGGCGAGGCCAAGGCGGAAAACGATATTATCGAGACGCGTCTCCAGCAACTGGAGAAGCGTTTCGCCCGTGACGCCGCGGCGGCGGAGGGCGGTCTCGAAGTAGCGGCGGAACTGGCGTTCCAGCAGACCGTACATGAGACGGAGCTTCTGTTTTTCACCGAGAGCGGTGGCGTATTCGGACTGCTTGCGGCGGCCTTTGTCGCCATGCATGCCGGGCGGATAGTTGCGGCGTTCGAGGGCCTTGTGAGGGCCGAAGAGGGGTACGCCGTAGCGGCGGCTTTTCTTGGTGCGGGGTCCGGTATAACGAGCCATAAGAGTAAATTAAAAGGTGGAGAACTTAGACGCGGCGCTGCTTGCGGGGGCGGCAACCGTTATGCGGGACGGGGGTAACGTCGGTGATGGAGGTGACTTCCAAGCCGATGGCCTGGAGGGCGCGAATGGCCGATTCGCGGCCGGTGCCGGGTCCCTTGACGCGGACGGAAACTTCCTTCAACCCATGGCCCATGGCCTGACGGGAGGCGTCCTGTGCGACGACCTGGGCGACATACGCAGTCGACTTCTTCGAGCCGCGGAAGCCGCACTTGCCGGCGGAGGACCAACCGATGACGTTGCCCGCCATGTCGGTGATGGAGACGATGGTGTTGTTGAACGTCGCCGAGATGTGAGCGATGCCAGTGAAGATGTTCTTGCTGCCCTTGGCCTTGACGATCTTGGGCTTTTCCATGTCGTTCGGATCGAGCGACAGGCTGGTCGAGATCTGATCGGCCGGCTTGACGGCGGCGGCCGTTGCGGCAGCACCTTTGGCGGCCTTCTTTTCGGCGGTGGATTTCTTTTCGCCAGCCGGCTTTTTCTCGGCGGCGGGTTTGGGAGCGGCCGCTTCAGGAGCGGCGGCGGGAGTTTTCGGAGTTTCGTCAGCCATGTTCGTAAAAATTAAAGATTAGACCTTGCCGGCCTTCGCGTCCTTGTTGCGCTGCACGCCGACCGTCTTGCGAGGTCCTTTGCGGGTGCGGGCGTTGGTGCCGGTGCGCTGACCGCGCACAGGGAGACCACGGCGATGACGAATACCGCGGTAGCAATTGATCGCCTGGAGGCGCTTGAGATTCTGTTGCAATTCCCGGCGGAGATCACCCTCGATGACGTACTTGTTTTCCTGGATGATCTGGATGATGCGGTTGAGCTGCTGATCGCTCAGGCTCTTGGCGCGCACATCGGGGCTGATTTCAGCCTGTTCCAGGATGAGCTTGGCGCGGGTTGGGCCGATGCCGTAAATGTAAGGAAGAGCGGCTTCAATGCGCTTTTCACCGGGGATATCGATACCGAGAAGACGAGGCATAAAGAATGGGAAGGGTTTAGCCCTGGCGCTGTTTGAGGCGCGGGTTTTTCTTGTTGATGATGTAGACACGGCCCTTCCGGCGGACGACTTGACAGTCCGAGGTACGGCGTTTGACGGAGGCGCGAACTTTCATATATTTAGCTCTTAAAAGGATGGGCTGTTCCCCGACGCGGATAAGGCAATAGCCTCGTGCGCGACAAGTCGCAGGGGTAAAAGACTATCAAAACACCGGTGCGTGGCAAGTGCGTTGTTGAAGTTTTTTCGCCGATTGGTATTGACCTCGCTTTCCCTCTCAATGGCGAGGGGAATCCGCCCCTACGATCCCCTTTCCCCGAGGAGAAATCAGCTCGGGCAGTTCGGCAAAGTAGAGGCGCGCGCACCCGAAGAACAGGGGGCGGACGGTTACCTTGAGCCCCGCTTCCTTCAAATAATCGGCAAAGCAATCGCGTTGAGCGAAATCCTCAGTGTACCGGGCCAGATAGCGATAGCAGTCCGGATTGCCCAGGCATAACCGGCCAATAGAAGGAATCACGTGGCGAATATAAAAGAGATAGAGGTCCCGAAAGAGACGCTGTTCTGGCACATGAATCTCCACAAAAGCAGCTTTTCCTGCGGGCCTGAGGAGGGTCCTAATCAGACTCGCGAATTGGGCCAATTGCCCCTCATCGAGAGTTTTTAGTCCGAACGAGCAGCAGATTCGGTCATAAACCGCAACCCGAGGGAGATCAAAGATATTCCGGGTGTGAACAGAGATGTTTCCCGCCTTCAGGCGAGAGACCGTCTTCCGGCATCGTTTTGTCATCTCGGGAGAGAAATCGACCGCATCGACATTTAGTGACGGTCCACCCGCCTTAAGCATCAAGACGCTCGCCTCCCCCATCCCACACATCAGATCGGCACACCTGTGGTTCATCATCGGATCAAGACTTAAAACCGAGGCCTTGCGCCAAAGGTGACTGAAACCAAAAGATGAGATCAGATTTACGGCACCGTAGGTTTTAGGCATCTCGTCAAACAGACTGACAATCCGTTCGGGCGAATAAGGAAGGGAAGGCATGCGGCGCGGATGGTGGACGGAATGGAGCCTCGAAAATCAATTCATTTCGAGCAAGCGAAAAGCAGTATCTTCCATCTGACCGCGTCGAAATATATCTCAATGAGTCGAAGTCAAAGCTCTTTTTATTCTCTGCCCATTTAGAATAAAAAGAACGCCGGTTACTTCGCTGGACTCAAAATCCGCGCGCGGGAGAGATCGGCGGGGTGAAAGGAGAGTAGGACGATGTCACCGGGCGCGTAGGGTTGATTCTGACCTTTGAGCGGACGGGCGATGCAAGCATGGCCGTTGGCGAGTTCGGCGCGATAGGCGCCGTGGTCGAGAACTTCGGCGATGGTCGCGCGGGACTCGATTTGATCGGCGTGGGTCATGGATATCGAATGCGATTCCGGAGTCAAAGACAAGAAAACCGGGCGCGTGGAGCAGTTCGGCTACCGGCGCACGGCCGTCGCCGGCAGGCAGGTCAGGATCTCGGGATCATCTTCGGTGATGAGAACGGTGTGCTCGAAATGGGCGGAAGGTTTGCCGTCGGCAGTGACGACGGTCCAACCGTCGGCAAGTTGACGGACCTGAGCGCGACCCAGATTGACCATCGGCTCGATGGCGATGGTCATGCCGGGTTTGAGCTTGGCTTTGACCTCGCGACCGTAGTTGGGGACATGCGGCTCTTCATGGAGCGCGCGGCCCACGCCGTGGCCGACAAATTCGCGGACGACGCTATAGCCGTTGCTGACAACAAATTTTTCGATCGCCTCGGAGATATGATGGACGCGGTTGCCGGCCCGGGCCTGCTCGATGCCAATGGCGAGCGCTTCCTGGGTTTTATCCAAGAGACGGGTGGTGGCGGCCGGAATTTCGCCGACGGGTAAAGTGGTGGCCGTGTCGCCGACCCAGCCGTCGAGGACGATGCCGATGTCGAGCTTGACGATGTCGGCGTATTGGATGCGGCGGGCACCGCCGATCCCGTGCACGATTTCATCATTCACCGAAATGCAGATGTGGCCGGGGAATCCCCGGTAATGGAGAAAAGGACTGCGGCCCCCGCGATCATTGATCAGGCGGGCGGCGAGTTTATCGATCTCGCCCGTGGAAACGCCGGGAACGACGGCGAGGGAAACTTCCTCGAGGACTTCACGGGCCGCGCGGCAGCTGCGCCGCATGCCTTCGATTTCTTCGGCTGTTTTAATGGGGATGCTCACGACGAAAAGGGACTATCTTACGAGGCAGAGTTCGACACAAGCCCCGCAGGGCATTTTAAAACTATTTTCTCCGGGCGACCAGCACACCGGCCACCGCGATCACCGCAACGATCAGGAGGTAAATCCATGCCGTGGTGGTGGAGGAGGAGGTGAGCGAAAGGACGGATCCGATCACAAGCAGCGCCGCGACTACGGCGTAAAGCCAGACATAATTCGTCGGGCTAATGGCATGCCCCTGCCCGAGCACCGGCGGGGCTCCGGCGGAACGGCCCCGGATGCGGCCCTTCTTGAGGAAACCATCATAGTGGCGCTGCAGCAAATAGGTTTCCATCTGGCGCATGGTATCGAGCATGACACCGATCATGATCAGCAAGCTGGTGCCGCCGAAAAATTGGCTGGTGAGAACCGGCACGCCGAGCCAGTGCTGCGCAAGCTGCGGCAGGATGGCGAGGACGGCGAGGAAGATCGCGCCCGCGAGCGTGAGACGGGTCATGGTGTACTCGAGAAAATCAGCCGTCGGCGCGCCGGGACGGACGCCGGGAATGAAGCCGCCGTTGCGCTTAACGTCTTCGGCAATCTGAATCGGATTGAACATGAAGGAGACCCAGAAGTAGGAGAAGAAGAAGATCATGCTCACGTAGAACAGATAGTAGAGCGTACCGCCCGCCGTGAGCGAGCTGACGAGATCGCGGGCCCAGACGGCGCCGCTGACGCTCGGAGGCAGAATCTGGATCATGAACGCAGGGACAATAAGAATCGACTGAGCGAAGATGATCGGCATGACGCCCGAGTAATTGACCTTCAAAGGAAGGAACGAGCTCTGGCCGCCGTAGACCTTATTGCCACGGACCTGCTTGGCATATTGGATCGTGACTTTGCGCATCGCCTGGGTGATGGCGATCGTGCCGGCGATGACGCCGAAAAGGAAAAGGAGGAGCGGGACCACCAGAATCGGACTCGCCGATTCCTTGCCGCCACCGGTGCCGGTGAGCATCTGCCAACCCTGTAGTAACGCAGCGGGAAGGCGCGAGACGATGTTCACGGTGATGACCATCGAGATACCGTTGCCGATGCCCTTGTCGGTGATCTGTTCGCCGAGCCACATGAGCAAAAGCGTGCCGGTGAGCAAGCTGATGACGGTGGTAAATTCAAACATCGCGCCGGGATTGGGCACGAGCGGTCCATAACGGGAAGTAACGGCCGAGATGCCGGATAGCAGCTGGCTATGTTCGGGATTCTCGAACTGCCGCGCGTAGAAAAAACCCTGCACGACGCAAATAACGATCGTAGCGTAGCGGGTGTACTGGGTGATTTTCTGACGTCCGCCTTCTTCGCGAGCGAGCTTGCCAAGGCTGGGCACGACCGCGGTCATCAACTGGAGCATGATGCTCGCGCTGATGTAAGGGATGATACCGAGCGTGAAGACCGCGCAGTTTTCCAGCGCGCCGCCGCTGAAGAGATTGAACATACCGATGACGGTATTGTTCGGATCACGCTCGACGACGTAGTGGAAGTACTGGGCGAGGACGTTGGTATCGATCCCCGGACAAGGAATGGCCGCGCCGATGCGGATGATCACGACCAAGGCAAGCGTGAACAGAATGCGCTGGCGAAGCTCGGGAATCTTAAAGCAGTTGGCGAAGGCGGAAAGCATGGCGGGTGCGTGGAAACTAAGAACTATGATCTAAGAACGAAGAACGGACACTGAAGCGAAACTTTCGTTTCAAATCCAGTTCTTAGTTCCAGTTCTGAGCTCTTAGTTTGATTTCTTAGTTCTTTGACGCCTTTTTCTTCGGCGGCAGGGACGTCTTGGCGATCTTCTTGGCGCTGTTGCGCGCGGGATAGACCTTGAGTGCGACGATCTCGATGGAGCCGCCCGCCTTTTCGATCTTCTCGCGAGCCGAAGCGCTGATCGCGTCAACCTTGAGCGAGAGCTTCTTGCTGAAGGTGCCATCACCGAGAATCTTCACGCCGTCCCAAGTGCCGTTGACCAGGCCCGCATCGCGCAGGACCTTCTGGTCAATCACGCCGGAGACTTCGAGCTTCTCGAGTTCGCCGAGATTGACCGGGGCGTAGCTGATCTTGAAATTCGCGTTGTTGAAACCACGCTTGGGCAACCGGCGGATCAGCGGCATCTGGCCGCCTTCGAAACCGAGACGGATGCTGCCGCCCGAACGGGCTTTTTGACCCTTGTGGCCTTTGCCGCTGGTTTTGCCGTGGCCGGAGCTTTCGCCGCAGCCGAGGCGCTTGACGCGATGGCGGGAGCCGGGACGGGGTTTGGAATTATGAAGTCGGATCGAGGAGGGCATGATGATTACTTTCGGTTAGGAGGCGAGCGCGGGATCGCTGTCGGTCGTGCTGGCCTTGGGCGCTTTGTCAGCCTTGGCTTTACCCTTGCCCTTGGAGGCGCGGGCGGTTTCGGCGGCGGCTTCCTTGGATTCAACGGCGGCACCTTCCGCACCGGTGGTTACGGCGGGCGCGTGCGTCTTGATCGTCTTGCCACGAAGCTGGAAAATAGTCTCTTTCGGACGAAGCTGCTTGAGGGCATCGAGCGTGGCCTTGACCACGTTCGCGGGATTGCCCGAGCCGAGCGACTTGGCGAGCAGATCCTTGATGCCGGCTGCTTCCACCACGGCGCGGACGCCGCCACCGGCGATCAGGCCGGTACCGGGAGAGGCGGGACGAAGGAACACGCGTCCGCCGCCGAACTGGCCGAGGACTTCGTGAGGAATCGTCGTGCCCTTGAGCGAGACGGGTTCGAGATGTTTGCGCGCGGCGTCAGTGGCCTTGCGGATGGCTTCGGTGACCTCATTGGCCTTGCCGAATCCCACGCCGACCTTGCCCTTGCGATCCCCGACAACGAGGAGCGCGCTGAAGCTGAAACGGCGACCGCCTTTGACGACCTTGGCGCATCGATTGATGAAAACAACTTTTTCGAGCAGATCAGACTTTTGCTCATCGCGTCCGCGAGGGCCGCGATTGCCACCGGGTCCGCGGCCACGGCCGCGTCCACCACCTCCGCCGCCGCCGCGAGGGCCGCCGCGATGATCACCGCCACGCGAATCGGCCGGACGAGCCGGAGCCGTCACCGCAGGAGCGGCGGGCGCAGTGGGGGCATCGGCCTGGGCGGGCGCGGGCGCATCGACGGGGGCCTTCTCGACAATCGAGTTGGGCACCACGGTTTCGTCGACAATTTTCTGATCGGTAGCTTCGTTCGGGGGCATAGGGGATTGAGGGTAAAATTAAAACTGCAGGCCGGTCTGGCGAGCAGCGTCGGCCAGGGCTTTGACTTTTCCGTGATAGGTGAAACCGCCGCGATCGAAAACAACTTTGCTGATGTTCTTGGCCTTGGCGCGCTCGCCGACGAGCTTGCCGATTTCCTCGGCACCCTTGACGTTCGGGCGAAGTTTCGATTCGAGAAGCGATTTCTCGGTGGTGAAGGCGCTGACGAGAGTCTTGCCGGTGACGTCGTCGATCACCTGGGCGCGAATGTGGTTGCCGGAAAAATTCACGGCGAGACGGGGACGCTCGGAAGTGCCCTTGACCTTGATGCGCACGCGCACGTGGGTGCGGATACGGGAGGCTTTGGAAGTTATTTTGGCCATACGATTCCTTTACTTGCTTTGGGCAGTCTTGCCTTCCTTGCGGATGATTTGTTCGCCGGCGTAGCGCACGCCCTTGCCCTTGTAGGGTTCCGGCGGGTAATAAGCGCGAATATCAGCGGCGACGGCGCCGACTTTTTGTTTATCGGCTCCTTCCACGAGGATGTTGGTGTTGTCCGTGACGGTGACCTTGATGTCATCGGGCACGGTGTAAACGACGGGGTGCGAAAAACCGAGATTGAGGTTGAGCGCCTTGCCGGTGAGCGCGGCCTTGAAACCGACGCCCTGGATCTCAAGCTTCTTCTGGAAGCCTTCATGCGCGCCCTGGACGAAATTCGCGAGGAGCGAGCGGGAGAGGCCATGGAGCGCCTTGTGCTGGCGGGTCTCGCCGGTCTTCTTGACCAGGAGTTCCTTGCCTTCAAGAGCGGCTTCAATGCCGGTAGGCAGCGTGTGGTGCAGCTTGCCGCGCGGCCCTTCGATGTTCACGAGAGGACCCTGCACGGTGACTTTCACCTTGTCGGGAACGAGAATGGGTTTTTGGCCGATACGGGACATATATTTTTCCTGATTGCGAGTCGAGACTCTTAGTAAACGGTCAGCAGCAGTTCGCCGCCGAGGTTCTGTTTCTTGGCCTGATGGCCAGCCATGACGCCGCGGGGGGTCGAGAGCACCGAGATGCCCATGCCGCCGAGGACGCGGGGGATTTCACCGGCACCGACATACTGACGGCGGCCCGGCTTGCTGATGCGGGTGATCTGGGTGATGGAACGGGTCTTGCCGGTGCCGCGCAGCTTGAGGCGCAGTTCGGGGCGGCCCGCCTTCGTTTCCTTGTCAGACACTTTTTCGACTTCGAGGACGTAGCCTTCGTTCTTCAGAACGTGGGCGACGTCGCTGCGCATGCGGGACCAGGAGACACGGATTTCGGTCTTGGCGGTACGCGACGCGTTACGGATGGTCGTGAGAAAATCGGCGAGAGGATCGGTTTGCATAGGGATTACCAGCTGGCTTTCGTCACGCCGGGGATTTCGCCACGCAGGGCGAGCTCGCGGAAGGCGATGCGGCTCAGGCCGAACTTGCGCATATAGGCGCGGCGGCGGCCGGAGAGGCTGCAGCGGTTATAGGCGCGCGAGGAAAACTTCGGCTTGCGCTTTTGCTTAACGATCCAGGTTGTCTTGGCCATAGGGGGATTACGATGTTGCTATTTTACGGTCGGAGAAAGGCATGCCGAAGAGGGCGAGAAGCTCCTTGGCTTCCTCATTCTTCTTGGCGGTGGTGACGATGGTGATATCCATGCCGAGATTGCGCTTCACCTTGTCGAGCTCGACTTCGGGGAAGATGGTCTGGTCCTTGACGCCGAGCGTGTAGTTGCCGCGGCCATCAAAGGCGCGGGGAGATACACCACGGAAATCGCGGATGCGGGGCAAGGCGGTACGGATGAGGCGCTCGAGAAACTCGTACATGATCGCGCCGCGAAGCGTGACCTTGACGCCGATTTCCTGGCCTTCGCGCAACTTGAAATTCGCGATGCTCTTGGTGGACTTCGTCTTGGCGGGCTGCTGGCCGGTGACCATGCGCACTTCGTTGAAGGCGTCTTCCAGGGCGACCTTGGTGTCGACGGCGGAGCCGATACAGCAGTTGACCACGACCTTTTGGATCTTGGGCACTTCCATCACGTTCTTGTAGCCGCGGCTCTCGATGAGCGCGGGAATAATCTTTTCCTTGTACTCGCGGGCGAGTGTGACGGGTTCTTTAGTGGGGACGGCGGGCATGGCTTACTTCTTTCCTTTGGCGGAGGTCTTTTTGGCGGGCTTGGTCGCCGAGGCCTCTTCCGGTTTGGGGGCCGAGCTCTTCCGGCTATCGTAGTCGGAGGCCAGCATGACTTTGGAGATGTGAAGGGCGCCTTCGCGTTCCACGATGCCGCCCTGGGGCTGCTCTTGGGATTTGCGGGCGGATTTCTTGATGAAGTTCACGCCTTCGATGATCACGCGGTTACGATCGCGCAGGACTTCGAGGATCTTGCCGCGTTTGCCCTGCTGCGTGCCGGAGAGGACGACGACTTCGTCGTTCTTCTTGACGTGGAAATTCGCCTGCGGGTTGCGCGGCTTGTTGGTGCGGTAGAGAGCCATGGCTAGACGACCTCCGGGGCGAGTGAAATGATCTTCATGAAATTCTTTTCGCGCAGTTCGCGGGCGACCGGTCCAAAGATGCGAGTGCCGCGGGGATTCGAATCCTTGTCGATGATGACGACGGCGTTGTTGTCGAAGCGGAGGTAGGAACCGTCACCGCGGCGGATGGCCTGGCGGGTGCGGACGACCACGGCGCGGACGACTTCGCTTTTCTTCACGGTGCCATCATGGGCGGCTTCCTTGACGTTGGCGGTGATGATGTCGCCGATGCCGGCTTCGAGGGATTTCTTGCCGATCACACCGATCATGGTCGCGCGGCGCGCGCCCGTGTTATCGGCGATATCGACCCAGGAACGAATTTGTATCATGGCAGTTTAGTGTTTGATGACGGAGACGAGCTCCCAGCGCTTGAGTTTGCTCATCGGGCGAGTCTCCCGGATGAGAACGCGGTCGCCGGGCTTGGCTTCGCTCTTTTCGTCATGGGCGTAGAACTTCTTGTGCACGCGAACAATCTTCTTGAACTTGGGATGAGGCACGCGGCGCTCGACACGGACGACGATGGTCTTCTGCATCTTGTTGGCGAGGACTTCCCCGGTGCGTTCCTTACGCGCGGGTTTTGTCTCGGCGGGGGCCGGGCTGGTAGTTTCGTTGCTCATGGCGGTCATTTCTTAAAATCTATTTCTTCTTCTTGTCCACCGTGGTGGCGGACTTCTTCGCGGTGCGACTCTGGACCTTGAGGCCCAGACGGCGTTCGCTCAGAACGGTCTCCAACTTGGCCACATCCTTGCGCAGTTCATTCAGGCGGCTCGGCTTTTCGAGCGCGCCGGTCTGCTGCTGGAGGCGAAGGTTGAAGTACTCCTGGCGGGCGTCCTTCTTTTTCGCGACCAATTCCGAGTCGGTCAGATTACGGGCATCAACAATTTTCATAAAGCTTAAAATCTTCCGGCACGGGTGATAAAGCGGGTGCGGATCGCCAACTTGGTGGCGGCGAGGCGCAGGGACTCGCGCGCAACCGTCTCGGAGAGACCGTCGAGCTCGAACAAAATGTTGCCGGGTTTGACTACGGCAACCCAATATTCGGGCGCGCCTTTACCTTTACCCATTCGGGTTTCCGGCGGGCGGGACGTGACCGATTTGTCGGGGAAAATACGGATCCAGAGCTTGCCCTTGCGCTTCATGTTGCGGGTGAGCGCGACACGGGCGGCTTCGATCTGGATGTTGGTGATCCAGGCGCGTTCCAGAGTCTGGAGCGCGTAGGAACCAAAATCGATCGAGATGTTGCGGGAGGCAGTGCCCTTGCGGCTGCCGCGCTGGGACTTGCGGTATTTAACGCGTTTGGGGAGAAGAGGCATAACGTCTAGGAATTAGGGGTGGCGGGGACGGTTTCGTCCTTGCGGCAGATCCAGCATTTGATGCCGATCTTGCCGGCAACGGTCATCGCTTCGGCGAAGCCGTAATCGATATTGGCGCGCAGCGTGTGCAGCGGCACCTTGCCCTCGCGGTATTCTTCCGTGCGGGCGATTTCCGCGCCGCCGAGACGGCCGGAGCAACGGACGCGGATGCCTTCGGCACCGGCCATGTCCATCGTGGTCTGCACGGCCTTTTTCATGGCGCGGCGGGAAGTGATGCGGCGTTCGATCTGAAGCGCGATATTTTCGGCGACGAGCTGGGCGTCGAGTTCCGGATTCTTGATTTCCTTCACATCGACGAGGATCTCGCGATCCTTCTGGGTGATGGCGCGAATCTCGTCCTTGAGCTTGTCGAGTTCCGCAGCCTTGCGGCCGATGACAACGCCAGGGCGCGCGGTATGAATATTGACGCGGACGCGGTTGGCGGCGCGCTCAATGGTGACCTTGGAAACGGCGGCGCCTTCCAGCTTCTTCTTGATGAATTTGCGGATGATGGCGTCCTCGTAAAGATAGACGGGGAAATCTTTCTTCGAGGCGTACCACATGGAGCGCCACGCGCGGTTGAAGCCGACGCGAAAGCCGATTGGATTAACTTTTTGTCCCATAGGATTGGATAGTTTAGAGGGTCTCGGAGGACGTCACCTTTTCGGGGTGTTCGCCGGCGGAGAGCGAGTGACTGGTGGCATCCGCGCTTTCGGCGCGAAGCTGGCTGATGTCGGGTTCGGGGGCCGTGAGCGCCGGGGCGGCGGTTTCCTTCGTCGCCTTGGGGGCGGCGGAAGGCTTGGGCTTGTTCTTCTTGATTCCCTTGGGCTTGACCGTCTTTTCGACCGGTTCGGCTTCGGTGAGAGTGATCTTGATATGGGCCGTGCGCTTGTTGATGCGGGCACCACCGCCGCGGGCGCGGGTATGCATGCGCTTCATCGTCGGGCCTTCGCCGGCGACGGCTTCTTTCACGACGAGATTCACGGCGCGAAGGTTATTATTGTTCTCCGCGTTCGCGATGGCCGAGGCCAAGACCTTGCCGATGAGGCGGGAGGCCTTCTTGGGAATGAGGCGCACGATCTCGAGGGCGGCCTCGGCGGGCAGTCCTTGGATCTCGCGCGTGACTTCCCGCACCTTGAAGGCGGAAATCTTCGCGTATCTATGTTCAGCTTTAACGTCCATATCGTTCGTTTCTATTATTTTCTGTCGCTAATCTTAAATCTGTTTTCTATCAAAAATCTTTTTGAGGCTTCCTACTGCCGTGCATCCACGGTCGCTCGGTCGCCCACTCTCAAAACGGCCTTTGGTTTCAGGCTCTCCACCAGCGCCGCACTAATCAGGTCCCGCGCCAGCACCACTTTCACTGTGCCGATCTCCGTGTTGTCCTGATAAATGACGAAGGGCATTCCCTCCTTCACTCCCTGGCTCTTGCCGAGGTTCAGGATCACGGCGTTCAACCCCGGATTGAGGTCGGTGATCTTGCCATCATCCAGCGTTTCACCAAGAGGAATCGCTGCCCCGTTGCGGCCCGCCAGGTAATCCTTGGCGGCGCGAGAGGCAACCTCGTAATCGGCCCGGGTCTTGGGGTCTTCCTTTGGAGCCGTCTGGATGAGTTGCTGGGTCGAGGTCAGGAGTTTGTCGAGGAGTTGCAGGGCCTCGCGGCGCTTCATCTCACTCTGGTACAATTCCTTCACCGACTGGACCAGCTTGTCTTCCAGCTTTTGGTCATCGACCGTCAGGGCATCGACGCCGAGGGCTTCATCCCGCAGCTTGAGGTCCTGCCATTGCTCACGGAATGATTCCGATTCGGCGGTGGCCGTGGCGAGTTCATCCGTGAGGGTCTTGACCCGCGCTTCGAGTTGTTCGCGCGTCAGGCCGGAAAGGTCGGAGGTGGAGTTGGTACTCCCTGTTCCGGTTTTCAAGTCCTGGGCGGCGAAGTTCGGTCCGACGTCCGGCGCGGCATTCGTGGTCGCAGTGGGGGCGTCGGAGGCGGGCTCCGTTACCGTTTTATCTGCATTCAAAGAGCGATCCGAGTCCGGCTGAGCGGACAAGGTTCCCGACGGGTTTAGAGTCAGGAAAGCAGCGAGCAGGACCGAGGCCCCGACCCGCTGCGGTAAAATGTGCAAAAAGCGTTCCGTGCGTTCTCCGTTACTTGGCGGCAGCCTTCTCGGTGTGGGCGCCGTGTTTCTTGAAGGTGCGCGTGGGGGAAAACTCGCCGAGCTTGTGCCCGACCATGTTTTCCGTCACGAACACGGAATTAAAAATCTTGCCGTTGTGGACCAGGAAGGTGTGGCCAACGAAATCGGGCGTGATCAGCGAGCGGCGTGACCAGGTCTTGATCGGCTTCTTCGTGTTCGCGCTGTTCATTTTATCGACCTTCACCAGGAGGTGATCGTCGACGAACGGACCTTTTTTGAGACTACGGGACATAAGCGTTAGTGTTTCTTGTTCTTCCGGCGTTCCACGATGAATTTATTCGAGGGCTTGTACTTCGGCCGGGTCTTGAGACCCTTGGCCGCCTGGCCCCAGGGCGAGACAGGATGTTGGCGTCCGCCGCCACCCTTGCTCTTACCCTGGCCGCCACCCATGGGGTGATCGACCGGGTTCATAACCATGCCGCGCACATGCGGGCGACGTCCGAGCCAGCGGGAACGACCGGCTTTGCCGAGGGAGATATTCTCGTGCTCGATGTTGCCGACCTGGCCGATGGTGGCGTAGCACTTCGCGTGGATCTTGCGGATTTCACCGGAAGGCAGGCGGACCTGCGCATAACCGGCATCGACCGACATGATGGTCGCGCTGCTGCCGGCGGTGCGGCCGATCTGGGCGCCGCGGCCGGGGATGATTTCGATATTGTGAATGGCCGCGCCGAGCGGGATGTTCTCGAGCGGGAGCGCGTTGCCGACAATCGGCTCGGCGGCAGGACCGCTAGAGAGCGTCGAGCCAACCGTCAGGCCGACGGGCGCGATGATGTAGCGCTGTTCGCCGTCCGTGTACTTGAGGAGGGCGATGTTGGCAGTGCGATTCGGGTCGTATTCGACCGCTTCAACCACGGCCTTGATGCCGATCTTGTTGCGCTTGAAATCGATGAAACGGTAGCGCTGCTTGTGACCGCCGCCGATGTGACGGGAAGTGACGCGACCGCGATTATTGCGGCCACCCGACTTCTTGATCGCTTCGGTGAGATGCTTGACCGGCTTGTTGCCGCGCGTGAGTTCCTCGAAGCCGCTCAGCTCGGTGAAGCGGAGGGAAGGCGTGAGGGGACGAAAAGTTTTTAGTGCCATGGTGGTATTCGGTTAGACGAGTTCGATCTTCTCGCCCTCTTTCAGGGTGACGATGGCTTTTTTCCAGTCAGGACGCTGGCCCATATCCTGGCCGCCGTGACGGCGCTTGAGCTTGCCGGCGACCTGCATGGTGTTGACGCGGATGGCAGTCTTCTGGAAGAGCGCTTTCACCGCGTGCTTGATTTCCTGCTTGGTGGCGCTGGGCGCGACCTTGAGCACATACTGATTGTGCTTTTCGGCGAGCGTGGTGCCTTTTTCGGTGACGCGCACCGATTTGACGATAAGAAGTGGATCGCGCATGGGAATTATTTCTGGAGACGGGCGGAGAGCTTTCCGAGCGCGCCGTCGGTGATGAAGATGCGGTCGTAACGAAGGATCTGCTCGGCATTGACGAGATCACCCGTGACGGTGTCGAGTTTCGGATGGTTCCGGGACGCGAGGTAAAGATTCTGGTCGGGCGTCTCGATGACAAAGAGCGCGCTGGCCTTGGCGTCGTGTCCACCCTCGGTGAGCTTGGAAACGAGGTCCTTGGTCTTCGGCTTGTCGAGCGTGATCGGGTCGATGAGGTAAACCTCGCCGGCGTTGATCCGCGAGCTGAGCGCCTTGCGGAGCGCGAGCTGCTTGACAGCCTTGTTCGTCTTCTTGGAGTAATCGCGGGGATGAGGTCCGAAGACCACGCCGCCGCCGCTCCAGACGGGGGAGGATTTGTAACCGGAACGGGCGTTACCGGTGCCCTTCTGGCGCCAGGGCTTCTTGCCGGAACCGGCAACCGTCGCCTTGGTCTTGGTGGAGTGAGTGCCCGCGCGGCGATTGGCCTGATAGGCGACAACCGTTTCGTGCAGCGCCTGCGTGCCGATGCCGTTCTCGATGAGATCGACCTTCAGCTTGGAGGAGGCGTCCTTGGTGGAAAGAGGGGAAAAGCTCATGGTCGTTTATTTATTGGCTTTGGAGGCCTTCATCGGGTTGACGGCCTTGGCGGCGACGACGGCCTTCGCCTTGGGCTGGCCCTTGATCGCCGTGCGGACGACGACGTAGCTGCCGCTCGGTCCGGGGACCGCGCCGCTGATGAGCAGAACGTGATCGGCTTCGCGGACTTGGACGATGCGGAGATTCTGGACCGTGACCTTCTCGTCACCCATGTGACCGGCCATGCCATGATTCTTGTAAATGCGGCCCGGGGTGGAGCGCATACCGATCGCGCCGTTGCGACGGTGGGTCTTCGAACCGTGGGCGGCGCCCTGGCCGTGGAAGTTGTGCTTCTTCATCGGGCCTTGGAAGCCTTTGCCCTTGGAGATGCCGATGACATCGACCAATTGGCCGGGCTTGAAGCGGGTGACCGTGAGCGCTTCCGTGGGAAGCTCCTCGCCGATGGCGGGGCGGAACTCCTGGACGAAACGCTTCGGCGCGGAGCCGGCCTTCTTGAAGTGGCCGAGCTCGGGCTTGGTGACGCGATGTTCCTTCTGGTCGAAAACGCCGACCTGGATGGAGGAATAGCCATCGTTGTCGATGGTCTTCGTCTGCAGGATCGCGTTGGGTTCGGCGAGAATGACGGTGACGGGCGTGATGGTCCCGGCGTCGTCATAGACGCGGGTCATTCCTACCTTTTGTCCTAAAATTCCAATGCTCATGAGAGGTGCTTAAATTAGACTTTGATCTTGATGTCGACACCGGCGGGAAGGTTGAGCTTTTTGAGCTCATCGACGGTTTTGGCGGTCGGCTGGATGATGTCGAGCAGGCGCTTGTGAGTGCGCATTTCGAACTGGTCCATGCTTTTCTTATCGACGTGGGGGGAACGATTCACCGTGTAACGCTCGATCTTGGTCGGGAGCGGAATGGGACCGGCGACGACCGACCCGGTACGGGAAGCGGTCTCGGCGATCTCAGTCGCGGCGCGATCGAGGAGTCGATAGTCAAATGCCTTGAGGCGAATGCGGATGCGGGTTTCGGCCATAAATTTATTTACCCTTCTTTTGCTCGGTGATCTGGGCGACGATTTGCGCCGGAACCTGTTCGAAGTGCGAAGGCTCCATGGTGTAGGCCGCGCGGCCCTTGGACATGGAACGGATGTTGTTGACGTAGCCGAACATTTCGGAGAGCGGCACTTCGGCATGCACGTTCGTCGTCTTGTTCTTGCTTTCGGTGTTCATGATCTTGCCGCGGCGGCGGCTCAGATCGCCAATGATGTCGCCCTGGAACTCGTCGGGGGTGGAGACTTCCACCTTCATCATCGGTTCGAGAAGAATCGGGCCGGCTTTCTTCATCGCGTCCTGCACGGCAAAGATCGCCGCGAGCTTGAACGCCAATTCATTGGAATCGACTTCGTGATAAGAACCATCGGTAATGTGGATCGCGACGTCGATGACGGGCGAGCCGTTGATGACGCCGTTGAGGAGCGCCTCTTCGATGCCCTTTTTACAGGCCGGAATGTATTCCTTGGGGATGTTGCCGCCGACGACCTTGTTTTCGATCTCGATGCCTTTGCCGCGTTCCTGCGGTTTCATTTCGAGAACGACGTGGCCGTATTGTCCGCGACCGCCCGACTGCTTGACGAGCTTGCCTTCGCCCTCGTGTTCCTTGGTGATGGTCTCGCGATAAGCGATCTGCGGCGCGCCCGCATTGGTCTCGACGTTGAACTCGCGGCGCATGCGGTCCATGATGATATCGAGGTGAAGTTCGCCCATGCCGGCGATGATCGTCTGGCTGGTTTCCTCGTTGGTCTTGACCGTGAGAGTCGGATCTTCCTCGACCAGGCGGCCGAGGGCCTCGCCCATCTTTTCGCGGTCGGCCTTGGTCTTCGGCTCGATGGCCATGGAGATAACGGGCTCGGGGAAGGAAGGCGGCTCGAGCTGAATATCGAAATCTTCGATACAAAGCGTGTCGCCCGTCTTGACGTCCTTGATGCCGACGATGGCGGCGATGTCACCGGCGTAGACGACATCGAGTTCGTCGCGCTTGTCGGCCTGAATCTGGACGAGGCGGCTGATGCGCTCGCGCTTGTTGGTGCGGGGATTGTAAACCGTGGTGCCCTTGTTGAGCGTGCCGGAATAGACACGGAAGAAGACGAGCTTGCCGACGAAAGGATCAGTCCAGAGCTTGAACGCGAGCGAACAGAACTTGGCGTTGTCGTCCGGGGGAGTCGGGACTTTTTCTTCGCGGTTGTGAGGATTAATGCCCACGGCGGGAGGAATGTCGAGCGGACCGGGGAGATAATCGATGACCGCGTCGATCAGGAACTGGACGCCCTTGTTCTTGAAGGCGGAGCCACCGACGACGGGCACAAACTGGTTGTCAATGGTGAGGCGACGAATGCCCGCCTTGAGCTGCTGGGCGGTCGGCGTCTTTTCCTCGAGGAACATCGTGCCGATTTCCTCGTCCTTGTCCGCGACGGCTTCGATCAATTCCTTGAGCGCCTTCTCGGCCTTGGCCTTGAGTTCGGCAGGAATTTCGACGAGTTCATAAACAGAACCGATCTTGTCGTTGTCCTGGTAACGGACGGCCTTCTGGTTGACGATATCGATCTGGCCATGGAGCTGGTCTTCCGCGCCCCAAGGCATGATGACGGGCCAGGCATTCGCGCCGAGCTTGTCGCGCATCTCATGAATAGCGTTGTCGAAATTGGCGCCGACGCGATCCATCTTGTTGACGAAAGCGATACGGGGAACGCCATACTTGTTGGCCTGGCGCCAGACGGTTTCGGACTGGGGCTGGACACCGGCGACGCCGCAGAACACGGCGATGGCGCCGTCGAGCACGCGGAGCGAGCGCTCCACTTCGGCGGTGAAGTCCACGTGACCGGGAGTGTCGATGATATTGACGCGGAACTTCTGTCCCTCGTACAGCTTGAAAATCCCGTCCTCCTTGCGCGCCGGCCAGAAACAGGTGGTGGCGGCGGAGGTGATCGTGATACCACGCTCGCGTTCCTGCTCCATCCAGTCGGTGACGGCCGTGCCTTCATGCACTTCGCCGATCTTGTGGATCGCGCCGGTGTAGAAAAGAATACGCTCGGTCAGCGTTGTCTTGCCCGCATCGATGTGCGCGGCAATACCAATATTGCGCGTGCGCTCCATTGGATAGGGGCGCTTGGGCGAATTGGGATTCTTGGCCTGGGTAGCAGGTGTAGCGGTTGCAGTGGCCATAGGAGTTTCGGTGGGAGAGGTTGGTTACTTAAAAAAAATTAGAAGCGGAAATGGGCGAACGCGCGATTGGCCTGCGCCATCTTATGCACGTCATCACGTTTCTTGACGGAATTGCCCTGGCCGTTGGAGGCTTCCTTGATCTCGGAAGCAAGGGCCTTCTGAAGAGGAACACCCTTGCGCTTGGAAGCATTGCCGACCATCCAGCGCATGGCGAGAGCCAGTTGACGCTCCGGGGGAACTTCCATCGGAACCTGGTAGGTGGCGCCACCGACACGGCGGGACTTGACTTCGAGGCGGGGCTTCACGTTCTCGAGCGCCTTGGTCAGGATGTCGAGCGGATCGCCGTCCTTGTTGTTCTCGTTCACGGAATCAATCGCCCCGTAGACGATGCGCTGAGCGAGGGACTTCTTGCCCCGCTGCATGATCGCGGAAATGAGGCGGCCCACGACTTGGGATTCGTAGCGGCTATCGGGAATGATTTGGCGCTTTTCGGCGCGGCGACGTCTGGCCATATAGGTAGGAGTTTAGGGGCTTAACGAAAGGGGGTTATTTCTTCTTCGCGTCGGCGGGAGCCGCGCCCTTCTTGGGCTTCTTCACACCGTACTTGGAACGAGAAACGTTACGGGTGAGCTTGTTCGTGTTGCTGGGGCCGGCGGCGCCGAGGGCGTCGAGCGTACCGCGAACGATATGGTAACGAACACCGGGCAAATCCTTCACGCGGCCGCCGCGCACCAGGACGATGGAGTGTTCCTGCAGGTTGTGCCCCTCGCCGGGAATATAAGCGATGACTTCCTGGCCGTTGGTCAAGCGCACCTTGGCGACTTTGCGCAACGCGGAATTAGGCTTCTTGGGCGTGCGGGTCATGACCTGCACACAGACGCCGCGGCGTTGCGGCGCGCCTTTAAGCGCGGGGGACTTCGTCTTGACGACGACTTTGCGGCGTCCCTTGCGGACGAGCTGGTTGATCGTGGGCATTCCTGGTTTTCTTTGGGGTTATCTAAGTCTTAAAATCCAATTTTCGGGTGGTGCGGAGAACGTGGGCCCACCGGGCTTCAAAACAAAAACACGCCATTTAGGTGGCGTGCTAAGCTTTTGAAGCTCGCATGGAGGACAATGGGCCATCGGCCAACCGTCACACGCTTCCTCATCACTCAGGCCCGGTTAAGCGCATTTAGCGGATTAAACAGCCTCCCTCGTTTTGCGAGGGACAAGGATCATCTCATAAAGTAAAAAGCGTGCAAGAGAATTTTTAAGAGAATTACTCAAATATCCTGGATGCCCACAGTTTTTCTGAGCGGGAGTCAAAAACCGGCGATGGCCAGCCCGGCCAGCCGCACCGGCTGCAGCCTCGGCGCGGGGTGCGGAAAATGGCGCAAGACGACAATATAATCCGGATTCGAGGCCCGGCTCCCCTCCCCAGTCCAGCGCCACGGCGTGGGTCCGGAAAAGACGGTGACCTCGTAAACCCCGGAGGGAACGAGTAGCAGGCGCGGGCTGAGTTCGTCGGCGCGGCGGCGATGCCGGAGCAGGTCACGATGACGATGCCCCGCACAATCGAGCAGGCTTTCATGGCTGGCCAGGCAAAGCTGACCGAAGGAACGTACCGCCCCTCCCGCCACCACGCGATGTCCCGAAGCGGCCAGATCTTCCACGGCATGCGGGTCTTGCGACAGAATAAGCTGGAGATTCAGCAGCATGTCGGGGACCTCCCACATCATGGCAGTGAGCGCCTCCGTCTGACGGCAAAGATGTTGCATCAGGTCAAAGCGATCGAAGCCCTCCGCGACAAACGCCGGATAGGAGCCGAGATCGACAATAGCCACGCCGGAGCCAGAACGATGGGAGACGATCTGTTCCCGTTCCGCCTGGAGATCATGCGTCAAATGGGACCGCATGGGGAAACCTAGCCCGGGATGGGTGCCTGGGCAAATGCGGATGAAGCGGGGGAAGTTAACCCCACGCCGGCGCGGCGGGCTTGATCTTCCACTCATTGACCATTCCGCGTGGGAAATTGCTGACGAACCGCGACGGTTCCTGCCAGCGCTCATCGAAGGAGGCCGAGGCCCGCATGGTTGGATAGGTCAGGTAAAGCTCATCGCAGGCGCGGGTGACGGCGACATAAAAGAGGCGGCGTTCCTCCTCCTCGCCCTCGAGTGTTTCCGTCGAGCGCGCCGCCGGGAACATTCCGTCGCAGAGCATGATGACGAAGACGATTTTCCACTCGAGCCCCTTGGCCTGGTGGATCGTGCTGAGGCGAATGCAGGGCTGGCCGCGCAGGTGGTTCTCCTTGCGCGGGCCGCCATCGACATTCGTCATCAGGGCAAGCTGGGCGAGGAATTCCTCTGTCCGCTCGAAGTTCTGCGCGAAGGCCCGCAGTTGGCTCAAGTCCTCGAGCCGCGACTGGAAGTTCGGGAACTTCGTCTTCATGTAATCCTCGTAGATCGCGTCGATCACGATCTGGATCTGTTCCGAGGCGCGGCCGCGTAATTCCGGCGCGGTGATTTGCGCGTGCGTTTCCACCCACTGCTTCCACGGCTCGGCGGCTTTCACGGGCGGCTCCAACGTGGCGAACATATCGCCCTTCGCGAGCTTCTCCCACAGCTTGTCCGAGGTGCGCTGGCCCACACCTGGCATTAATCCGGCGATCCGTTTGAAGGCAAGTTCGTCCTTGGGATTCAGCGCGAATTTCAGGAAGGAGGCCACGTCCTTCACATGCGCCTGCTCAAAGAAGCGGAGTCCGCTCAGGAGCTCGAACGGCATCTGGCGCCGGGTCATTTCCATCTGCAATTCCATCGAGTGGAAATGCGCGCGGTAAAGCACCGCGATCTCGTTCAGGTCGGTCCCCTCCTCCTGCAATTCCTCGATGCGCTGGCAGATGAAGGCTGCCTGCTGGTTGCCATCCTGGAGGCAGATCAGCGCAGGCTTGGAGAATTTTTCAGCGGGACGCACCGCGTGCAGATTCTTCGGAAATTGCTTCGTATTCGCCGAGATGGCGTAATTGGCCAGCGTCAGGATTTCCGGGGTGCTCCGGTAATTCGTCTCAATGCGGATCTCCCGGGTGCCGGGATAACGTTGTGGGAAATTCAGCACGTTCTCGAAATTCGCCCCGCGCCATGAGTAGATGCTCTGGGCGTCGTCACCCACCGCCATGACCTGATGATGGAAGGCCGCGATCGTATCGATGAAATCGGCCTGGATCTTGTTCGTATCCTGGTACTCGTCGACCAGCACGTGCTGAAATTGTTCCTGGTAGAATTTTCGCAGGTCCTCATTATCGCGGAGCAGGTGCAGCGCGTAGACGAGCAGATCGTCGTAATCCATCACGTTGTCGACCTTCTTGCGGTCGCGGAAGACGCGATGGACCGCCTCGAGCTGGCTGACGATGGGGCTGAAGTAGGGGTAGTTGCTCTCGATCACGCTCGCGATCGACTTTTCGGTATTCGCGGCCAGCCCAAAAATATCGAGCAGCACCGCGCCTTTCGGTAGCGTCTTGTCCTTGGGATCGAGCCCCGTCGCCTTCAATGCCGCCACGGCGAGATCAGCCGCGTCGTCACGATCAAGGATGGTGAAATCGCTGCTGAACCCGAGCGCGTTCGCGTGCCGCCGCAGGAGCCGGTTCGCCACGGAGTGAAACGTCCCGCCCCAGATGCGCGAGATATCGAGCGGCAACAGGCTGCCCACGCGGTCGAGCATTTCACGCGACGCCTTGTTCGTGAAGGTCAGCAGCAGGATGTTCTCCGGCTCGACGCCGTTTTCGATCAGGTAGGCCACGCGATAGGTCAACGTTCGCGTCTTGCCGCTACCCGCGCCCGCGATGACGAGGATCGGCCCCGGCTTTGCCGTCACGGCGGCATACTGTTCATCGTTGAGCCCCCCGCGATAATCGATCTGCGCCGTGGGCGCGGCGGTGGATTTCTTCAGGACATACTCAACGGACATCCGGTTACTTTCGCGTGTCGCGGCCCGCACGCAATGCGGATTTTTCGGAACTTCCCCAATAAATAATTGTAACCACTTTTTCCGAGGCGGGGTCATCTCCCATAAGGGCAGATAATGCCCCACAACCTTTAACCCCACTCCCCCCGATTTATGAACGAAAATCCCACTCCCCCCGTGACGACGGAAAAGACCGTGATCGTGACCCACAACCATCTGCGCGGACTTTGGACCCTGACCATCGCCAGCATTGCCCTTAATGGCCTCATCCTGTTGCTGATCCTGATTTGTTTTATCGCGCATCATCGTCACCACAAACGGCACGGCCATGGCGGCGAACAGAATCGGGGCGGCGCCCAGATGGAAGGATTCCGCGGTGGTTTCCATCATCACCATCATTTCGGTCGTTTCGGTGGTGAAGGAAGGGGTGGTCCCGGCGGCGGGGATCGCGGACGCGGCTTTGGCGGAGATCGCCATGAAGGCATGGGCATGGATCGGCCCGGATTCCGCGGCGAAGGCCGGGATGGCGGCCCCGGTCGCGAGGGCGGCAAAGAGGGAGGCCGAAGCTTCGGTGAGCATCGCGGTGGCGACGGCCGGGGCGGCATGGGTATGGGCATGATGGGCGGCCGAGATCGCACACCCCCTGATCCCGCCAAGATGACCGATGGCATCGTGGATCATCTCACCAAGCAACTGACCCTGACCGACGATGAGAAGGGCAAGATCAAGCCGATCATCGAGGCCCAGGTGGCCCAAATGCAGAAGGATATGGAAGCCCAGCGCCAAGCCCGCGAAAAAGCCTTTACGGATCTCAAGGCCAAGCTCAAGCCGATCCTGGATGCCGACCAGCAGAAGCAGCTCGATGCCCTGCCCGGCCCCGGCCAAAAACCGGCAGACAAGGCCCCGGAGAAGCCGACCGACGCGGATAAAGCGAATACCTAAAACCGGTTTCCTAAAATAAAACCGCCGCTCTTAACCGGGCGGCGGTTTTTTTATTTGGCGAGACCCATGGGGAACGACGCCCACGCCTTTATTCTCTTCTCAGCCTTCTTTTCATCCAGCTACCCACGGGTCTTTCAAAATAAAAGTGGGATAGATGCGAGATGCCCAGGACCAATCCAATTGTTAAAATAATAAAGAAAAACCGCCCCGGGTAAGAGGGAAGGCCAAGAGATGCCGTGGTACCTATTTTCCGCAATCCCATGATGACCGTCATGGCCTTGAGAACGGGCCAATGCCAGACGTAAATGGAATAGGAAATATCTCCCAGCCAATGAAGGGATGGCCTGGAGAGGACATTCGACAGGATCGACTCCTTCTGAGCGGACAAATAGACCAGGGCCGGGAAAAATAGGATCGCCAGGCTTCGATTGAAGGGAAATTGGAAGCACAGAAGAGAAGCGACAACTATCAGAAGCAAAATCTCCCCGGTTTTCGAGAGAAGCTCCTTGAATCCGCTTTTGAGTCCGAAAACACAAACAAAAAAGCCCGAGGTAAAACAGAGGATGCCCCGGGAGGGGCTGAACGGCCCGACCGTCAGCACCCAGGAAGGTTGATCTCGCAAGTGGTAAAGCATCGCCGCGTTGATTATTACCGGGAGAACCGCCAGTACGATTTTCGTTCGAATCGAGCAGCGCGTCCCCAACAGACAGAGCGCGGGAAGGACGAACAGATATAAAAATATCTCAATGGAAATCGACCATGTCGGCGGATTGATCACATCGAAGTGGGGAAGCAGCGGCCAATCCTGGACGAGGAATAAATTGGTGAGAATAACGATCGGATTCAGATCGGGCGACGCGGATCCGGTCTTTAGAAAAGCCAATAGGTTCATGACCAACATGGCGGCCATGCCGATGAGATAAAGGGGATAAATGCGCGCCGCCCTGGCGGCAAAATAATCGCGCCAGGCAAACTTACGGTCGAAATAGACGTAGCAGAGAATGAATCCGCTCAACTCAAAAAAGAGGTCCACCGCCTCGTTGTTCCACAGGAAAACGCCGTAAATTTTCCGAAGCAACGGCCATTCCGGGAAAAGCCCAAAAAACTCCGCATGCGCAATAAAGACTGTCAGCGCCGCCAGCCCCCGAAGACATGTTTGCCCCTTAAGTTCCGATCGACCTTTCGTGGGCATCAGTCAGTCTCACGTTCGCCCTCCGATCAGGCAAGCAAAAGTACCGATCTTCCTTGAATGGAAAGTCGGGCGGGACTGCCATTCCTACCCTAGGATACCAACTGTGCCGCCGGTTCCGGCGCAGCCGCCAGTTCTGTCCGCTCGATCCAGCCGCCGCCGATCACCCGGTCGCCGACGAAACAAACGGCGGCCTGGCCCGGACTGACCGAGCGCTGCGGCTCGATGAATTCCAGGCGCGCGCGACGATCCGGCAACGGATGCAGCATGGCGCGGACCGCGGGAAAATTATAACGGATCTTCGTCGTCACCTCGACCGGCCCGGCGAGTTCCCCCTCGCCCCAGTTGGTCTGCGCGAGGTAACAATCGCGGCGCAAAAGGTCGTCGTAATCGCCGACCACGATGCGCTGCCGCGCCGCGTCGATATCGATGACATAGACGGGACGGCCATGTCCACCGCCGAGGCCCTTGCGCTGGCCGACCGTATAAAATTCGATGCCCTCGTGATCGCCCATCTTCGTGCCGTCCTTAAAATAGATGCCGCCGGGATGGAACTCCTTTTCGCCCAGATGCGATTTCAAAAACGCCGTGTAGTCGTTGCCCGGCACGAAGCAGATTTCCTGGCTGTCTTCCTTGTCGTAAGTCTTCAGCCCCATCTTTTTCGCCAGCGCGCGCACTTCCGGCTTGGTCAGGCCGCCGAGCGGCAGGATGGCCGAGGCGAGCTGCTCCTGGCGCAGGCTGAAAAGAAAGTAAGACTGGTCCTTGTGGGCATCAACCGCGCGAAAGAGCGTCGCGCGGCCATCCGAGCCGTGCTCGATCCGCGCATAATGGCCGGTGGCGACATGGCTCGCGCCGAGCGCCTTGGCCTTGGTCAGGAGATTGCCGAACTTGAGCTTCTCGTTGCACATCACGCACGGGTTCGGCGTCCGACCCGCCTTGTATTCGCTGGTGAAATAATCGATGACCATCTTCTCGAACTCGTTCGCCTCATCGACGACGTAGTGAGGAATGTCCAGCGCATGGGCCACGCCGCGCGCGTCGGCAACCGCCTGCGGCCCGCAACATTTGTCCTCCGCCCGCGACACGCAATCTTGCGGCCACACCTTCATGGTTACGCCGACGACGTCGTAGCCCTGCTCCTTAAGCAGGTAGGCCGCGACCGACGAATCGACACCACCGCTCATGCCGAGCAGGACGCGAGGTTTGGCGGGGGAAGGATTCATGGGAGGAGTGAGTATGCCCTAACTGGCCAGGAACTCAAACCGTTGATTTACGGGAGATCATGCCGTCCCCTTACCTTCCCCGCTTCTCCCGCAATTTCATGAACTTGGGATAACTCGGACAAAGGTCTTTTAGCGCGCAATTCGGGCAATCGGGATTGAGCGCCTTGCAGCAACGCCGTCCGTGAAAGATCAGCCAGTGGGAAAAGAGGGTCCAATCCTCCTGCGGCACCAACTTCATCAAAGCCGGTTCAATTTTCTTCGGATCCGTTTCGCGAGTGAGCCCGAGCCGCATCGAAAGCCGCGCGACATGCGTATCGACCACCACGCCGACATTGATTTCGAAGGCGTTGCCCAAAACGACATTCGCCGTCTTGCGCCCCACGCCGGGCAGGCTCACCAGTTCCTCCATCGTGGGCGGGACTTCGCCACCATGTTTCTCCACGAGAATGGCGCAGGCGGCTCGGATGTTTTTCGCCTTCGCGCGATAAAGCCCGATGGCGCGGAGATCCTGCTCCAATTCCGGCAAATCCGACTCCGCGTAGGCCTTCGCGGTGCGGTATCTTTTAAAGACCGCGGGCGTGACTTTGTTGACCTGCACGTCCGTGCATTGCGCGGAGAGCATCGTCGCGACAAGCAACTCGAGCGGATTGGAGAACGTCAGCTCGCAATGCGCGTCGGGATAGACCCGCGCCAGGATTTCACAGATGGCTTTCGCGCGTTCCGGGCGCGGCAGGGCGGTTGGCACAGGCTTGCTCCTCAGCTACCGCCGGCCGCCTGTGCCTTGGCCGCCCAATCGGGCGCGGAGGTCGAGTAATTCTTCAGGATGGTGTCGTACTGCTTTTTCGCGTTGGCCTTGTCGCCCGCCTTGTCATAGACCTGACCGGCGTCGTAAAGCCCCTCCGCGCTCAGCTCAGGAACCGCCGCGCCGAAGATCGTATCCACTTGCTGGAAATAGTGGACCGCGTATTCGATGGTGCCAGGCACCACGGGCGCCGTGGTCGCGCCTTCCTTTTGGAGAATGCGACCATACCCGAGCATCGCCTTCGCCTGAAGCTCCACCCCCGCCTGGGAGGCCTGCATCAGGCCCGCGTAGGTCGCCTTCGCCGCCGCAAGATCGTTCGGCTGGCCCGATTGCTCGCCCGCCAGCGCGAGGCCGAAATTGGCCTGGAGAATATGAGGATGCCAGGCCGCGCCGCCGGGCAGCTTTTTCATCGCGGCGAAATAGGTCGCGGCCTTGGCCACGTCACCCTGCGCGAGGTAGGTCGCGCCCAGGCCGTAATCGCCGTCGGCCTGCGTTTCCTGGTCCTTGGGATCGCCTTCCAGCAACGCGGTATAGACCTGCTCGGCCGTCGTGTAGTCCTTCGCGGCGAGAAGCAGTTGGCCGTATTGGCTCGCCTCGACCCGGGTCAGGTGCAGGTTCGGGCTCGCCGTGATTGCCGCGCGAAAGCGGGCCAGCGCTGCGGGATATTGTTTCTCCCCCTGCTTGATAATGAAGACCAAGCCGGCCTTGGCTAGTTCCACGCGGGCCTTCATGTCGGGATCGGTCAAATCAGCGGTGACCTTGTCGAGATAGGCGTCAAAATCAGGCTCCTTCAACAGGCCCCAGGAGCGTCGTTGCGCGAGGACATCGTCCAAGCCCTGGAACGCATTATCAACTGCCTTCAATTGATCGGGCGAACTTTTCAACACGCCAACGAAGGCTTGCTCCGCGGAACCGAGCCGCTTCTGTGCCTCGGCGCGTTGCGCGTCTTCCTGCATGGACTGATAAGGGCCGAGCGCCTTCGCGGCCTTGAGCCAGATGCCGCCGATCTTGGTGCGCGCAACGGCGGAAACTTCGGGATCGGTGCCATCCGCCAACGGCTGGTACTCGGCGATGGCGAGATCGAACTTCTTCTCTTTCACATCGACAGCACTGACCGCGTCGGCCGCCTGCAGCAGCAACTTATACTGCGCCGGGAAAGCCTTCTTCAGGTCGTTTGCCGCCTGAATCATCGCCGGGATATTGTTGGCGCGCTGGTAAATATTGACGACGTAGAAGAGGGCAAAGGGCGCGGGGGAATTGGCGTCGTCCTGAGGGAACTTCTTCGCCACATCCTGCAACGCGGCCACCGCGCCGGGATCGTGCTTCTGGTCCATCGCGACGCCCTGCATGACGAGCACGCTGCGCAGGTCCGGGTTGTTGGGATACTTCGCCGTGAAGGCCTTGCTCTCCGCAATGACATCATCGATCCGTCCGAGCGATTGCAGCGTTTGTATATAGCCGATATCACCGGCGGCCTGAATCTCCGGCGTGGCGCTGGTGTTGTCCTTGACCTTGGCATAGTCGGCCAGGGCACCGTTCAGGTCGCCATGGGCCGTTGCCACCTGGGCATCGCTGATAAACAAGCCGATGGCCACCGGGCTTCTCGGATTTGCCTGCAGATAATCGTCGGCCACCTTCTTGGCTTCATCGAAACGACCGAGACTTTTCAGGGCCTGGGCTTTCATCTCGATCGCTTCGCCCACATATTTTCCATTCGGGAAATCCTTCAGGCTACGATTCGCCTGGGAAAGCCCGCCCGCGTAATCCTTGCGGTCCATCAGGCTCTTCGCCATCTGCACGCTGAGTCCCTCGGCCTGCGGATCGCCAGGATGCTTCGCCAGATAATCGGTCAACGCCTTGTCGGCCTTGTCGGTCTGGCCGCCGAGCACGTACGAATAAATGAGCGCGAAATCGACTTCCTGCTGCTGCTCTTTTGTCAATGTGGCGTGGGCCAGCCGATGGATCACCGTGCGGGCCTCGTCGCCCTGCTTCATCGTATTATAACATTCGGCGATGCGGATCAGGGCCTGGATGATCGGATCGGGCCCACTCTTCAAGTCCTGCAAGCGGCCGTTTTCCCGATCGATCAATCGGCTGTTTTCCGTCGCCAAAGTGGCGCCCTGTGAGCCTTGCAGTTGGGATTGGCTCTGAGCCTTGAGCTGATCCAGCCGCGTCTGTTGCAATTGAACGAGGTCGTCCTTGCGGATGATTTTCCGGTAAGCGTCGAGCGCTTTTTGATAGCCGCTGGTATCGGGCAAGTCGAGGGAAGCAGCGAGATAAAGGATATCAGCCTCCGCCGCATTGGCGTCGTTGGCCTGGACGAGGGCGTTGGGATCGTTCGCCACATGATCAAAGGCCTCAATCGCCTTGGCGACCAGCGGCTTCACTTCATCGGCGGACTTCTTGGCGGTCATGGCCTCGCTGGCTTCCCGCGCATAAAGGTTGCCCAAAAGCAGGTAATAATCGTTGCGGCGTAGATTGGCCTGGAAGCTCGGCCCGACCAGGACCTGCACATCGGCTTCGGCAGCGTGAAGATCTTCCTTATAGAACTCGGCCAGGGCGCGATTGTAATAGGCCTCCGCGAGGTAACCGTTGTTATCGGGCGAGGGGTTGGCCTTGATGAAGCTGAGCAGCTGGGTCATCGTGTTTGCCGCTTGGGCGAACATCGCGTTACGTTGGGAATCCCCGGTCAGCTTTCCTCCCTGTAAAAGCTGCGCGTACCCCAGGTAAAAAAGCGCGGTGGCCTTGTTGTCCATGGGCGCGCTCGGCGTGGTCTCCTTCGACAGGCGATCAATCGCCTTGGGGTAGTCGCCCAATTGCAAATAGGCGAAACCGGCCCTCATCCGCACCGCATCGATGTTCGGCGTGGTGGGGTAACCGGTGATGATCTGGTCCAGGGCCTGGGCCGCCGTAGCGTAATCACCCTGCGAAAGCGCGTTGGTGCCCTTGGTATAGAGATCCCCTGCCTGATCGGCATGGGCCAGCAGAACAGAACAGGCTAAATACGTCAGCCCTCTTAAAAACCATTTCACTAGCGTCACTTTGTAAGCAATTCAGGCGGGGTCAAAGAAAAATGTGTCCGTAGGCGCAACTTTTTCCTTATTTCAAGGTTTACCGCCGCAGAATCCAGGCAATCGCGCTCAGAGTAATACTGACGAGAATGCAAGTCGTGACGGGAAAGTAAAACCGGGTATCCCCGCTTTGATACGAGATATCGCCGGGCAACCGTCCCAGCCAGCCGAGCCCTTTTCCCGACCAGAGCCACGCGCCCACCAGCGCGGCCAGGAGCCCAACGACGACGAGAAGTTTACCGAGATCCTGCATGGCCACCAATCTATAACCTTTCCCGGCTACTGTCATCCCGTGGCCCCAATAGCCGCCCGGTGGGGGAGGAAATCTTAATTCTCCACTTCAGTCTTGGGTTCCGGCGCGGGTTGGCCCCAGCGTTCCTGCGCGCTTTGCGGAAGCTCTTCAGGACGGATGTTATAATCCCGCTTCATGCCTTCGAAAAGCTCGCGCCAGGCGATGACAATCCGATCACGCAATTCCTCGCGGGAGGCGTTTTTATCCGGCGGCAGAGGTTTTCCGATCCGGACGAAAACCCGTGAGGAAGGAAAGTAATTCTTCAGAGCGTAAAGCTGGTCGGTGCCAATAATGACCATCGGGATGACCGGCACATTCGCCATCTTCCAGAGGGACGCAGTGCCGATCGGCAACTCCGCCCCGCCGAGGACCGACGTCGCGCCCTGGCGAATTCCCTTTTCGGGGAAGATGCCCACCATGTTACCCGCTTCAAGCCGAGCCAGCGTCGTTTTGAGTGCGCCGCGGTCGTTCTTCGTCCGGTCGATCGGAAAGACATGCCCCCATTTGAGCATGGGGCCCAAGATCGGAATCTCGAGCAGTGGCTTGTCGGCCATGAAGTGGACCACGCGCGGGAACTTGATCATCATGCATGGCGGATCGAAATGGGAGACATGATTGGAAATGACCAGCCCGGGCCCGGTTCTAGGCACGTTTTCCACGCCATCGCAATGAACCCGGGAGCCCAACCTCGGGATGAGAAAGGTCAGTTCGCGGCAGAAGTAATAAAAGAAATTGCTCATGGCAAAAGGTTGAGGAGGCGAACCCTAGAGCAATCCACGACTTTGCAAAAGCCCGGTCAGCTTTTCCATAGGCAAGCCGATGATGTTCGTCCGCGAACCCTCGACGGAGGCTACGATCCACTCGCCCCGCTCCTGCAAGGCGTAGCCACCCGCCTTGTCGAGGACATGCACTTCGGCGAGGTAGCGCGCGATGATCTCCTCCGTCAAGGAGAAGAAAATCACCGAGGAAATTTCGTGAAAAGAGTCCTCCTTCCCGGCGGGACTTTTCAGCACGCAACCGGTGATGACTTGATGCGTGCGCCCGCTAAGAACGCGAAGAAATTCCCGGGCCTCGATAAGCGAAGTCGGTTTGCCGAAGACGCGCCCATCGAGAGTCACCACCGTATCGGCACCCAACACCCAGCGATCCGGATGCAAGGCCGCGACGGCGGCGGCCTTGCGCCGGGCGTTCTCGAGTGCCAGTTCGGCGGGCGCAAGCTTCGGCGCGGAAAGGCAATCGAGTTCCTCGACATCGGCGGTGACGACGACAAAGGGAAAACCGAGTTCACCGAGCAACTCCCGCCGCCGCGGCGAACCGCTGGCGAGAATGAGCGATGAGGAGGACATGCAGATGATTATCGAGACTTGCCCTCCATCTGTCAGCTTCGAGTTTTTTGGATCTCCAATCGACGGAGAATTTTCGCACGCGCCGACAAGAGTTTATGCTACGATCTTTCGATCTATGCCTTCCGCCCGCCGAGAATCCCTTCGCTTTTTGATTCCGCTCTATCTGGTGGAGGCGCTTCTTTTTATCGTCCTTTGGTTCGTCTCCGGCTGGCTTTGGCTGGTGGTCATTTTCTTGTTCGTGATCATCGGCTTGCTGGGTCTTTTCATCACCTATTTCTTCCGTGATCCCGTCCGTGAAGTTCCCGCCGATCCCGACATCATCGTCTCCGCCGCCGATGGCCTCGTCGTCACCGTTGAGGAAGTGGAGGAGCCCGATTTTCATCTTGGGCCGATGCGCCGCGTTGCAGTCTTCCTTTCCGTCTTCGACGTTCACGTCAATCGCATCCCCTTCGATGGCGTGGTGAAGAGCACCATCTATAAAGCGGGCAAGTTTCTTGACGTCCGCCACGTCGATGCCAGCACACGCAACGAATGTCGCTCTTGGTGGATCGAGACACCGCGCGGCCCGATTGCCGTCCGGCAGATCGCCGGTCTGATTGCCCGGCGCATCGTGGCTTGGGCGGAAGACGGCTCCCAACTGGTTCGGGGACGTCACCTGGGCCTGATCCGATTCGGCTCCCGCACGGAAGTCTTTGTCCCCATCGAATGCACCGTGCTGGTCAAACCCGGCGACCGCGTTTGCGGAGCAAGCACCCCCATCGCCCGCTGGCCCGCCCAGCCATGATGCGCTAATCTTTTTTTCCCCATGAGCGAACCCGTCAAAGTCAACGATCCCGGAAAGATCTTTCTCCTGCCGAACCTGATGACGGCGGGGAATCTGATCTTCGGCTTCCTGGCGGTGTTGAAAATCTTCGAGGGCTCCATCGATCACGCCACGGGCGGCGCGGACTGGATGCACCCCTATGTGACCAGTCTCCAGTGCATCCTGGCGGCCTGCCTCTTCGATCTGCTCGACGGACGGTTGGCGCGGATGGGCGGGAAGGAAAGCGCCTTTGGCCGGGAATTCGATTCGCTCGCCGATGTCGTCAGCTTCGGCGTGGCCCCGGCGTTGCTCGCTTTCAAGATCGTTCTCTACGCGCTGCCCGACCGGATCGGCTGGCTGGTCGCGGTCGTTTACCTGCTTTGCGGCGCGTTGCGGCTCGCGCGATTCAACATCGCGTCGACCTATAATCTCGGCACGGGCACGCGTAATTTCACCGGCTTTCCCATTCCCGCCGCCGCCGGGCTCATCTCCTCCATCACACTACTGGTTCTTTCCCAATATCAACATGAGCAGGACCTCATCTTCGGTTACGCGAAATACGCGCTCGTCGTCCTGATGCTCTTTCTCTCGTTCATGATGTTCAGCAAGTTTGAGTATCCGAGTTTCAAGGGCTTCAATTGGCGTACCCAATTCTCGTTGCCGAAGTTCGTGGGCGCCGTGGTCCTGCTCGGCCTGAACATCATCTATTTCCAGTGGATGCCGGCGGTGATGTTTGTCTCCTACCTGCTCTACGGTTTCCTGCGTCCCTTCCTTTCCCGCGCCTGGCGGCGTGAGATCGAGGAGGAGGAAGAGGATGAAACTTCGGAAGCCTCCCGCCTGCCGTAAGGTCAGACGGCGACCGGCGCTGCTTCCAAAAAGGGAAGAAGCAGACTCCGCACTTTTTGCGGCTCGATCAGGCTCATGCATTCCACCGGCGTGTCGCGCCAGCAGGTGCGCTTGAGACAGGGGGAGCAGAACAGGCCGCGCGTGTGAATCAGGACATGCGCGCCGGAAGGTTTCGTCTTGCGCCAATCGGTCGCGCCGAAAAGGACGAGCGTCGGACGCCCGAGCGCCCCGGCGATATGCGCCGGACCCGAGTCGGTGCTGAGCACGGCGGTCGCGCGATCAAGCACCGTGAGGAGCGAGCTGATGCTCAGTTGTCCGCGCAGATCAATCAGCCGCCCCGCCGCCTCCAGCGGAAACCAGGGCCCCTCCCCCACGACGACAAACCGTTGTTCGGGCATGGCATCGACCAGCTCCTGAAAATAGCGCCACGGCCAGAGTTTCGTCCGCCAGCGCGAGTAGGGATGCAGCGCGATGTAGGGGCCGAAGTTGGCCAGCGCCTCCGGCAAGGGCGCGCGGGCCTTCAATTGGAAATCGAGCGGCTGCACGGGGATGCCCAGGTACTCGAGGCAGGTGAGGTAACGTTCCGCCGCCGAGATGGCGGTATCGGCGACGATTTCCGTGTAGGCCGAGCTCGAGCCTTCGCGGGCCGATTGCAGGCCGATGCGGCGCGGGCTGCCAGCCGCCCAAGTCATGAGGCCGGTCCGCATCAAACCTTGGAGATCGAGCGTGATGTCGTAGCGTTCCTCGCGCAAGGCGCGGCCCCAGCGCCACATCTCCGGCAGGCGCGCGGGCGAATTCCAACGGCGACGCGGATAGAGCACCGTCTTGTTTAGGCAGGGATGACCGTCGAGAATTTCCCGCAGAGAATCGTTCACCACCCAGTCGATCTTCGCCGCAGGCCAGCGCCGTCGCATGCCGGTGAGCACCGGCAGAGCCTGGACGATATCGCCCAGGGCGCTCGGCTTGATGATGAGAATTTTCACGGCGATCTAAAAAAGGGAGAAAGGCTGAGACTAGAGACAGGGCTGCTCTTCCAGCAACTCCCGCGTGCGGCGATGACGCCAGGCAAACATGAAATGGAGCTGGCCATAAATCAGGGGCAGCAAGAGCCAGCCGAGAGGACCGAAGGGAGGCAGGAACGTGACGCGATCGGTCAGCCGCGCGCCCTCGCCTTCCTGCACAAAAAGATGTTCCTGGGCGAAGGCGGGGAACGGCCCTTCCAATAGGGTATCGATGAGGTAACCGCGCAGGGGAGTTCCCTGCGGCGGGCTGACTTCGGCCCACTGGACGAGCCACTTTTGCCGCACGAGACCAAGCACGCGAACGGTCAGTCGGATCTCCGAGCCAGCTTCGATTGTCGCGGGCATTTCCACTTTTTCGACCGCAAAGCCGGGAGGTTGCACGAGCCGGACATTGTTCGTATCGAGATGAAAATCGTAGAGCGCCTGGACCGATGCGCGAATCACCGTCGATCGGATGAAGGTCGGCACTACGCGGGCACGAGCGGTTCCGGTTTCGTGATGCCGAGACCGAGTTCATGCAGGAGCGCGTGATCGGCATCGATGCCGGGATTCGCGGCGGTCAGCAGCTTGTCACCGTAAAAAATTGAGTTGGCGCCGGCGAAGAAGCAGAGCGCCTGCCCCTCGCGCGAAAGTCGCGTACGGCCGGCGGAAAGGCGGACGCGCGCCTTGGGCAAAGCGATGCGGGTCGTGGCAATCAGGCGCACGAGCTGGAAGATATCGACCGGCGGCTGGCCATCCAGCGGCGTGCCTTCCATCGGCATGAGGCAGTTGATCGGCACGCTTTCCGGCGCGGGATCGAAACCACAAAGCACTTCCAGCAACTTGAGCCGGTCGGTCTCCGTTTCGCCCATGCCGATGATGCCGCCGCAACAGACCGACATGCCCGCGGCCTGGACGGAGCGAATCGTATCCAATCGGTCGTCGAAAGTGTGGGTCGTGACGATCTGCGGATAATATTCCGGGCTGGTATCGAGATTATGATTATAGGCGGTGACGCCCGCGGCGCGAAGCTGGCGCGCGGCCTCCGGCGTCAGCATGCCAAGTGTGACGCAGACCTCCATACCCAGCTTGCTCACGGCGCGCACGGTCTCCAGCACCGACTTGAATTTGGCGTCATGCTCCGTCACGCCGCGCCAGGCCGCGCCCATGCAAAAGCGAGTGCTGCCATTGGCCCGCGCACGCTCGGCGGTTTCCAGGATGCGGGGCAAGGGAAGAAGCGTTTCTTTCTCCAGACCGGTGTCGTAATGCGCACTCTGGGAACAGTAGGAACAGTCCTCGCTGCACCCGCCCGTCTTGATGCTGAGAAGCGTGCAGAGCTGCACCTCGTTCTCCGCCCAATTGGCGCGATAAGTTTCCCGCGCCTGCTGGATCAGGTCAAAAAAGGGCTGGTCGTAAAGGGCGCGGAGAGAAGTCAGGTCGTGTCGCATGGGAGCGCAGACTTTAACGATTAAGTCTGAACGGGGCAAGGCGGGAGACATTCAGCCTCAAGTTGTTCCTGTCCATCAAAACCAGTGGCAGGACCAGCATCCATCTCCCAATGCAAGGTCTCCCAAAAATTGTCTTTGGCCGGACAGGGTCGCCGTCTTCTGAAGATTAGAATGAGGGTCGCCGCCAGCACGAGAGGATTGAGAACGACCTCCAGAGAAATGCCTTGCACGAAGATATAATTTTTGGGAACGAGAACAAAAATGCAGGCCATCAGGACCAGATAATGGGCCCGTTTTCGATCAATGACAAAGGACGGGGCCGCCGCGATCAAGACGAAGGCAAAGAAGAAAAAGAGATGATAGGTTGCGAAGACCGCCGTGCCCAACACGGACAAGGCGCTTAAAGCAAAGGCAAATTCGTACTTATCGATTTGTCTGCGCAGGTAGAGAAGGCTAAAGAGCGGGATTAGGAAAGCAACGGACGTGGTCATGACCGCCAGCAAACCTTGCAACACTTGGCACAAAAGATCGTAGGGAAAGTGCCCCATATAAATGAACGGCTTAAAGGCACCATAAGCTGAATTATTGAATGCGTCCCCACCCATTCCGATGACGTAAAAGCTATAATAAATATTCAAGGCTTTCCAGAAAACAGATGAATCATATCCCGGGTAAAAATGAACCGCCAATGAGTAGCTCGTCAAAAGAAGAATCGAAGCGAAAACCCCGAAGAAAACCGCGGACTTAATGAACCCGCGGCCGCCGAAAATTAGCAGAAGAGGAAAAAGAACTATAACATTGGGGCGGCAATTGAAAGCCAAGGCTAAAATGAGAGCTGCCACAGACATTTTTCTACGGATGAAAAGCTCATAGAAAAACATGATCAAAGACAGCGAGGTTATAAGTGCTCCGCAGTTGCCCCGACTCATGATCATGAGAAAGGGATAACTCAAACCCAGGACAATAAATCCCAGGCAGGCTTCTCCCAAATTCATCTTAAATTTAGCCAGAACCAAGGTCAAAGCCAGGTAAGCGATAGCATAGAAGAAATAGATCACGGGGACGGGCCCAAACAGAAGAACGCCTCTTTTGGCAAGAAGAAGCACTGTCAGCATAAATGGGGGCACGTGCAGCCCCGTCACCTCTCTATGATCAATCCCCTCCAAACCGTGGTAAAAATCAGCGTTATAAAAACGCAGAGAATAATGATCGAGCCCGGCAATGTGGTTGGGGACAAAAGGAGGAAACGCCAAGGCCGCTTTGATCAAGTCACCGTGGCGATCCAACGGATCCGCAAGAAAAGTGGTCTTCTTACGCTCGTATTCAACATTGAGTGAATTATAGAATCCGTTAAAAGTCGTGAGAACAAAAATTGCCAATAAAACAACGACATACAGGTTGCTTGTAAGGACAATTTTTTTATCGCAAATCGATACCGTTTTCATGAATTCCGAAATTGTCTGACAATAAAATTGGGGCGGGACCGAGGTTGGTTATTATTTGAGCCCTTCAAAAAGGGAAGTCGATGAGGCAACTCATTCACACCGGCACTTTTTTCATCCTCCTTCGGCTCACTCATGCCCAAGCTCTATCACTCCCGCGGGAAATATCCATTCTTCTCCAAGAATTTTTAAGAAAGATGGAGGTCGAAGCTTTTTCCAGCCCTTCTTTCCTTGGGTTTCCAACGGCGGAAGGTCGTGATAGTTTTTAGGGAAATGGATCACGAACATTCGCATGAGGAGCATGACTGCGGGGGGCATGGACACGGGCATTCGCATCATCATCACGGCGGGCATGGGCATAGCCATGCACCGGCGAGTTTCGGGGGCGCGTTCGCGGTCGGGACGGCGCTCAATTTAGGCTATGTTTTCGTGCAAATCGGGTATGGGCTCTACGCGCACTCCCTGGCCTTGCTGGCGGACGCGGGACATAATTTCAGTGATGTGGTGGGGCTGGTGCTGGCCTGGTGGGCAAGCCGACTGGTGAAGTCCCTGCCGACGGCGCGGCATACTTATGGCATGGGAAGGTCCTCGATCCTGGCGGCGCTGGCGAATGCCGGATTTTTGCTGGTGGCGATTGGGGGGATCAGTTGGGAGGCGGTGCGGCGACTGGCACATCCGGCCCCCGTGGCGGGAGAGACGATTATGTGGGTGGCCGCGGTGGGCATCCTGGTGAACGCCGGGACGGCGCTGCTCTTCATGCGGGGGCGGAAGGATGACCTGAATATCCGGGGCGCGTTTTTGCATATGGCCGCCGACGCGGTGGTCTCGTTGGGCGTCGTGTTGGCGGGGGGTGCGATCCTGTTGACGGGCTGGCTTTGGCTCGATCCGGCGGTAAGTCTCGCGGTGAACGCCGTGATTCTTTGGGGCACGTGGGGCCTGCTGAAGGACTCGTTGAATCTCGCGCTGGACGCGGTACCGGAGGGAATCCGAGTGGCGGAAGTGCGGGCGTATCTCGCCTCATTGCCGGGGGTAAAAGAGGTGCATGACCTGCATATCTGGGCCCTGAGCACGACTCAAACGGCGCTGACGGTTCATCTGGTCCGACCGGATGCCGCGATGGACGACGGCTTGCTGGCCCATACCTGCGAAACGTTACGGGAGCGCTTTGAGATTTCCCACGCGACCATCCAATTGGAAAAGGGCGAAGCGGCGCATCCCTGCCGCCTGGCGCCAGAGGACGTAATCTAGAAGCCGCGATCCCCCTTTCCCACCAACGCGGTTTTATCGTCTCAGGCTGGACTTGCCGTTCCCGCAATGTCAGGGTGAGAGCGAATGCAGAAGCGTTGGCCCCGGCCTCTTTTTTACCTGGTGATTCTACTGGCCCTTGGCCTTGATCAATTGACCAAAGCGTGGGCGGTCACCTCGCTGCGCCCCGTGGAATCGATGCGGATCATCCCGGGATTTTTCAACCTGACTTATGTGCAGAATACGGGAATCGCGTTCGGGATGTTCGCCGGCCAGGGACTGCTCGTGGCGCTGGGAATGATCGTGCTGGCGGGAGTAACGCTCTACTACACGCGCGGAATGAATTGGGCTGCGTGGGAGCCGAATATCGTGGGAGGCTTCCTAGTCGGAGGCGCCGCGGGCAATCTGCTCGACCGGTCCCGGCTCGGTTTCGTGGTCGATTTCTTCGACGTTTATATCCGGCAATATCACTGGCCCGTTTTCAACGTGGCGGACAGCCTCATCTGTATCGCGGTGGGCTGGATCGTGGTGCGGCAATTGCAGCCGGCAAAGAAATAGCAGCTTGGTTTTTCCCGGACCGCCGCACGGCGTGCGACGGCTACCTCAAGTCAGGTAAGGCTCGAGGAGCTTTTTCTGTTCGGCGCGGTCGAAGGCCTCGTGGGGGGAAATGATTCCCGCCTCGACGAGCTCGATCAACGAATCGTCCATCAGTTTCATGCCCAGCTTTTTGCCGGTCTGAATGATGCCGGGAAGCATGAAGGTCTTCGATTCGCGGATCAGATTCGCGACGGCCGGGGTATTCACCATGATCTCCAGCGCGACCACGCGACCAGTCCCGTCGATCTTGGGCACGAGTTGCTGACTAATGATGCCGCGCAGCGATTCGCTGACCATGGTGCGGATCTGGCCCTGTTGCTCAACGGGGAAGGCGTCGAGGATACGGTCGAGCGTGCGGGCGGCGTTGCTGGTATGCAGCGTGGCCAAAACCAAGTGTCCCGTTTCCGATGCGGTGATGGCGAGCTGGATCGTTTCCAAATCCCGCATTTCCCCGACCATGATCACATCCGGATCTTCGCGCAGGCTCGCGCGCAGGGCGGCCGAGAATGATTCGGTGTGGGCGTGGACTTCGCGCTGGGTGATCTGGCAACCGGCGGGCTTGAAGACGTATTCGATCGGATCTTCGAGCGTGATGATGTGATCGTGCCGATGCCGATTCACTTCATCAACCATGGCGGCCAGCGTCGTCGATTTGCCGGAACCGACCGCGCCCGTGATGAGGACGAGACCGTTATGATACTGGGTCAGCGTCTTGAGCGACTGCGGCAGGCCAAGTTCGTCCATGGTGCGGACCACCGTGTTGATGATACGGAAGACGGCGTCGTAGCCCTTGCGTTGGCGGACGATGTTGGCGCGAAAGCGAGCGAGGCCGGGCACATCATGACTGAAATCGAGCCCCCTGTTTTTCTCCAGCGTGGCGAGCTGCATTTCGTTGAGAAAACCGTGAATGAGCGCCAGCGTATTCGCGGGAGTGAGTTCCTGGGCGTCGGGATAAAGCGGCTGCAGGGTGCCATGGCGACGCATGAGGGCCGGGGCGCTGACGCCCAGGTGTACGTCCGAAGCGCCGGCTTCAAGGCCGATACGCAGGAGATCGTTGACGGACATGCCGGCGGGAAGATCGTTTTGCCGGACTTCGACCCGGGAATGTTCCGGTGCATGGTGCGTGCCGTTTTGCTCAACCGTCGGTCGCGATTGGCCGAGCGCGCCATCGACCTGGGTCGCGGCGGTCTCCACCGTGGCGGTCGCGGGATGCAGCGCCTGACGCAGACCTTCGGCCTGTTCCGGCGAGATGATGGTCTGCTCGTGCAGGAAATCGATGGCGGAAAGATGCGGCATCGACTGGAGCGCGGTGGCGGCGGCGGTGTATTGCTCGGCCGTGATCCAACCGGAGTGGTAGGCAGTCGAGAGAACGTACTCGTTGTATTCGGGGGTCATCGGAAAGCGTTGATTATGGCAAACACGGCGGGATGAAGCAAGACGGGGTTGAACGGAATATGAGTTACAAAGATGTCATCACCTGGCGCCCCAGTAAGAGTCTGGGGGGCTTACCATTGTTAAATTATGGAAAGCTTGAAATAAGATAATATGAAGAAACCGGGTCCGCAATCGAAGGTAGGCGGCCTGTTTGATCTTCAAAGCTGGCACACAAAACCTGCGGACTTTTCCCATCTATTCTCGGGGCTGGATGGAATTCGGGGCTTAGCCATCCTGGCGGTTGTCGCCAGCCATATCCTCCCTTTCGTTTTTGCCGCACTGGGAGGGGCGGGGGTTCGCCTTTTTTTCGTTCTGTCGGGCTTTTTCGGCTTTCCAATCGCCTTCATTTTCTCGGCCTGCCTCCATCGCTTCTTTTCCCTGCCGATCCTTCGTTGGGCCTATCGCCGCAAGTCCTGACTGGCTTATTTCCCTCACTTGCCAAGGGGCGGAGTGAATCCTATACATTTAGAATGCCCTGGCGATAGAGAGGAAAAAATCGAGGAGGCGGGGCTAGGCAAGGCTCAACCGGGAGATGGTGACCGCTCTTGTTTATCAGCCGACCGTTCGATCTTCGCTTGATCGAACGTGAATCGCCGATCCAACTTGTGAGCCAGCTTAATGGCGGGTGTCTCAATCCAAGCGAAACTGCCAGCTGCCACCAGAACTGGGAAAGTCACGAAGAGAATCGCGGTCCAGAGAGTCGGCGGACCGCTCATTCTAGCTAAAACCGATTGCACAATCGTGTGCCCCACATAAAGGGAAAAACTGATTGTCCCCAGGAAGCCTAGGGCCCTCTGGAAAACGCCATGGAATGTGGGAGGACGACAGACCTCGAGGCCAAGTACTCCTGTTACCACCAGAACCGCGGCGAGACGTTCGATCAATCCGTAAAGAGAAAAATCCAAGACAACACAGCTTAATTCCAGGATGAGACCCGCGAGCAGGATGGTCATCCAGATCGCGTAATTTTTGGGAAGACGGGGTTCGAGCTTTCCAAGAAGGAGACCGGCAAGGAAGAGGGCACAAATTGAAGAGAGGCCATAGATGTGGATTCCGACCCATTGGCAGATCAGAATGCTCCAGCTGAAATAAATCAGGAGGGCGATTGCGCCGATGACTCGATTGACTACCGGAAAGACGAGAATATAATAGAAAATCAATTCGAAGATCAGAGACCACGAGACGCCCATGGGCAGAGCCGGATGGGCAAGTTGGGTGAGAAGCAACCACCCTGCAGCCCAATCCTTTTGTGGACTTTCGGCGTGGTCCCACGTGACGCCTCCACAAACGATGAATAGGCAGGTAAGTCCCAGGAAGAACCAATAAGCAGGAAAGATTCGCAAAAGCCTTTTGGTTAAGAATCCAAGTGCCGGTCCAAAGCCAGATGGCGCGCTCCAGACTGTTCTAAACATTACGAAACCGCTGAGAACGAAAAAAACAGGGACCGCCGCGACGCCGCAACGGACGAGTTGCGTGTCCACATCGGAAGAGACGAGATGTTCCAAATGACTCGCCACAACGGAGAGGGCTAAAAAACCTCGCAACCAATGAAGACGGGGATAAAATCTCATTCAAAAACGCAAAATATCATCCGCAATCCCCTTATCTCTGGATGACGGGAAAGCCCTTGAGATATCCAACGCGGAAAGTCCCGGAGCCCAGGACAGAGCGCGGTAATGAAGGCTCCTGCCGAAAAAGATCGATCATAGGAAGAACCACCTTCAGACGATAGTGGCAGGAATCCATTAGGGCAACGCTCTTTTCCCCCACTTGCCAAGGGGCGGAGTGAATCCTATACATTTAGGATGCCCTTTTCTTTTCGGGGCGATAGAGTGTTCAGCTTCCCCGCTTTCTTATGATTCAATGGTTTGTCAAAAAAGTCCTCGGTACCAGGAACCAGCGCGAGATCAA
>JAMFSY010000123.1 GCA_026225555.1 Methylacidiphilales bacterium
GCCAAGCGGCCGGCCTCCTCAAAACCAAGGCGAGGATTGCGCGGAAACACGGAAGCTGGATCGCCATAGCCAATGCTGCAGATAAAGTTCGACTGGATTCGCGTGCCCGAGAAAAAGGCCTCATCCACGCCGGCGTTGTCGAAGCCCGACATGGGGCCGCAGTCCAGTCCCAACGCCCGCGCAGCGACGATGAGGTAAGCGCCTTGCAGCGTTCCGTTCCGCATTGCCGTCACCTCGGCCACGTCTGGTGCCGCAAAATACTTCTGCATGACCTCGGCATTGTGAGGCAAAAGCTTTGGTAACTCACCAGCGAAATTCAAATCGTGGCCGATAATGACCGTGACGGGAGCCTTCAGAATTTTCGCTTTATTCGGTTCCGCAGCAAGCCCGGCGAGCGTTGCCTTTCCGTCGGCGCTGCGCACCCAAACAAATCGCGCGGGGCTGCTGTTCGCAGATGTTGGCCCCCATTTCATGAGGTCATAGATTTCGCGCGCCGTTTTGTCCTCAATGGGACGATCTGCCCAGCCGTTGAAGGTGCGAGCCAAGTGAAAAATCTGATCAAGCGATTGGTCGTCTAAAGCGGAAGTCATAGAAAGACCTCATGAAGATCATTGAGTATTAAATGAAACATCGAACTATGCGATCACGACTTATCGTCGAACTTGACCAAGTCCTTAAAGATCAGTTTACCCCAGCTATTTCCGCGCGCCTGCACAAGCAGTCCACCTTCCGAAAGCCCGCCAAGTTTGATCGGCGAGAAACCAAGATTTTCCGCAAGCGCACCAATCTCCGCTGCGGCGCCGTCATCGTCGCTCGCCAGGAACACGACTCTTCTGCCACCATGTACGGCTGGATCTTGGTCAAGGACGGCAGCGGCCAGATGATTGAAGCCCTTAACCAGTCTTGCACCAGTGAAGGCCTGCGCGACGACCTCGGAAGAAGGCTTTCCTCCTAGATCCACGCCGTAGGCATTGGTCACATCGATGATGGTCTTGCCCTGCCAGTTGGACAGCGCCTTCGCGACGTCCAGGTGCGACTCGAAACGGACCGCCAAAAAGACGATGTCCGCCTTGACGGCTTCCGCCAGTTTTTTGGGGATGATCCCTGGTCCGATCGCGGCCGCAGCGGCTGCAAAGCTTTCTGGGTCGCGCGTGGTCGCAACGGATACTTCGATGCCGTTGCGGGCAAATGCCTTGACCAGGGCCTGGCCGATATTGCCGAAGCCGATAATTGCGTAGCTCATAAAAACTTCTCCATTCCTCGGATCGGATCGTGTCCGATCCACCCCATTGCTTTCACTGTTGGTTCCGCGCGCACGTGGGGGGCCAACCTAGTTCACAGAAGGCGCGTGTCGGCCGGCGCATGCTTAAGGTCGTCGTGACGGCCGTCGTTATACTTTAACGACTTGGCGAGTTGGTCGGCGTCTTGCTCGATACCATCCAGCGCGGCGATAGACACAGCGTAGAACTTGCCTCCGTTTCCCTCCGCGAAGGTGCGGACACCACAGGTCCTGCAGAAGCGATAGTGAAGGTGCGACTCGGATTTGCCAGGCGGAATCCACAAGTAATCGAGCTGCTGGTCTCCGCCTTTTTCGACGCTAAAATCTTCAGGCGGCACGATCGCGAACCAAAAGCGCGACTTGGTGCAAATCGAGCAATTGCAGCGCGTCGTTCCTTCATCGAAGTCGATCTTGGCCACAAAGGCGACCGCACCGCAGTGACACGATCCGTGGTAGTTTTTCTTCGCCATCGTGTTTCCTAGGTTCGCTTTGAGTTGAGAGTGAAAAAGCCCCCTGTCGGAGCCCTGCCGGCATTGAAATTTTTCGAGCCCGATGGCGCTCCGAACAATCGGATGGAGCGCCCGGCCGCGCGTCAGATTTGCGCCAGGCCGCCGTCAACGGCGAGCTCGCTGCCGGTCATGAAGCTGCTGTCCGACGACGCGAGAAAGGCAGCTGCCGCCCCGAGCTCCGCGGGATCGGCCATGCGCTGAAGCGGATTCATCGCGGCGAAAACCTTTATGCCCTCCTCGCCTAAAGCTGCCTTCGCGAGTTCGGTCGCCGTCGGCCCGGGCGACAGCACGTTTACCCGGATGCCGGTGCCCTTCAGCTCCTCCGCCCAGCTCCGCGCGAGGTTGCGCACCGCCGCCTTGCTCGCGCCGTAGACGCTCATTGCCGCAATACCCGTTGTGCCGGCGCTCGAGCCGGTCAGGATGATCGAACCGCCCTCGCCCATCAACGGCAGCGCATTCTGCACCGTGAAGATGGCCCCCTTCACGTTGGTGTCAAAAATTTCGTCAATGTGTTCGGCAGTGATCTTGCCGAGCGCAAGCTGGCTTCCCGCCCCGGCATTGGCGAAGACGATGTCGAGGGTTCCGCGCTCGGCCTTCACCGCCGCGTAGAGCCTGTCGAGGTCGGCCAGCTCGGAGACCGAGCCCTGCACCGCACGGGCATTGGGCCCGAGTTCGGCCACGGCGGCGTCAAGCGCTTCTTGTCGGCGGCCGAAGATGAAGACGAAGGCGCCCTCCTCGATAAAGCGCTTTGCCGCGGCGTGGCCGATGCCGGTAGCGCCGCCGGTGATTACGGCGGTCTTTCCAGTTAGTCTGGGCATATCCTGCAACCTTTCTTGGATTGGCTCGGAAGCAGGGATCTGTTTCCCACTTGCGCATTGCTGATTGAGCTGGGGATGCTGGGTCCAAAAACAACCAATTGAGATTAGACCTTCTTGGTATACGAATCAGATGATGTACGCGGTCGACATCGATCAGCCCGCGATCTCAGGGCGTTACGTGCCACTAGACGTTGGCTTAGCTAGCTCCGATGACGCCGTTGTCATTTTCAGGACCCGCCACTGATCTGTTCGGCGCCCGTGTAACGCCAAGCTGAACCGTGCCTTGTTCGACGGCGATACGCTGGCGCAGTGGTGAGCGCGGTACGCGACGGTGACGCCGCGGCGCTGGGGGGCTACTGGACACGGTGCTGCCGGACCTATGGCGCAATCAGAAGTCAGCGCCTGAATGACTGACAGCATGCATGACGCGGGCGATTGAACGAGCCGTTCCGCCTGATGACCGCACGCGCAGGTTAAACGAACTGTTTGACTCGGCCGTGTAGGGCGCCTGCGCAGCAACTATATGCGAGGCGTCGCCTGGCGGGCGGGGCGGTCTATGCTCGCCTAATCAAGAAACGGGGTTGCACCGGCGGCGAAGCAACGAGTCCAGGCTTAAACGCGACGGGCATGATAGGTCGATTTTGGGGTTCTCGGGTGTCCGGGCACCGAAGGCGAGCGTGAGGCGAGATCGAACCGACCCGCAATGCTTCATTCCTAGCCTTCACCTCGCAACGCTCGCTATGGAGGTCAGGTAATTCAGCATCCACTGTCCAGCCGGTCCGAGGCTGTGCTCCGAAATGTAGGCAGCGCCGAGCACCAGCGCTGTAACGGAGTCGGAGCCGGCCGGTTGAATGACGATCAACCTCCCGTCTTTGATTTCGTCCTCTACCATGTGCGCCGGCAAATTTCCCCAGCCCAGCCCTGCGAGCAGCATCGATTTTTTGGCACCAAGATCGGCCAAGCGCCAGGTTCGACTGGAAAGCACGCCCCAATCTTTCGCAGCCGTCAATGTTGACGCGTCCGTCAAGACAAGTTGAACATGCTGGTGGAGTACGTGGGGCTCGATGATGCCCTTTATCGACGCGAGGGGATGGGATGGAGAGACCACCGGGCAAAGATGAAAGGTGGTGATCGGAGTAAGCTTGAGCGCGGCGAGTTCAGCAATGTTGCTCGGCAGCAATCCGATGGCGCATGTCCCGTCGGTCACCAGGTTAGCAGCGGCACCCAGCGACGCGACGTAGAGGCGCGGCGGTACTGTCGGGAATTGTTCGGTGAAGGCCCGAAGCGCATCAAATATCTGAGGCATCGGATAAAGCGCGTCCAGCACGATGCTCAACTCGGCTTCCAGGCCGCTGGCGAGGCCGCGTGCCTGTTCGCGGAACGCTCCCGCTTCTTCAGCAATACGACGCGCTCGGGTCAGTAGTGCGCGGCCGGCCGGTGTTAGTACCGAGCGGTAGGCCGAACGATCGAACAGCGGGACGCCGATTTCAGCCTCCAGCTTTCGGACCGCGTAGGTAACTGCTGACTGAGCCCGTTGCAGCGATTTTGCCGCTTTCGGGAAGCTGCCCTCGTCAACGACCGACAGAAAAACCCTGATCTGATCGAAGGTAAGAGCATCCATGATCTAATCCATATATCAAAATGGTATAAACTTAGCCGCTTTTTCGAGCGATAGCCAGTGCTTACCTCTTTGCCATGCAACCTCGCCGCTGGCCGTCGCGTCCATGAATGACCGCTTCGGAGAAACGGTGCTGCTCGTCTGAACGGCAACCATGAGGCGCAAAGACGGCGGTCCGCTAACCGCCGGACCGGGCCGGAGGCCGTCTGCTTTCTGGAGCCAGACCGTCAATGCGGACATTCGCAACCGCTTTACGCGGCCAAGCTTTGCCGCAGCGGGTGCTCCAGGCCGAGCACAGCCCCATCAGTGGCACGGCGGACGGTTATGCCAGCAGTATCCAGCGCGAATGCCGTTTGGAAGGTGAACCCCGCCCCCGCCCCCGCCCCCGCCCCCACCCCTGCCATAGCCTGCCGCCGCCACATCCGGCCGCACGCCGCAGGCCAGAACGGTGCCGATCACCACGCCTTTTTGCACAATCTCTAGCAATACAGGCAGCTCGGGATGCACCTCATCCAACGCCCAACCACGCCGTTGCTTCGGCGTCTGCTTTTGAGAGCTTGGCAGTTTCACGTAATTGACGTGATAGGCGCGAAGCCGACGCTGTTAGCCCAATTTGGGCGGGAAAGTTGGGAAGTTCAATTTTGCCGTGAGACGGCGAAATTAAGCGGACAAGTGCTCCTTAGAGATTGAGGTCGCTGAGGCCGGGATGATCCTTTGGGCGCGGCCCGGAACAATCCCAAAGAAATTTGCGATCGCCAAGCTGGATGGGAACATCATTGATGCTCGCGTGGCGTTCTCGCATCAGGCCGGTTTCGTCGAACAGCCAGTTCTCGTTGCCGTATGATCGGAACCAGGCGTCATTTTGATCGTGCCATTCATAGGCGAACCGGACAGCGATGCGGTCATCGGTGAATGCCCAGATTTCCTTGATGAGCCGGTATTCAAGCTCCCGTTGCCACTTCCGCGTCAAGAATGCGACGATCGCCGGCCGTCCTTGCAGAAACTCACTACGATTCCGCCAGCGGCTATCGGCCGTGTAGGCAAGGGCGACCCTCGCGGGATCGCGACTGTTCCAGCCATCTTCAGCCTTCCGGACTTTTTCGATTGCTGTCTCCAGCATAAACGGCGGCACAGGCGGCCTGAACTCGTTGGGGTTATTCATGACGGGGGCGCTCCCGGTTCGAATTCTCGGCTATTTGGCGGCGAAGTTCATTGTTTTCCGCTTCGAGGGCAGCAAGCCGCTGCCGGAGGGGTAACACCGCGGCCTCGACCTCGCTCTGCGTGAAACGAGGCGTGATATGCTGCGGACAATTCCAGTCGAAGGTTTCGAGGCGCAGCGTAAAGGCGCGCTCCGGCCGCCCCTTGTAACCTGGCAGCGCCAAGCGGTTAGCAAGCGCTGGCTCTGCCTTCAAATCATGTGCCGTCATATGGGCGAGAATTTTCAGCCGGGCGCGGTGAGGATAATCAACCAGGATAAGGGCAACGTGATCGTCGGAAGCAATATTGCCGAGGCTGATATACTGACGATTGCCACGGAAATCGGCGAAGCCCAGGGTCTTGTCATCGAGCAGCTTCAGAAAGCCCACCGGGCCGCCGCGATGCTGGATATATGGCCAACCTGATTCCGACACGCTAGCCATGTAAAAACTGTCGCGGGCCCCGATAAAAGCGGCTTCACTGTCGGTGAAGCGGTCGAACCTCCGGTCCTGGGTTAGTCCTTCCCACATCCCCCGGCTACCATTCGCCAGCTGTGCGGCTTTAACACCCGGGGTCGTCATGATGTCGAGAAATCCATAGGCCATGATCTGTGCTCCCATTCAAAAGAAGCCCGTTGGCGGCGAACACCGCCGCCAACGGCCGCCAGGATTACGCCGCTTCAGCCGCATGCACCACTGGAAAGTCGATCTCGGTGCCGGCGACGATGTTGATGAGATTCGTAAAAATATTCTCAGCGACGACCGCGATGATTTCGACGATCTGCGCATCGGTGTAGCCGGCTGCCCTCACGGCCGCTAAATCAGCATCGCTGACTTTGCCGCGCTCGTCGTTGACCTTGATGGCAAAGGCAACCGCGGCATTGGCCTTGGGCTCCGCCGAGGCACCTTGGCGGTTCAGGGCAATTTCAGCTTCATCAATCTTGGCGAGGTTCAAGCCGATATAGCTGTGCGCCGAGAGGCAGTAGTCGCAGTCATTGCTCTGCGCGATGGCAATCGCGATCCGCTCGCGGGTTTTGAGGTCGAGCGCCTTAGCCAGGGCGCCGTTCAGGCCGAGCAGGCCCTGCAGTGCCGCCGGGCTGAGTGCCAGGACGCGAAAGCTGTTTGGGATAACGCCGAGCTGCTTCTTCACAGCATCGAGCAATGGTTGCGAGGCCACCGGGGCAGTCTCATAGCTGGGAACGGTAATGCGCGACATGGTTTTCTCCTTGATTGAACCGCCAGTTGCGGTGTGAACGAGATGTAGGACTCAAGTGGTGGCGCGATAATCCAATAAGTTGACAAAACTTTATTGCTGTTTCAGAAAATATGCTGGATAACTCTGAGGCTTTCGTATCGTGGTCTCACATCATCAACTCGGCTTCCTTGATGTTTGCAAAAGGACCCAGGATCACCGGGTCGAACTTGTCGAGAATGCGGCGATCCAACAAACGCCGGGGCAGATCGGGGTTCGCCAGCGCCCCGCGGGCGACGGTCACGATATCAGCGCCGTCGTCCAGTGCTGCTACAGCCTGCTCAATATTGTGCAGACTGCCATTGGCAAAGATCACCGCTTTGGGTGCGTAGCGCTTAGCGAGGCGCATTAATGATGGAGTTCCCGGCGTGAATGCCGGCTTCCATGCCTCATACTCGGTCACATGGATGAAATCCGCGCCGGCCTGTGCAAGACTGCCGAAAATGATTTCCGCGTCGCACTCTGCATCGGCCCATTTGTGATGGAAGTCGTTCACTTTGCCCTGCGAGATGCGTAC
>JAMFSY010000124.1 GCA_026225555.1 Methylacidiphilales bacterium
ACGTCGCCGTTCTTGGCTTCGACAATCGTGTAAGGCACCCGGCCCTGCTCGCCCTTGACCTCGGCAAACTTGCGGCCGATGAAGCGCTTGACGGAGAAAACGGTGTTCTTGGAATTCGTGACCGCCTGACGCTTGGCCGCCTGGCCTACGAGACGCTCGCCGGATTTGGTAAACGCGACGACGGACGGGGTTGTCCGCGCGCCTTCGGAATTTTCCAATACCACCGGCTCGCCATTTTCCATGATGGCCATGCAGGAGTTGGTGGTCCCTAAATCGATGCCTAAAATCTTTGCCATATACGCCGTCTCTGCAGGATGCGAGCCGAGGGATAGAAAAAACCTAAGACGCTAATTCTAAGCATCTTATGATATTTCCTCTTTGGGGCAGCATTCTTCAAAAGAGCTAAACCGTCTCAATCGAGAGACAAGATGACGCATTGGGATATCGGTTCGGCGTCTTTAAATAGAAAAAGAATTTTTAATCTTCCCCATCTCGCCAGCTCGGAATTTCCAGGTAGCGCATCCGCTTGGCTTCCCGACGGCCCAAGGTAATCGTTTCCAGGAGCAGCCCGCTGGCGAGGCTGACAATTCCCACCAGCATCGTCCCCACGGCCAGGACTGCCGTCGGCAGACGGGGCACGAGTCCCGTTTGGGCGTAGGTGATAAAAAGCGGGATGCAGATGGCGATGGAGAAAAGCGTCAGCAGGACGAAGATGCCGCCAAAAAATTGCAGAGGCCGCTCCTCCTTGGTAAGAGAGAGGACCATCATGAGGATGCGCGAGCCGTCCCGATAGGTTTGCAGCTTGCTGACCGATCCTTCCGGACGTTCCTTGTAAGGCGTGTCGATCTCGAGCGTGGCCATGCGCAATTCCAGGGCATGGACGGTGAGCTCGGTTTCTATTTCAAAGCCGGAGGCCACGGCGGGAAAGCTCTTCACGAACCGGCGCGAGAAGACGCGGTAACCCGAAAGAAGATCGCGGAAGCGATTTCCAAAAATCGTCGCGACGATGGAAGTCATCAGCGCATTTCCGAACCGATGGCCGCGCCGGTAGGCCGCCTTACGGTCAGTCACCCGGCGGGCGCTGACCATGTCGAGCCCCTCATCCAAAAGCGCCCGCAGCATGACCGGAGCCGAGTGGGCGTCGTAGGTGTCATCCCCATCGACCAAAAAATAAACGTCAGCGTCGATATCGGCGAACATGCGCCGCACGACGTTGCCTTTGCCCTGAAGCGCCTCGTGTCGAACCACGGCGCCCGCGCGCCGGGCGGCCTCCTTCGTCCCATCGAGGGAGTTGTTATCGTAGACATAGATTCCGGCATCCGGCAGGGCCTGACGAAAATCAGCCACAACTTTTGCGATCGTGACCTCTTCGTTATAGCAGGGAATCAAAACGGCCATTCTGGGTCGGCGTTTTTCGCTGGAAGGAGAGGAACCGCTCTCTGAGTTTGCCGCGGCCATTTGGCCGAGAGTATGAGAATGAAAAGACCTTTCAAGCCTTTCCCCGGTCTCCGGACGGGCACAGGAAACAACCTAGCCCAACTGCTTTTTCAGCCAGCGCGCGCTCTCCGCAATAACCCGGCGGCGATCGGTCCAGGTCGTGAAGACATGGTCCGCGCCGGGAATCACCAAATGTTGAACAAGCGGATCGTTCTGGGGACAAAAAGCGGCAAAGCGCTCCCGGAATTCCGGAAGATCCCTGTCCCCCTGGATTTGCAGGCGGGGAATATCCAGAGCTTGGTAGGACTCCGGGATATTGACTTTGGGCCGGTCGCGGAAAAAGCGCGGCCCCGGAACGAGCGGATTTCCGGTACTCTTCTCCTTAGGCGGCGTAGAGTTCCACCAGCGGAAATCGGGCACGGACGACCAGGTGAGCAGCGCGTCCGGCCGGGGCCGCGCCTGGTAAGCCGCACAAATCGCGGTTCCCCCGCCGAAGCTAAAGCCGAGCAGGGCGATCTTCTTATAACGCCGTCGCGCCCAGGCCAGCACATCGAGCGCATCCTGGATTTGCGTGTTCGGCGACATCTGGCTGAAGTCGCCGCTGCTGTCGCCCGAACCCATGAAGTCGAAGCGAAGGACGTCGAGACCGGCCTTCTGGAACACGCGGGCAGTATGGACGAAGAGTCGCCCACTCTCGATCTTGTTGCCGGTAAAACCGTGGCAAAGGATGACTAGTTTTTTACCTGCGGCCCGGTGCAGGACCGCGGCGAGATGCGCGCGCGGCGTGCGAATAAGAAAGGGTGTTTCGGGAAAGGAAGCCTTCATGAAGACCTAATGGTGCAAAAGAAAAAGGCTACCGAAAAGAGCACTGACGAAAAACATGACCAGCATCATGATGGCCCAAATCAGGAGCATGGCGGGAATTGAAGCGAGCCAGATTTTAAAGATCAGCAGGACCATATCGGCGAACTTCATCTGCACGCCCGTGATCACCACTTCCGTCACCAGGCCCGTGCTGGAGATGGCGCTGGTGCTCAGCGTGACAGCGGGCGAGGTCCGGGCCGGAACCGCGGCGGCGGGCTTTTTCAGGTCGAGGATTTGGGAGAGCGGCTTCCAGTCGCCGGAGGTCTCGTGCCAGGCCAGATCGCTTGGACTGAAGTGACCGTCCCCGATCAGCGTGAGCAAAGTTTCCTGATTATACGGACCAAATTGTTCGGTCCCCTTGCGCACATAAATACTGTCGGTCATTCGACTCCATTAAACGACCAGACCGCGAGTGACCAGCTAAACTGCGCCGGAATCAACCCTTCGGGCGGATGATCTTCCAGAGCCAGCCGAGCGGATCGTAGAACTCGTCAACGACACGTTCCTTCAACGGAATAATGGCGTTATCGGTGATCGTGATGTGCTCGGGGCAGACTGTCGTGCAGCACTTGGTGATATTGCAGTAACCGATGCCCTGGGCCTTTTTCAACTCGGGAATGCGATCCTCGGTATCGAGCGGATGCATTTCCAGCGCGGCGGTGTAGACGAGATAACGCGGACCGATGAACTCGTCATGCTTGTTGTGATCGCGCAGGACATGGCAGACATCCTGGCAAAGGAAGCACTCGATGCACTTGCGGAACTCCTGCACGCGGTCGATATCTTCCTGCTGCATGCGCCAGGTGCCGTCCGGCGCGTCGGGGGGACGGGGCTTGAACTGCTTGATCTTCTTTTTGACCCGAAAATTCCACGAGACGTCGGTAACGAGATCACGCAGTGGGGGAAACGCGCGCATCGGCTCGATCGTCACCGGCTTGTCGATCGGAATCATGTCGAGCCGGGTCATGCACATCAAGCTGGGCTTGCCGTTGATTTCCGCCGAGCAGGAGCCGCACTTGCCGGCCTTGCAATTCCAGCGGCAGGCGAGGTCGTTGGCCTGCGTCGCCTGGATCTTGTGGACAACGTCGAGCACAACCATGCCTTCGGAGGCTTCGGTCTGATATTCGACGAGCTTGCCGTCCTTGCCGTCTTCTCCCGAGCGCCAAATCTTGAAGGTAACCGTGCTCATTTCGACATCTCCTCGATGATCTGCTTCAGTTCCTCCGGCAGCGGGGGAATCGGCTCGCGACGCAGTTTCATCGACCCGTCCTCGGCTTTCCACACGACCGAATTCACCTTGGCTGCTTCGGCACTCTTGTCGGGAAAATCTTCGCGGAAATGACCGCCGCGGCTTTCCTGGCGATCGAGGGCCGACATCGCAATGGCCTCGGAAATGGTGAGCAGATGCTTGAGATCAAGCGCGGTGTGCCAGCCGGGATTGTATTCGCGATGACCGTAGACGGCGGCTTTGGCCGCGCGGTCGCGGAGCGTGCCGAGTCGCTCCAGCGCCTGCTTCATTTCGCCTTCCGTCCGCACAATTCCGACCAGTTCCTGCATCATGTTCTGCAATTCATGCTGAACCTGGTAAGGACCTTCCGCGCTGCCGCCGGTGGAGGCGCCATGCTCGAAGGGCGCAAGCGCCTCTTGGGCCGCCGCTTCAACCTGGGCCTCGTCGATCTGGACGTGGGGATTTTCCTTGGCAAATTTCGCGGCGAATTCACCCGCACGTTTGCCGAAAACAAGGAGATCGGAAAGCGAATTACCGCCGAGACGGTTCGCCCCATGCAAGCCGGCGGCGCATTCGCCCGCGGCGAAAAGGCCGGGCACGCTCGACATCTGGGTCTCGCCATTGACCCGCACACCGCCCATGGCGTAGTGAGTCGTCGGGCCGACTTCCATCGGCTCCTTGGTAATGTCGAGATTGGCGAGCTGCATGAACTGGTGGTACATGCTCGGCAGCTTCTTCTTGATGTGCTCGGGCGCGTTTGAAATCTTTTCCTTGATCCACGAGATGTCGAGGAAGACGCCGCCATGCGGGCTGCCACGGCCGGCCTTTACTTCGCGGTTGATGCAACGCGCGACGTGATCGCGCGTGAGCAGTTCCGGCGGCCGGCGGGCGTTCTTATCATTCTGCGTGTAACGCCAGCCTTCCTCCGGATCGGTCGAAGTCTGATTTTTATAATTGTCCGGAATATCGTCGAACATGAACCGCTTGCCGTCCTTGTTCCGCAAGACTCCCCCCTCACCGCGCACGCTCTCGGTGACAAGAATCCCCTGCACGCTGGGCGGCCAGATCATGCCGGTGGGGTGAAATTGCACAAATTCCATGTCGAGCAATTCGGCACCCGCGTGATAGGCCAGCGAATGACCATCCCCGGTGCCTTCCCACGAATTGCTGGTGATCTTAAAGGCGCGGCCGAGACCGCCCGAAGCAATCACGACGGCCTTGGCCTTGAAAACCTTGAAGCGGCCGCGTTCACGATCATAACCAAACGCGCCGACGACGCGGTTGCCGTCCTTGAGCAGGCGGACGATCGTCCATTCCATATGGACGGTGATGCCCTGGTGGATGCCGTGGTCCTGCAGGGTGCGGATCATTTCCAACCCGGTGCGGTCGCCCACATGCGCGAGCCGCGGATAACGATGGCCGCCGAAATTGCGCTGCGAAATCTTGCCTTCCTTGGTGCGATCGAAGACGGCGCCCCAAGCCTCGAGTTCCTGGACGCGGGCGGGTGCTTCCTTGGCGTGAAGTTCCGCCATGCGCCAGTTGTTGACGTACTGGCCGCCGCGCATCGTGTCGGCGAAGTGGACCTTCCAGCTATCGCGATCATCGACATTGCCCATCGCCGCCGCCATGCCGCCCTCGGCCATGACCGTATGCGCCTTGCCGAGTAGTGATTTACAAACGAGCCCGACCGTTACTCCGGCCGAAGAGGCTTCAATGGCCGCGCGCAGACCCGCGCCGCCCGCGCCGATGACGAGGACGTCGTATTCAAAAGTTTCGTAGTTGATAGCCAAGGTGATCTTTTCGGTTGCGGATTAAAAAGTGAAAATACGGAAGTCGTGCCAGATGTTCATGGCGCAAAGACGAATGTAGACGTCGGTGAAACCGACCCAGAAAAGGCTCAGCCAGGCCCAGAGCATGTGCTTCCGGTTCAGGCAGCTCACCGCGTTGTAGCAGTTCGCGCAGGCGGAGGCTTTCGACTTCGCGTCGAGAAAACCGCCAACCAAATGGCGGAGCGAATGACAGCCGAAAGTGTAACCGCCCAGCAGGATGACGTTGACGATCAGCACCAGCGAACCGACCGCGAGGCCGAAGTGCTTCACACCGTCGGCGCCGATGAACCAAAGCGATTTCCACGCGTCGTACCCAAGGATGCAGATGAACACCACGGCGAGATAAAGGAAGTAACGATGCACGTTCTGCAGGATCAGCGGAAGATAGCGTTCGCCCAGGTAAGACTTGCGCGGCTCGCCGACGGTGCAGGCGACGGGATCGAGCCAGAACGCCTTATAATAAGCGCCGCGGTAGTAGTAACAGGTGAAACGGAAACCGGCCGGAATCCACATCATCAAAAACGCGGGCGAAAAGGGCAGGAAAGCCGGCCACCAAGGGGGTAGCTTGCCAAAAAGGGCATTCGGCGAGCCGCCGAATAGCTCGGGCGAAAAAAACGGCGACTGATAATCCGCGCCATCCCCACCAAAATGATAATAGACCGGTCCGCTGGTGGCCTGAAATGCCGCCCACGTGGAGTAAACGATAAAGGCGGAGAAGCCGAGAAAAACGAAAAGCGGCTGCATCCACCAGACATCGGTGCGCGATGTTTCACCGAATCGACGTGGTATTGCAAATGCAGCCGGGGAAGCCATAGCGTGTGAACCTAGTAATTAACGCCGGGTGCGTCAATCAGGGACGAAAAATATAAGTCCCGCTACGCCAACCGTTGCCGCAACTTATCGGCCCTTCAAAGCCCGAACCGCCGCCCACAGATCGCATTTGGGGCGGTCGATCTGCACCGCGCTCCAGCCGGCTTTCCGGGCTGCTTCCACATCGTTACGGTGGTCATCGCCGACGCTGAGGAGCGATTTCGCCGGAAGGCGGAGAACATCCGCAACATGGCGGTAGATGGCGGGATCGGGCTTTTCCCAGCCGAGTTCCGAGCTGATGAAGCGCCGCGGCAATTGCTCGCCGAGCCCAAGCCCGTCGAGAACGGTATGAAGGCGCGCGTCCCAATTGGAGAGAACGATGAGATCCACCGGATAATCGCGCAGGGCCTCAAGGACCTCGGGCACTTCGGGATAAATCTCCCACGCTTCGGGCTTCGCGTAATAGAGATAAACGTCCTCGAAAAAGATCTCGAATTGCGGCGAATCGACAAAAGCCCGATCGGCCAGCGAGCCTTTCACGACCTTCTTCCACCATGCCCGATCGTTCCCGTCCGAGGGAACCGTCCCCTTGGGCCGGGGCGATGAACTTTTCATCGCCTCGCGAAAGGCCTCGGTGGTGGCCTCGGCCTTCAGCTTCACGCCGTGGTTCTTGGCAAAACGCGCGTAAGTCTCGCCCACCGGCTGGGCGGGGCAGATGAGCGTGCCACCGGCATCAAAAATAATGGCGCTAATACGGGCCATGATCAGTTTCTTCAGCGATTTGCGGGTATCGTTCCAAGACGTTCGTTCAACCGATATTCTCCCGTACTTTCCTGACGTTCGGCAAGCACTTCCCCCGTCAAAAAAAGCGAACCGGTCAGAAGCACGGGAACGTCCGTGGGAGCTGATTGCAAATCCCGCCACAAATCGGCCACCGAATCGTAACAGGTGACGGGCAGTCCCGGAAAGAAAGCGGCGAGCGACACCGGCTCCGCTCCACGCTCGTTGGCGAGCCGGACCAGCGACACGCGCGCCGCTAACGGCTGCAAAAGTCGCGCCATTTCGGTGATGTCCTTGTCCGCCACGGAAGCGAAAACCAGATGGGCGTTCCCGCCATCGGGAAGCCCGCGCGAGACGAGCAGGGCGCGCCAGGTTTCCACCAGCTTCCGCATTCCCGCCGGATTGTGTGCGCCGTCGAGCACCATCAGCGGCGACTCGGAGAGAATCTCGAAGCGCCCTGACCAAACCGTGCGTTCGAGCCCCTGCGCCAGCGCGACGGGCTGGATCGTGTCATGAAAGACGGGCAGCCCCAGAGCGGCCACGGCCAGGGCGGCGTTATCCACCTGATGCGAGCCGACCAGGCCCAACAGGAATTGCTGTCCGCCGATACTCGCCATCTGGCGGCCGTTGCGCAAACCCAGGTCCCGCCACGCCACGCCGGGAGGAATTTGGGTAAGCGGGCTGCCTTGCGCGCGCGCGGCTTCGGCGACGACATCGGCCGCCTCGCCCCTCTCCACCCCGCTGATGACGGGTACGCCGGGTTTGATGATGCCTGCTTTCTCACCGGCGATCTCGCGCAGCGACTGGCCCAGGTATTCCTGATGATCCAGCCCGATATTGGTGATGATGCAGACCTCGGGCCGGACGATATTCGTGGCGTCGAGACGCCCGCCGAGCCCGGTTTCCCACACGACCCAATCGACCCCTTCCCGCGCGAAATACCACAGGGCCAGCGCGGTCATGATCTCGAAAAAGGTGGAAGGCGGTTCCTCCGTTTGCGCGATGGCCTGCCGCACCACATCAAAGCCCTCGGCAAAAGCGGCCTCGGAAATCGGCACACGATCGATTTGGATGCGCTCACGCACGCTGACGAGATGGGGCGATGTGTAAAGCCCGACCCGATGGCCTGCGGAGCGCAGGCACGACTCGCAGAACGCGGCGGTCGAGCCCTTGCCGTTTGTGCCCGCGAGATGGATGAAGCGCAGTTTCTCTTCCGGATGCCCCAGCGCCTGGGCAACCTGCCTCATCGGTTCGAGCCCCAGCTTCATGCCGAAGCGCCGGCTTTCGCCGAGATGGCCCAGTGCCTCGGAATAAGTCATGCCCATGGGATCAAGTTCCATGCACCGCGCGATTTTCGCAAAGATAAAAACGATAGGCGCGCAAAGGCATGCCCCGGAACCAGACTTCCACTCGATCGAGTGGCGTGATCGTGTCGAACTGATTTTGCAACGCGGTGGGCGGCGCATCATCCGTCACCCAGAGAATCCGGTGCGGTGCGGTGGTGGGAAAGGTGGGCCAAAGATCGAACTGGTTCGCGGGAGGATCATGCCGCAAGGCATAGACGAAAGGCCGGTCGGGCAATTCGAACGCGAGGACGCTGGCCTCCTTGTAGCCGTCGGCAATAAGCACATCGGCACCATATTGTTTGCGTAGCTGATCAGCCCGAGCGGCGATATCGGACCAGCCGACCGTACGGCTCATCGGGTCCATGCGCGCGGGAAGATGCAGTGCATTGGTGTCATGAAGCGCGACCGTCTGCAGCCAGCCAAAGCAAAAGGCCACCGAGAGAAAAATCCTGCCCGCCGAAGACGCCAGAATTTTACGCCAGCGGCCCGCGAGCAAAACGATCAGCGAGAGATAGGAAACGGCGGGCCAATTGGGTTCACAGCGCAGGTGCAGGGCCAGGATCGCATAGAAAAGAAAGACGGACAGAAAGAGGGCGAGCAGCAAAAGTTCGCCTTCATTTTCTGTGGAGATCTTTCGCCGCCAAACCGCGATAAAGGTCACGATGGCCGTGAACAGGAGGGCGAGAAACAGCAGGGGCGAAATGACCACGGCTTGATTGCCAAAGAAACCAAGGAAGGTCGAGGGACTGAAACGAAAGTGATCGTGGACATGCCCGCGATCACCCAATTGAGTCGCGCTGGCCCAATGGTGCAATTGGTTCCACCAGAGCACGGGCCAGATGCAAAAGATCGTCATGGCCAGCATTGCCCAGAAGCCGGGCCGTAAAAGCAATCGCCGGCGCGCGGGCGCCAAAAGCAGGAAGACGAGGAAGGCCACCAACTCCAGCGCGTTCAGGTACTTTCCCAGAAAACCGCTGCCGACCGCGAAGCCGGTGAGCAGCCAATCAATCATGCGATCGTCTCGCACGGCCTTCGAAAATAAATTAGCCGCCCAGACCCAGAAGAAAGCGGAGAGCGGATCGATGGTCATCAGCACCGCGCCGACCGCGTAAAGCGGAATCACTCCGGCGATCAGCACTGCGACCAGCGCCGCGGTCTCGTCATACCACCGGCGGGCGAGCAGGAAGATCTGCCATGCCGTCCCGGCTGAAAGCATCACGGCAAAAAAGCGGACGCCCAGGTTCGTATCGCCAAAGAGTTTCGTCCCGGCGAAGATCGTGTAGGCCACAGCCGGTCCCTTGCTGAAATAGCTGGCATCGAGATGACGCGACCATTGGAAGTAGTAAGTCTCGTCCGGCAACATCGGCAGCCAAGTGGCGAAGAAGAGCCGGAAAATCGTCAGGACGGCGATGAGAAGCGCAGCTGCCCATGGAGCGGACATGCCCAGGAAGCGGGGCGGCGAAATGGAATCGGCGTGCATGGAGGGATCGTCACCTTAAACAAAGGCCGAGAAGGTAAACAAGCCTTCCCGTCGGTTTAACTGCCGACCGGAGACCAAGCGGGAAGATTTACTTGAAATATCATCCACTCATGCAAGTATGTACTTGCATGGAAGATACCAGCCAGAGGATTGTCGCCGCCGCCACCCGCGTTTTTGGACGCGCAGGGGTCTCGGGCGCGACGACGCGGGAAATCGCGCGGGAGGCCAAGGTGAATGAGGTGACCCTCTTCCGTTACTTCAAGACCAAGGATGATCTCCTGCGTGAAGTCATCCTCCATTCCTGCCGCCGCTACGAATACGTTTTCTCCGATGCGCCCTGCGAAACCGCGGAGGATGTGCGCCACACCGTCGAGGCCTACGCCAAGGTCTACCTGCGCAAGATGCGCGACAATGAGGAATTCATCCGCACCTTTTTCGGCGAACTGACGCGGCATCTCAAGCTTTGCCGCCGTCTCTTTGTGGAATCGACCCGGCTGGTCCGGCGCAGGTTCATTGATTACCTGCTTCTCGCGCAAAAGCGCGGATTGATCCGCAAAGATTTGGATATCACCACCACGGCGGACGCCCTCACCGGCATGCTGATGGCGGGCATTTTGCGCCGTCCCCTCACCGATCCCGAATACAGCAACACGCGCTTTTCGAAGACCTGCCTGAACCTCTTTCTCAAGGGAATCGAACCGTGAGCGCCGCCATCTCGTCGAGCATTCCCGTCATGCCCGGCATGTCCGCTCTGGCCCGGCGCGGGGCGGAGCAGGGCTGGCTGAAATGGGCCATCGTCGTTAGCGCCTCGTTCGCGGCCATTCTCGAAGTCGTCGACGTCAGCATCGTCAACGTCGCGCTGCCCTACATGCAGGGCAATCTCGGAGCGACCCTCTCCGAAATCGGCTGGGTCTCCACCGGCTACTCCATCGCGAACGTCATCGTTATCCCGCTCTCGGCGTGGCTGGGACTGCGCTATGGCAAGAAGAGCTATTTCATCTTCTCGCTCGTCGCCTTCACCCTCGCCTCCATCATGTGCGGGCTGGCCGATAATCTCTCCATGCTCATCATCGGACGCGTCATCCAGGGACTCGGCGGCGGCGGTCTTCTCGCCAAGGCGCAGGCCTTGATGTTCGAGACCTTCCCCAAGGAAGAGCAGGCCAAGGCGAGCATGATTTTTACCTTGGGCGTAATCGCAGGCCCCGCCATTGGCCCGGCACTCGGCGGTTACCTGACCGATAATTTCGGCTGGCGCTGGATTTTCTTCATCAACGTTCCCCTGGGTATCATGGCCGTCTTCATGTGCAGCACCTTCCTGCTTCCGGACGATCCCGCCGCGCGGCGGGACAACGGCGTGGACTGGATGGGCATTCTCTTTCTCGCCGTCGGCATCGGCGCTTTCCAGACCGTGTTGGAACAGGGGCAGCAGGACGACTGGCTTTCCTCCGTTTTCATTCAACGCATGGCCATTCTCAGTGTTGTCGGAATGGCCCTGTTCATCTGGCAGGAATTGAGAATCGAGCATCCCGCGGTGGACCTGCGCGTGCTGCGCTATCGCTCGCTTGCGGCGGGCAGCCTTCTCTCGCTCGCAGTCGGAATGGGGCTCTATGGAACGATCTTCGTCGTCCCCATTTTCGCCCAGACCGTCCTGCAATTCACCGCAACCAAGACCGGGCTCATTCTCGTGCCCGGAGCAATCGCCTCCGCGGCGGGAACCTTTGTCCTCTTCCCGCTGATGAAAGTCGTTTCCCCTCGCAAACTGATTGCCTGCGGCTGCCTGATCACGATCGGCGTGATGATCATGTTCTCACAGATCAACACCGACACGGGCGCGCAACAGCTTTTCTGGCCGCTCATCTGGCGCGGCTTCGGCACGGTGATGATGTTCCTGCCCCTCTCGATGGCGACCCTCGGGTCGCTGCCCAAGAAGGACGTTTCCTCCGGCTCGGGTTTCTTCAGCCTCACGCGCCAGCTGGGCGGCAGCATCGGGATTGCGGCGATCACGACACTCGTTTCGAAACAGCAATTCGTTCATCGCTCCCAGCTGATTTTCGATGCTTCCGATCTCAATCCCGCCTACCAGACGCGGCTGAGCGCCAACACTTCCTTTCTCAATACGACCTCTGGAGATCCGGTCGTCATCCACAATCGGGCGCTGAGCCTGATTGATGCGGCGATCAACGGCCAGGCCTCTTTGCTGGCCTATCGCGATGTCTTCTATTTCGTCGGCATTATTTTTCTCGGCGTGCTGCCGTTGATCCTCCTTTTAACCAAAGCGCCGAAACCTGCCCCCAAACCTGCCTGATCCTATGAGCAACTCCACCCTGCAAGATGACGATATCGTCACCAATAAAACGACTTCGCGCCCGGGTTTAACCGCACCTGCCGCCGCGCCCGCGCCCGTTGTTCCCCTTCCCGAGGTTGAACCTGCACGGGGGTCACTGGTCCATCGCTTCAAGAAGCCCGCACTGATCGTCGCCGCGGTCATCGCCGCCATCGCCATTGCCTTTTACACCTACGATGCGCTGACGCACGAGGAGACCGATGACGCCTACGTGACCGGCCATCTTCATGACGTTTCCCCCCGCATCAGCGAAGTCGTCACCGATGTCCTGGTCGATGACAACCAGCTCGTCCACCAGGGAGACGTGCTGGTGAAGCTCGATCCCTCCGACTACATCGCCCTCGCCCTCGCGGCCAAGGCGAACCTGACCAAGGCCGAGGCCGATCTCAAGCGGGAGGAACCCCTCGTCCAGCTTCACGCCTATTCCCAACAGGATGTCGATGCCGCCAAAAGCACTCGCGATGTCGATCTCGCCCAGTTGAAACTCGCGGAGTTGCAGATCGATTATGCCACGATCCGCGCGCCATCGGACGGCTATATCGGCCGTAAAAATGTGGAAGTGGGCAATCGCGTCTCCTCCGGGCAGACTCTCCTTGTCGTGGTGGAACCGAATATGTGGGTGGTGGGCAACTTCAAGGAAACCCAACTCGCGCACATGCGGATCGGGCAGCCCGCGACCATTACGATCGATTCGATCCCCGACAAGGTCTTCATCGGCCACGTGGACAGCTTTTCCCCCGCAACGGGCAATGAATTTGCGCTGCTTCCGGCGGATAACTCCACCGGTAACTTTACCAAGATCGTCCAGCGGATCCCGGTCAAGATTGTCTTCGATCCCAATTCAACCAAGGGTTACGAAACACGTATCCGCGCGGGCGAATCGGCGGTGGTCAAAGTAGCGCTGACGGCTCCGCCGAAGACGGACGGCAAGTAAGAGTCTTCCCCTAACCGTTGTTCCGGTTGCAGCCCGAGGGCTGCCGGGTAATCTGTAACCGAAACCATCGAATGAAGACTTACCATTGCGTCTGCGGCCAACTGATATTTTTTGAAAACGTTGTCTGCATTAAATGCGGGCGCGGGCTCGGTTTTTTGCCGGATCAGCTCTGCCTCAGCAGCCTGGAGTTCTCCAATAACAACGACGGCACCTTCCTGCCCACGGCGCGCGAGGCGGGTGGACGGCTTTATAAGAAGTGTCGGAATTACGAGCACCAGGCGGTCTGCAACTGGATGATCCCGGCGGAGAAGACCAACCAAAATTTCTGCACCTCCTGCAGGCTCGACGCGATTATTCCCGATCTCAGCATCGAGAAAAATCACGGGCTCTGGCAATTGATTGAGAACAGCAAGCGGCGTCTCGTCTACAGCCTCCTCAGCCTGAATCTGCCTGTCCGGAACAAGGCCGACGATCCCAAGACGGGCATGTCCTTCCGTTTCCTGGCCGAGCCGCCCAACAGCAAGATCCGCGTTTTTACCGGCCATGACGAAGGGGTCATCACACTCAATATTTCCGAGGCGGACGATTCCGAGCGCGAGAAGATGCGCCTTTCCATGAAGGAGCCTTATCGCACGCTCCTAGGACATTTCCGGCATGAAGTCGGCCATTATTACTGGGACCGGCTCGTGGCGGGGACGAAATATCTGGAGCCCTATCGCGCGCTCTTTGGCGACGAGCGGGCTGATTACAATGAAGCGCTGGCCAAATATTACGAGACCGGCGCGTCGCTTAATTGGCAGCACAACTATGTCAGCGTCTACTCCACGGCCCATCCGTGGGAGGATTGGGCGGAAACCTGGGCCCATTATCTGCACATCCAGGATACGCTCGAAGTGGCGCTGGATTTCGGACTGATCGAACAGCATCTCAGCCTCGCTCCGCAACAGGAGGCCAAAAATACCTTTGGTCCGCGGCAAAGAAAATTCGAGGAAGTGATCGATGCCTGGTCAAACCTGACCGTGGCGCTGAACAGCATCAATCGCAGCATGGGGCTGCGCGATATCTATCCCTTCGTGCTTTCCCGGCCCGTGATCGAGAAATTGCGATTCGTTGCCACCGTTATCGCGGGCACGGATATCACCTGATCGAAGCTAGATCGGTCGTCCATGCGAAAGCATCATGACGACATCGCCGGCCTCAAGCCGATGAGTCGCGGGAGGATGCTGCACGATGGAGCCGTCCGGCCTCCTGACGGCGAGAACAAGGCAGCGGGCCTCGGCGCCGCGGACGAGTTGCTGGATGGTCTTGCGATCGTGAACACCGTCAGCCGCGACCGGAAGCTCGACAATCTCGATGCCGAGCTCCTTGAACTCGCTGTCGAGATGGCGGCTGTCCCTGAGGATGCTGTCGAGCGAGGAATGGGTGATGCTGTTGGCGATCTGCATGCCGCCGGCCAGGGCCGGAAGGATAATCTCGGTCGCGCCGGCCTGCCGCAACTTCTTCTCGTTGGCTGGATCCTCAGCGCGCGCAATGATCCGCATTTCCGGGCGCATGTTCCGCGCGGTGAGCGTGATGAAAACGTTGACCATGTCATTGGGCAGTACCGTGGCCAGCACCAGGGCCCGTTCAATGTGGGCCTCGGTCAGCGTGCTCTCCGCCCCGGCATCGCCGATGAGCGCCTGAAAGCCATGGGCATGCGCCAGGGCGATCCGGTCGGCGTTGTTATCGACAATGAGAAAAGGGAATTTCTTCTCCTCGAGTTCACGCGCCAGGACCTGCCCGATCCGGCCGTAACCGCAAACGATGACGTGATCACTGATGGTGTCGATTTCTCTCGATTTACGATGTTCGTCCATAGCTTTTCCTATTTCTCCTCCGGTGATGAAGGCGACCAATGAGCCGACAAAGTAGACCTTGCTGGCATCACCGGCGACGATGATGCAGACGGTGATGACGCGCAGGAGGGAGGTCCGAACCGGTTCGACTTCCTCATAGCCGACCGAAAAGACCGTGATGATCACCATATAGATGGCGTCGGAGAGCCTCCAGCCTTCCAGGCGATAAGCCAACGCCCCGGCGATAATGACTCCGAGGAACATCAGCGCGCCGATGTAAAGCCCACGCATGGACTTGCGGGAAATGATGCTCTTAAGCGACTCGATCACGGCCCCTGCCCGCACGCCGCATGCCATCTTCAAGCATTCCGCCTCGTGAAAACGGGCGAAATCCAAAAGAAGGCGCGATTTCTAATGATGAAGCGGCTGAGGCGGAGGAGTCGGCGTTGACGAAGCGGGACGCGGCGGCGGTGGCGGCGGAGGTTGTGGAGCCGGGGCAGGCCTGGATTCCACCACGGGATGCTGGAAATTTTCGGGCCTCTTCTCCGGCGAAAAGCCGTGGGAAGAATCGGGTTGTCTTTCCCTGTTGTCGGCAAAACCGCGATGCTCGGGTTCGATCTGATCGTGATGTTCCAGGGCCCGATGGTCCTCATCATATTTGCGTACGTAATAGGGATCTCCTTCCGGTCGACCCGTAAGGGGATTGATTCTCACGTGTCGCATGACGAAATAGAGATCGTTTTGATAATAGCCGCTCGAGTCGCCACCGGAAACAACCCGGGTGCCGTCGCCGCCATTGGCGTCGGGAGGGTCGCCCGCAGCCCCGCCCGGTGCATCCTTGAACCCGGCCGTCTCGTTTTCCTTCATTCGTTCAGCCTGCTGACGCTCGTTTTCCAAGGCCAAGGCGGAAGCCTGGTCATCCTTGCTTCGTTCCTGGGCAGCCGCTCCCGCCACCGCCGGATCGTAGTTAAGGAGTTGTTGAATATCGGGTGGAAGATTGGCGGTATTGATCCGCGCGCCACCATCTTCATCCAAAATCGTCACGCAATCGGCCTCCACTTTTTTGACAACGACGTTCTTGTAAGTCTTGCCGTCATTCGTCGTCCAATCCCAATTCGGGCGGGCGGGAATCGGATCAGGCGGCACGAAGGCTATTGGGGCTGGTGCTTCGTCGTCTGCTGACGTTTTAGCGGGAACCTCAGCTCGAATCTGGGAAACGAGCTGGTTCCACAGTTTCGGTTGCTCATTGTGAACATAGAATCCTCCACAAAGGCCAATGATTGTTAGTAGGAGTGAGTATTTCACGTTGGATTGTAATAGTGGGACTCCTAATCCAAGTCAAGGATTACGCGTCATTAAAAAATAATCGACGTGAAGAGAAGGCAGTTAAGCTCTTTTCTCCTTCCGCACCCGCGTCAGGTGATCAGCTCTTCTTCCGCCTCATCCTTCGCGGTCTTTAATTCCCGCGTTTCGATGCGTTCGAGTTCTTCTCGAAGCCGGGCGTCACGCTGCCACATCACATAGCCGACGATATTAAGCAGAATGTAGACGCCTTGTTGCGCGAGAAGAGTGGGATGGAAATTCACCCACGCGGACACGAACCAGCCGAGGTCCGCCACGAGGAAAACCACAAAGCAGCTCGCCCGGTGCTGGATGCAAAGCCAGAAACCGATGAGCGAAAGCAGGGTCGCGCCCCACTCGATGAGTGTTGTGGTAAAGGGAGACATATCGACTCCATGGCCCTCCAGTATCGCCCGGGTTCTCTCTTTGGCAAAGGCCAAAGGCATTACTCCTTGAGCCCCAAGGTAATTCCGGCGCAAATGGATCGAAAAGGTCTTAAGAAAACTTGTGGCGTTCGATCGAACTTCCTTCCATGTCTTGATGAACCTCCAAAATAGGGCATCGTGAAGCCATGCGCCGATCGATCGTTCCTCGCGAATCGTCGGCGTCGAGGAAAGGTTGAGCCATGTCCGTGAAGATTTTTCCCCGCAGCTCTTATGACAAAATCGGCGGTCTCGTCTATTTTCGCCGCATGGCCGACAAGGCCCGTCTCCATGCGGCGGGCCGATTGCCCGATGAATATGTACCGCTCCTGGGCGGAACCGAGCCGACAGCATTCGACGGGCGTTGCTGCCGCTTCCTTCACATCGACTACGACGCCTTTGTGGCCGAAGTCAAAAAGGGACGCACCGATGATGAACTTCTCGTCTGGTCCATGAACGAGGGGCGGGATCCCCTGCCCCCTGAAAAAGAGGCTTGGAATGGCTTCATGCGCAAGCGCGGCTGGCGCGACGAGGCGGCTCCGGGATTGCGCCAACAGGTTGAGGCGAGTGGCTTGCCGGGCGAAGTAACCACCTTTTTCGATCTCTTCGATGCGGAGGAGGGACGCTCCCCGCGCCATGTTTTCGGCTCGGACGCGCATGGCCCCCTGCCCGTGAGGCCGCTGATGTTTCCCGATCTCCGCAGCTGCTATGAGACGGTCGGCGGAATCGCCCACTTTGGCCGGATGCTGGATAAGATTCGGCTGCACCGGAAAGGAAATCTACCATCCGCCTGGCAAAGATCGCGAGGCGGGATCACCAATTACGATGGCCTCTGCTGCCAGTTCCTGGGCGTGCCTTACGCGCAACTGGAAGAGCGGACCCTGGCCGAGAAGAAGGACGAAGAGGTACTGGAATGGGCGCTTTCCACCGGTACACCGCACACGCCTGAAGAGATCAAGATCTGGAACGTCTATCTCGCCAAGCGCAACTGGCGTGACGAGTACACGCCCCGGCTTCACTATCGCCTGCAAGAGTTCCACCTCTCTCCCAGCGCCGTTCCCACCATGTTCGATTATATCGACCTGGACGAAGGCCGACTGGTGCGTCCCCTGGAAATGCCGTTGCCGTTTTGATCCTGAGTCGTGACGGCTGCCCGATGCGAGGAAGCTTTTGAGTATTACAAATCCAGCCTTAAAATCCCTCGCTCATTGCTTAATCCTATTAGGAAGTTACCTTAGTGCCTTCGGCATTTCTATTGAGGAATGTGGCGCGATAAAACCGGTTAGGACCGTCGCGCCATTATGAATTCCCTTCCCACTCGAATCCTGATCGTCGAAGACAATGCCGATGACGAAGCGTTGCTCATGCGGCAACTCGCCAAAGCGGATCTTCACCGGCAGGTAAAAGTCATCGCCGACGGCGGCCAAGCTTTCGCCTATCTCTCCGATGAGCAACAACAGCCGGAGAACCTGGTCGCCGTGTTTCTGGACATGCAGCTTCCCACCATGACCGGATTCGAGCTTCTGACTGCCATCCGCGCGCACTCGCGCACACGGCATCTTCCCGTCATCCTGATGACCTCCTCGAATAATCCGGAAGAAATCAACCGATGTCGTGCGCTCGGCATTTCCTCCCTGGTCACCAAGCCGGTCACGTTCTCGACCTTTAGCAACGCGGTTGCAGGAACTTTTCATTCCCGCCAGCCTCCTCATCCGACCTCTTGAGATTTACGCGGGCTTGCGGGAATTCCAGGGGAACTTAGCCAAAAGCAGGCCCATGCCGCACCAGTCGGTGATTCCGGCAAAGACCAGTCCCGCGCCCACAAAGGCGGAGAGAGCGAGGAAATAGGGATGCACCAGCCAGGCGAGGAGAAAGCCGATCAGAATGAGCGAGCCAGCCG
>JAMFSY010000125.1 GCA_026225555.1 Methylacidiphilales bacterium
ATCGCCTCGATGCCGGATTGAAAAGCCTGAGGCGTATGAGGCCGGAGAAGAAAGAGATCCGCGCCGTTGCGATAGACCTGGGCACGCAGGGTCTCGTCGGTCGCGTCGCTGACCATGACGAACCTGGCGGCGGGCGCCTGATGCTTGAGCAGCAGGAGAAGCTGCAGGCCGTCCATGGCATTGAGCTGCAAATCAATAAGGATCAGTTCGTAATTCTGCGGCGCCAGCTGCATGGCGCGGAGAGCGTCGAGCTCCACATCGATCCGCGTGCGCGCATCGCCCAAGCGGAGCAATCCCGTGCGCATCGCCTGGGCATACGACCGGTGCGAGGTGAGAATTAATGCGTTGCTCAGCATCCCTGTTGAATTAAACCGTCTCGGCGAGCTTGTCCAAGGCTGAGACGTTGTTCCACCGAAAAATGTCCGACCGCCGGGAAGGCTGATTCCTCTTCCACCCCTGGCCTGGGAACTTGCTGAAAAAGGCAGTCATCCTGAGCTTGTCGCACACACGTGTGGCAGGATCAGGTCGATGGCCTCCTGCTTTTACCGAGGCGGAACTGATCCTTCGACAAGCTCAGGATGACGGATGTTTTTGAGGGTGAGCCTTTTTAGCAAGTTTCTAGTCACACCGACGATCCCTCCCGGTTGCTTTAATCCACTTTCAAGCTTTAAGGATTGCCAGCCTCTGCGGACTTGTCCTTAATTTCCCCTCTTCATGTCCATTATCCACCGAGCACTGCAACGCATCATGGGCTGGGTAGCCCGCGGCGTCTGTGCCCGACCTGGACTTGTCGTCACCATCGGGGTGATTCTGGCGGTCGTCAGCATCTGGATCGTGGCCACCCGCTTCAACGTGGTGAACAACACGAGCGACCTGCTCAGCGATAAGTACGAATCGAAGAAGGACTACAACGAACTGCTGAAGGACTTCGGCAGCGACTCCCGTTTCATCGTCCTGATCCAGTCGCCCGATGCCGCGAAGAACCGCGCGGCGGCGGATGAGATCGGGCCGTTTCTCGAAACGCTGAAACCGCACATCACGACGGTTCTCTATAAGATCAATTTCTCGGCGGTGAAACCGCGCCTGCTCTTTACCCGCGAAGTTCCCGAGCTGGAAAAAATCGCCAAGCAGGTGGAGGACGAAGCTGCGGCGCAGACGCAGAACCAGCAAAAGTCGGAGCAGATCGCGCTCGATCTCAACTCGATCCTCGATCAGGCCAACCAGAAGTTCGACGACAAGTACCTCCGCAAATCTGAAAACTGGAAGGACTTCACGCCCTTCGTCACCCAGTTCATTTCCATTCTCAACAAGGTCTCGACCCAGGCGGACGGGAAAACCACCGTGCAACAGAGCAACGGGTTCTCCCCGGATGACCCCGCGGCCGACGATTACGACGCCTCGGAAATGCTGGCCCAGCATGAGTATTTCAGCCTTCAGGACGGCAAGGCCCTGCTCGTCTTTGGTTATCCCGGCGAACCTGACAAGGACGCCGATGCGCCCTACAGCAAAACGGTCGCGGCCATTCGCGCACATCTCAAGGAACTGGAGGCGAAGTATCCTGGCGTCGAGTTGAAATTGACCGGCGAACCGTCGCTCGACGCGGATGAAATCGCCACTTCGACCTCCGATACGATCAAGGCGCTCTGCATCACCGTCGCGCTGATCATTGGACTCTTCCTTTTCAGCTATCGCACCTTCCTGCGCCCCACGATGACCTTCCTCGTCCTGATCATGGGCGTGCTGTGGTCGCTCGGCTTTGCGCTGATGACGGTGGGGCATTTCAACGATATCTCCATGGCGGTCATCCCCATGGTGCTTGGCATCGGCATCGATTTTGGCATCCAGATCCTGGGCCGTTATGAAGAGGAACTCGGCCTGAACCGCACGGTGGAACAGGCCGTCACCGCCTCGCTGCAACATACCGGCGTGGCCATCATCACCGGCGGCAGCACGACGGCGATCGCCTTCTTCACGCTTTGCTTCAATGACTTCTCCGGCCTCTCCGAGTTGGGCATCATCGCCGGGGCGAGCATCGTGCTTTGCATCGCGGCGAATCTCCTCGTCCTGCCGGCCATCTTCATCCTGCGCGACCGCAACCGCAGCGCGGCGGACCTTCAGGCGCAATCGAGCAACTCGGCCTGGCACTTCATCCACAACTGGGACCACTCGATGGTCCGCACGCCGTGGATCTGGCTCGTTCTCTCCCTGATCATTTCCGTGATCTCGATTCTCAGTCTTCCCTATCTGAAGTTCGACTACAATCTGCTCCATCTGCAAAACCAGTCCGCCGATTCGGTGAAGGTGCTTTATCAGGTCATGGATGCCTCGAAGAATATCGATGGCAGTGAAGTCTCCACCATCTACGCCTCCGTCGTCGCCGACAACATCGATCAGGCGCGTGACTTGGATAAGAAGTTGACCGCACTTCCCGTCGTCGCGCGAGTCGATTCACTCCTGGAACTCGTGCCGGAAGATCAGGACAAGAAGCTGCCAGTCATCAAGAGAATCGTTGCCGCGGCGGCCAAACTGAATGTGAAACCCTCAAGCGGCGCGCAGGTCGATATTCCCCGCGCGCGCCGTGACATCGCCAGCCTGCTGACCCAGGCCCGGGAAGGCCTCAAGCAGGCCAAGGGATATGCGGGCGTTTCGAAAATCGCGCGGCAGGCGGTGCAGGCTTTCGCCTCGATGATTCCCGCACTGGAACGCGCCAATAAGGCGCTGAACTCGGCTTCCGTGCCGGTTCTCCAGCAGCGCTTCGCCGCCTCCTCCAGCGGCGCTTTCAGCCGGATGCAGCAGAACATCGAGATGCTCAAGACGCAGAAGGCCGACCGGGGCCTGACCATGGAGGATATCCCGCCCGAGCTGAAAAAGCTTTTCCTCGCGCCCAACGGCAAAATCCTGCTGCAAGTCTACGGAAAGAAAGATCTGTGGGAACGCGCGCCGGACGAGGAATTCGTTCTGGGCGTCCTGCCCGTCGCGCCCAAGGCAACCGGAACGCCAGTGCTGAATTACTACGCCACGGAATTGCTCCGGGTGAGCTATCTCTGGGCGGCGGTCTGGGCCTTCGTCGCCATCATCGTGCTGATTTTCCTGCACTTCCAGAGCTTCAAGTATCTCATCCTCACGCTCACGCCGCTCGTCCTGGCGGTGCTCTGGCGAACGGGCGCAATGGTCTGGCTCGGCATTGAGTTCAATCCCGCGAACATTGTCACGCTGCCGCTCATCATCGGCATCGATGTCGCGTTCGGCGTCTACATCATCGATCGCTATCGCGAGGAGGGAAAGCTGAGCATCTTCTCCGGCAGCACGGGCAAGGCGATCATCATGTCCTCGCTCACCTCGCTCTTTGGTTTCAGCTCGCTGCTCGTTTCGCAATTTCTCGGGATGTATTCGATCGGCCAGCTCATGTCGCTCGGTCTCGCCATTGGGCTCGTCACCAGCATTTTCATCCTGCCGCAGATTCTCGCGCTTTTTCATCCGACCGCGCCGAAGGAAGAACCGCTGCCGTTTGAGAAAGAGGACAGGTAGGGACGCGAGTCCCTTCGCGTCCCCTTTAAGATTCCGTCATCCTGAGCCTGTCGAAGGATCCGTTCGGCGCAGCCGCCACGGTGAGGTGGCAGCTACGCTGATCCTGCCACACACGTACGGGTGCAAAATCGGACGGCTGGGGACAGCCGTCCCTACCCTATAAAGGATAGGCTTGCCGCACCGGGCGGCGTTGGGGAAACTGCGCGGGTGCATGATGTCGTCTCCGTGGCTCCCCTCGCCGCGACAGAACTCCCTCGCCTCCAGGTGCGCGCGAAATTCTTTTTCGAGGGCGACACCAAATTCTATCTCCAGGGCGTAACCTACGGCCCTTTCCGTCCCGCGACCGAAGACGGTCTGAATCTGCCCGCGCCGGAGCGCGTCTCGCAGGACTTCGCGTTGATGCGCGAGCTCGGCGTCAACGTCCTTCGCGTCTACCACACGCCGCCGCGCTGGTTTCTCGATCTCGCGCAAAATTATCGCCTGCGCGTCATGGTCACGATTCCATGGCACAAACGTGTTCTCTTTCTCGACGATCCCGAAGCGGTCGGCACCATCCGCCGCAATGTCGCCAAGGCGGCGCAGGCCAACGCGGGGCATCCGTCCATGCTCGGCTTCTTCATCGACAACGAAATTCCGCCCGACCTCGTCCGCTGGTACGGCTCGCGACGCATGGAGGAATTTCTCAACTCGCTCGTCCGCATCGTCAAGAAGCACGACCCGCTCGCGCTCGCGGCCTACGCCAATTTTCCGCCGACCGAATATCTCCTCCCCAGCGAGGTCGATTTCTACAGCTACAACGTCTATCTCCATCGCAAGAAGGACTTGGTCAATTACCTCGGCCGCCTGCAGAATCTCGCCGGCGACAAGCCGCTCATCCTCAGCGAATTTGGCATGGACACCCTCCGCCATCCCGAGGAGGAACAGGCCCACCTGCTCGCCGAGCATGTCACCACCGTCTTTGAAAGCGGCCTCGCGGGCACCTTCATTTTCTCGTGGACCGATGAGTGGTTCACCGACGGCATCGACGTGACCGATTGGGCCTTCGGCATCGTCACCACCGAACGCCGGCCCAAGGCAAGCTACCACGCGCTGCAACCGTTGCTGAGCCATCCTGAACGGCCACTCTACCAGCGTTTCGTGCCGGAAAAACCACTGCCGATGGTCACCGTCGTGGTCTGTTCCTACAACGGCGCGCGCACGCTGCGCGATTGCATGATCTCGCTGCAGGATCTCCATTATCCAAATTACGAAGTCGTCTTCGTCGATGACGGCTCGAAGGACACCACGCAGGAAATCATGAAGGATTTCCCGCGCGTGCGGAACATCGTGCAGAAGAATCGCGGCCTCAGCGTCGCGCGTAATGTCGGCATCGCCGCGGCGCAAGGCGAGGTCGTCGCCTTCACCGATTCGGACTGCATGGTCGATCGCGACTGGCTCTATTTTCTCGTCCATACCCTTCTCTCCTCCGACTTCGCCGCGGTGGGCGGGCCGAATATTTCCCCGCCCGCGACTGACTGGATCCAGGCCACGGTCGGCGCCGCTCCCGGTTCGCCGAGTCATGTGCTACTGACCGACACGATCGCGGAGCATGTGCCCGGCTGCAACATGGCCTATCATAAATGGGCGCTCAACGAGATCGGCGGCTTCGACCCCGAATACCGCAAGGCAGGCGACGATGTCGATGTCTGCTGGCGACTGATGCAGCGCGGTTACGTCATCGGCTTCAGTCCCGCCGCCGTGGTGTGGCACTATCGCCGGTTCGAGGTGCGCACTTACTTCAGCCAGCAGCTCGGCTATGGCGAAGCGGAGGCCATGCTGCGCTACAAGCATCTCCAGTATTTCGGCCCGACGGGATCGGCGATCTGGCACGGGAATGTCTATTCGCAGACGCGCATGGATTCATTTTTCTCGCGGCCCATTATCTACCACGGGATTTTTGGTACCGGCCTTTTCCAGTGCATTTATCCGAAGCGCTACTCGCCCTTCGCCGCGTTGCTCAGCAGCCTCGAATGGCTAGCCGTGACGCTCTTCATTTTCGCGCTCTCGTTTCCCCTGCCCGCGTTGCGGCTCATTCCGCTGATCATGTTTGGGCTCACGCTTCTCGTCGGTCTCGGTTACATGGCGCAGGCGCGGATCGAAACGAAGTACGACAGCACCGTGGCCCGACTGCTCCTGCTTTATCTGGCCATCATGCAGCCCTGGCGTCGCGCTTGGGCGCGCTACTTCACCTGGCTGCGCGGCAAGCGCACGCCGCCCGCGGTCATCGCGACGAAGGAAGACGCGCCCCATCTCACCGTAAACTGGGCCGCCGCCGGGCATCTCGCCTTCTGGAGCGAAACTGGCCTCGAACGTTCGCACCTGCTCGAAAAGGTCAATCAACTGCTCGAAGAGGAAGGCTGGAAATTCTCCCTCGACACCGGCTGGACGAATTGGGACATGCACATCTTCGCCAGCCGCTGGTGGAACTTGCGCCTGCGTTCCATGACCGAGATTTATCCGCAGGGCCGTCGCCTCACTCGCGTCGGGAATTTCATGAACGTGAGCACCTTCTCCTCCCTGCTCGGCGGGTTGATCCTGACCTTCTCGCTCGTGATCATGCTCACGCAATCGCAGGCGGCCCAAGCCACCGCCGCCACCCGATTGAAAACCTCGCTCTATATCATGGGCACGGTTTCCTTTCTGGCCGCCCTCTGGTGCATTCATGGCCTGCGCCTGCGGCACCGGCTCGCCGAGTTGGTGGAAGTCGCCGCCATTCGCGCGGGTTTGCAGCCGGTGGGCAAAGGTAAGGGCGCGAAGAAGGGGTGAATCCGTTATTCGCAATTCCGATCACCTTGGCTCGTCGAGGGCAGACTGATTTAAAATCCGCATGAATCTCTACCGACGCGTCATCGTCTACTACCGGCCTTACCTGGGTACGATCTGCTTCAGCCTCATCCTACTCGTCATCGGGGTGAACCTGAACCTGCTCAAATACTGGCCGATCCAATGGGTGATCGATCATGTGGTCACGGTGGGCCCGGGCGGTGCGGTCCACTGGCAGGGGCTTAACTTCAACGTGGGCCAGGCGGCGCTCTTCGCGGCGGTGTCCATGGTGGTCATTTATCTCGTCGCGGGGCTGCTCGGTTTCTGGCGGAACTATGTCGCCATCGAAGTGGGCCTCAAGGCGCTGCTGCAACTGCGCACCCAGCTTTATTCCTACCTCCAATACCTGCCGCTCCATTTCCACGATCGGCGGCGCAGCGGTGATTCGACCTTCCGCGTCGCCTACGATGCGCAGGCGATCCAGACCTTCTTCAATCGCGGTTTCGATACCATCTTCGGCTCGGTCATCACGCTGCTCACGACCTTTCTCTACATGTTCGCGATGGACCGGGTGCTCGCCTGCGTCTCGCTGCTGATCCTGCCGCTACTCTGGCTCACCATCTATATTTTCTCCGCGCGCGTCCGTCGGCAGACCACGGCCTTGCAACAGGAGGAAAGCGACGTCCTCGCCCGCGCGAGCGAAGGCCTCACCAGCATCCGCATTGTCCACGCCTTCGGCCAGGAGGAATACGAGGTGCGCGAATTCGAGCGCGAGGCGCGCCAAAGCTACGCGGCTAACCTGAATCTCACCGTCACCAACGCGATCTCGAGCCTCGCCATTTCCGGCATCATGGCGCTCGGGCTAGCCGTCGTGCTGTATGTCGCGACCCTCCACATTCTCGATCATCGCCTGACCGTCGGCCAGCTCACCCTGTTCCTCGCCTACGTCAACATGCTCTACCAACCGCTCGAGCAACTCAGCTACACCGCCTGGGCGCTTGAGGGTGCGGCGGCGGGGATGCAGCGCGTCTTCGAGATTCTCGACGCCGAAGATTCCGTACCGGAAAGCCCAGGCGCCAAGCCGATGCCGCGCGCGCGGGGCGAAATTACTTTCGAAAATGTCGCCTTTGTCTATGAGGCGGAGCATCCCATCCTGCGCGGCATCAGCCTGAGCGTGAAGCCCGGGCAGACCGTGGCGTTGGTCGGTGGCACCGGCGCGGGCAAGACCACGCTCGTCTCGCTCGTCCCCCGTTTTTACGATCCCGAATCGGGCCGCGTCCTGATCGATGGCATCGACGTGCGCACCGCAACGAAGAAATCACTCCGCGCCAATATCTCTGTCGTCCTTCAGGACACGCTGCTTCTCTCCGGCACGGTGCTCGAGAATATCGCGTATGGGCGTCCCGAAGCGACGCGCATCGAAATCCAGGCAGCCGCGCAAGCCGCCCAGGCCCACACCTTCATCGAGCAACTTCCGCGCGGCTACGACACGCAGGTCGGCGAGCGGGGCGTGCGGTTGAGCGGCGGCCAGAAGCAGCGCATCGGTCTCGCGCGGGCCTTCCTTAAGAACGCGCCCATTCTTCTCCTGGATGAGCCAACAAGCGCGCTCGATCTCGAAACAGAGAGCGAGATCATGGGAACGCTGCAAGCGCTGATGAGCCGCTTCACCACGCTGATCGTCACGCATCGGCTGAGCACGATCCATCACGTCGATTGCATCTACGTGCTCGAAAACGGACAGGTCGTGGAATCGGGCACCGGACCGGAATTGCTGGAACGCCGCGGGGTTTACGCCCGACTCTGGCACGCGGCGATGCAGGATCGTTCCTGACGAATCGTCCTATCGCTTACTTTGGCGCGTACTGGGCCACGCCGTTGCCAAAGGACCAATTTTCCTTGGCCACTTCCACGAGATTGATGAACACATCTTCCCGCCGCAGGCCGAGGCGCGCATGCAATCCATCCGCGACCGCCTGATAGAAAGCGCTTTTTAATTCCACCGTGCGCCCCGCGTTGAGTGTGACCTGGATGAAGATGCAATCCCGCGTCCTGGAGATATCGAGATAGGTCGGATCGGCGATGAAATTCTCATCCGGATGTTCCGTGATGACCTGAAAGCGATCATTCGGCGGCACATTCAAGGTGGCCGTCATGGCATCGTAGATGACCTCGCCGATGGTACGGCGATAGTCGGCGGATTTACCTTGGACGAGATCAATACGGGCGAGGGGCATAGTCGATTATTCTTAGAGGATTTCCGGCCCGGGCGAAAGATTTTAGATGAGCGCGAGACTGGCCGGAAAAGTCTCCGCATCATTCCCCTCCGCAGGAGCTCGCTTTTTGCGAAGGTTTGTCTTTAACTACGGCTTCTATGAAACTTCTCCCTGTCCTTCGCCATCGCCGTTGGGTCGTTGCCGGAATGATCGTTCTCGCGCTTTCGTTCGGCACCTGCAACTCGATTTTCTCCACCAACCTGCATGCCCAGGGCGCTCCTTCGGGTGCGGCGGGCGCCGATATCGATAAGGACAGCGGCAAGCCCATCGTCACCACGCCCTCCGGTCTGAAGTATGTGGACCTCGAAGTCGGCAAGGGTGCGCTGGTGAAGACGGGTGATCATGTCACGGTGACCTACGTCGGCACACTGATCGACGGCAAGAAATTCGATGCCTCCGCGGACCATGGCGGCACGTTCGATTACGTCCAGGGCGTCACCGGTCTCATCGCAGGCTGGACCGAAGGCACTTCCACCATGAAGGTCGGCGGCGAGCGCAAGCTCATCATCCCTCCCCAACTCGGTTACGGCCAGGAAGGCGCGGGCGACGCGGTTCCCCCGAATGCGACGTTGATCTTCGACATCAAGCTCGTCTCCATCAACCCGAGCTAAGCCCGGCTTCACGAATTCAATGGGGACAAAATCGAAGCTCTTTGGCACGGACGGCATTCGCGGCCGCGCCAATGAACTGCCTCTCACGCCGGAATTCGCGGTTGCCTTTGGGCGGGCCGTGGCCTGGAAATTCGGCGCGGCGGGCGGCCCGCTGGTGATCGGTCGCGACACGCGCCTCTCGGGCTCCATGCTCGAGCAGGGCGTCGCGGCGGGCGCGGCCTCGATGGGCGTCAATGTGCTGCTGGTCGGCGTCGTGCCGACCCCGGCCGTCGCCTACCTCACCCGACATCTACACGGCTGCGCGGGCATTGTCATCAGCGCCTCGCACAATCCGTTTGAGGATAACGGCCTCAAGATCTTCCAGAGCGACGGCTTCAAATGCAACGACGCGCTCGAGGTGGAACTCGAAGCTCTGATCCTGGGCGAGGCGCTGCGGCAGCAAAGCCTGGCCAGCGACAAGATCGGCCGGGTCATCACCTGGCCTGACGGCGCGAAACGTTACGCGGAGTTGGCGGTGAAGACTTACGGCCAGGGCCTCGACCTGCACGGCGTGCGCGTGGTGCTCGATGCCGGCCATGGCGCCGCCTATGAGACCACGCCGCTCGTCCTGCGCGCGCTGGGCGCGGACGTGGAAGCCTTCAACATCGAGCCCGACGGCATCAACATCAACGCCGGTTGCGGCAGCACCTATCCCGAGCTGATCCAAAAGGCCACGAAGGAAACGGGTGCGCAAATCGGCCTCGCCCACGACGGTGACGCCGATCGCCTGATCTGTTGCGACGAGACTGGCTCGCTCCTCGATGGCGACGAGATGCTCGCGGTCATCGGCCTCGATTGGCTCCATCGCGGACGACTCGCGAAGAAAACGCTCGTTGCCACGGTGATGAGCAACCTGGGCCTCGACGAGTGCCTCGCCCAGGCGGGTGGAAAAATCCTCCGCGCCGGCGTGGGGGATCGTTATGTTCTGGAGATGATGCTCGAGCAAGGCCTCAATCTCGGCGGCGAACAATCGGGCCACGTGATCCTGCGCGACTATAATACAACCGGCGACGGCCTCGTCACCGCCCTGGAACTTTTGCGGATCATAAAGACGACCGGCCAGCCGCTGAGCCAATTGCGCCAGGGGCTGCAAAAATATCCGCAGCTCCTTGTTAACCTGAAGGTGCAGGAGCGCATTCCCCTCGAGGAACTACCCGAAGTCACGGCCACGATGAGCGCGGTGGAGAAGGAGCTGGGCTCAACAGGCCGGCTTCTGTTGCGTTACTCGGGCACGGAATCGAAGATCCGCCTGCTGGTGGAAACACGGGATCCGGCGCTTCTGCGGCCGACGGCAGACCGGATCATGGCGGTGCTGAAGAAGTATCTGGCGGTTTTGTAAAGCGCGTGAAGAATTAGTTTCGCAGCCGTCGCGCGCCACGTGACGGTGCTTTTTCTACTGGGAACCAAGGCGAAAACGGTTTCCCGCGACAATTATAATGACACGTCCCAAGAGGCTCCTTTAAGTGAAGCCCCTAAAATCCGTTGCATTTGCCTGCAACCTCCCGCACCATGGTGGAAGCCTATGGAATCGGAGCTTTTGACGTCGACTTTACCTGAAAACCTTTCACC
>JAMFSY010000126.1 GCA_026225555.1 Methylacidiphilales bacterium
CGCGCCCATGGAACTCACGACCGTCCCGCTGCTGGGCACCCCGCTGGCCATCACCGATTACCAGGGGCTCCTGGAAATGTTGCCGGAACTCACGCGGCGCAACCAGACAGCGGCCATCGATTTTTGCAACACGCAGATCGTCACGATGCGCCGGATCGATCCCGCGTTCCGCGCGGTGACCGCCGTCTATGATTACTTCATTCCCGACGGCATGCCGCTCATCTGGTGCCTGCGCGCGATGGGCGCGACCATCCATGACCGCATCTACGGCCCGAGTTTCATGCGCCACGCGTTCGTGCATGAAAAGAAGCTCACCCACTATTTTCTGGGCGGCTCCGAGCTCTCCCTGCTCAAGCTGCGCGAACAGGCGCGCGTTCTCAGCGGCGGCCAATTTCAGCTCGTGGGCGCGCGCGATGGCTACCAGCCGCCGTCCGAGCACCAGACCACGCTCGATGAGATCAACCGCCTGTCGCCCGACGTGATCTGGATCGGTCTCGGCACGCCGAAACAGCAACAGTGGATCCACGATAACAAGCACCGGATCGCGCGCGGCGTCCTGCTCGCGGTCGGCTTCGCCTTCGACGTCAACGCGGGCACCAAGCGCGATGCCCCCGCCTGGATGCAGAAACTGGGCCTCACCTGGATTTTCCGGATTTCGCAGGAACCGGGACGCCTGCTGAAACGGTACCTGAAATATAACACCGGATTCGTCGCGCTCATCCTGATCGATCTCGCGCGTCACGCGTTCAAGTCGCTCACCCGTTCCCGCTCATGAAAATTCTCCTGGTCGAATTATGGGGATTGGGTGATGCGACCTTCATGACCACGGCGCTGCGTCCGTTGCTTGAGGCGAAAATCTCCGTGACGATTTTATGCAAACCCGCGACAGCCGCACTGCTTCAACCCGGTTATCCGCAAATCAATTTCCTCACCTTCGACGCGCCCTGGACCGCCTTTCGCGGCAAGTACCAGCTCTGGTCGTGGCCTTGGAAAAAGCTGCTCGATCTCGTCCGCACCTGCCGCCGCGCGCGCTTCGACGCGGCCGCTTCAGTGCGCAACGATCCGCGCGATCACCTGCTCATGTTCCTGGCGGGCGCGAGCCAGCGCGTGGGCTTTCCCCGCACTGGCAGCGGCTTATTTTTAACCAGGAGACTCCTCGCGCCTCCCACCGCGCATCGGGTCGAGCTTTGGAGGCTGGTCGGCGGCTCTCTTCTGGGAAAATCCCTCGCCCAGGCCACGCCCTTCCTGGATGCCAACGCCTATCGCCCTTTCCGGAAAGGCCTCCCGCGCGAGAATTCCAAACCGGTGATCGCCCTGCATTGCGGCGCGAGGATCGCCGTCCGCCGCTGGCCGGAAGCCTCCTTCGCGCGCATCATCCAGCTCCTGCGGCAGGAGTTCGATTTTCATCTCGCGCTCTTTCCCGATGTGGACAGCTACGGGCGCGGCCTCACCCCGTTGGCCGATTCCTGCCATGACGGCTTGTCGATTCCTCAACTGGTCGCGGACCTCGCCGCGTGCGATCTGCTGCTCTGCAACGACAGCGGCCCCGGCCATATCGCCTCCGCCCTCGACCGGCCCGTCCTGGCGATCTTCGGCCCGACAAATCCCGATTGGTTCCGGCCCTACGGCGATAAAAATCACGTGGTCATCCGGGACATCTGCCCCTTTCGTCCCTGCTTCGACAATTGCCATTTCCCCGAGCCCATTTGCCTGACCCAATTGCAGGTGGATGAGACCTGGCCGGAAATCCGGGATTGGTTTCGCCGCCAGTTGACCCTCCTCTCCTCGCGGGCATGATAAGATTCAGCTCATGACTCCGCTTCGACCCAAAGTTTGCCATGTGATCCACGACGGCAGCGGCTTCGGCGGAGGCGCGACGTTTTCCCTCGCCTATTTTCCTTCTTACAACACGGAGTTCGAGACGTTCGCCATCACCGGACGCGACGGCGATCTCGCGGAAAGACTGCGAGCACAGGGGGTCCGCACCTTCGCGCTTTCGATGGATCGTCCTTGGAAATGCCTTTTTTCCTGGCCCGCGCTTTGGAATATTCTGCGCCGCGAACGTCCCGATGTCGTGATCGTGCATGGCCAGTGGGGCGGCTTTTTTGGGGCCGTCGCCGCGCGTCTGGCGCGCATCCCGATTCTTATTTATTACACACATTTCCCCTCCTTTTATGCGGACTGGGATTTGAAGCGTGTCATCCGTAATCGCATCGCCGAAAGCGTCACCTGCCGCTGCGCGATGCGGGTCGCCTGCCTCAGCCTCGCGGGCCGATACCAGTACTTGATGCGCCGTTTCACCGACGAGGACAAGTTCGTGCACGTCCCCAATGGCTTGGACCCGTCAAAGCTGACGGAAAGGATCGATCGGGCCACGCTCAATGGGGAATTGGGACTGCCACCGGGCAATCAGGATCCCGTGGTCGTTTCCGTGGGGCGGCTTGCTTTTCAAAAGCGCATCGATGTGCTGCTGCGGGCCTGGGCGTTGGTGGAGAACGAGACGCCTCATGGCCGTTTGGTCATTGTCGGGACGGGACCGGATGAAGACGCGCTCCAACGTCTGGCGCGAGAACTCCATCTTCACCGCTGTTATTTTCTCGGCGCGCGTCCGCAAGGCTACCGCTATTTCCAGGCCGCTGATCTGGGCGTGATCTGTTCGTTGTTCGAGGGCCAGCCACTGGCACTCATCGAGGCGATGTTCCTGGCCTGTCCGATGATCGGCACCAATGTCGATGGCATCGGCGAGACCATCGTCGACTCCGTCACCGGGCTCCTCGTTCCCCCGGCGGATGCACCCGCTCTCGCCAAAGCCATTCTTGCGCTGCTCGCCGAGCCGGAGCGCGCCCGGCAGATGGCCGAGGCGGGACGTCTCCGCGCCCACGAACTTTATCACTCCTACAAGATCCTCGCCCGCCAGATTCAGTTGGTGAAGGACGAGCTCACGCAAGCCTCATTGCCGCAGGAGCCGGGCTAACTCTTCGCCGACTCGCCGCGGATCGATTTTCGCCCATGCGGCGGGCTGCGCGGAAGGCGGGACGAGCTTCAGGTCGGGCGAAACCATGTCGTGGTCGGTCCCGCAATAGGCACCCGCCTCCTCGCTCCGGAAGCTGATATTCCGGATAAAGACGACCGGGATTCCAGCGCCGTTGGCGAGATGGCGCAAACCCGAATCGGCGGTGAACGCGACGCGGCAACGACGCAAAAAAGCGACTACGGCCGGCAAGCCAAGTTCCCCCGCGAGCACCAACGTCCCCGCCCCGGTGCGGCGGGCGAGTTCGCCCAGTTCCGCGGCATCCGATTTCGCACCTAGATAGACGCCCGTGCAGGATGTCTTTTCCCGCGCCTGCTGGATGCTCTTCAGGAAATTCTCCCGTGGCCAAATCCCCGAGGGCTGGCGGCTCGTCACCGAACAGGCGAGCACGGGCGGCCCGGACCAATCGATGCCCAACTTTGCGCTGATCCGATCGACGGCGGCTTCGTCCTCCGCCCCCGGATAAACCAAAGGGCGCAATGACGTGGACTCCTCCGGCGGCAGGCCGGTCACCTGCGCGACCAGGTCGCGAAAGTAAGCTGAAAAGGGCTGGAAAACGCGGATGGAAACGGGATGCGTGACGAGCCCGGAGAAACCCTTGTGTACGTAACCAACCCGGTTGGGAATACCCAACGAAGCCGCGAGGGTCAGGTCACGCCAGGAGCCGATGGCGTAGGCGATCGCCGCATCGAACGAATAGGGAGCCACCTCGTTCCGGGCGCGCGCCAGCCAGGAAGTAAACCCGCCCGCATCATCGACGGCAATCACCCGGTGCAAATGAGGATTTCCCCGCAGCACCTCGGCGCTCGCCCCGGAGGCGAGATAGGTCCAGCGGCAATTCGGCAGACCGGCGCGGAGGGCGGGCAGCGAGGCCGTGTTGTAAAGGACATCGCCAATGTGACTGGGGCCGAGGATGAGCCCCTCGCGCCATTCCTGCGGAGCCTTGGGCAAAACGCCGCCGCTCCGACGCAGGGCCACCTGCCGGATCGGCGCCCGGAACTGCTCGGAAAGACGGGCGAGGAGATAATTGGAGGTGCGCCGGAAATCCTCCCGCCGTGGCTGCGGGTGGGAAAGAGAATCCGGAAGGGTGATCAGCGCCACGCCCTTGCTTAACCTTTATCCGCGCATCTGGGAATCCCGGATCGCTCACGGCATGGCCGCGATTCGGGAAAGGACTTTTATCTTGCTGGAGGCGGTCGCTCCTTCACTATGAATAGGTTCCCGTTATGGCCGTCGAAATCCTAGCGCATCGCGCCAATCTCACCGGGCCCCGTCCTTCTACGGAAAACAGCGTGGCGGCCTGCCGCGAGGCTCTGGAAGAGGGTTTTGGCCTGGAGATCGATTTACGCCGCGACGCGGGTGGAGAATTTTATATCAGCCACGATCCGGCCGCGCGGACACCGGCCAATGTGCTCGATTCCTATCGCCCTCTTTTCACCGCGCATCCCGGTCTGCCCATCGCGGTTAATGTGAAGGAACTGGGCTATGAAGAGGCGTTGATCGATCTGCAACGCCAGGGCATTTTCGGGCGGCGCGATTTTTACTTCGACTTCGAATTGCTCGAACCCAAAGATCCCGGCCACTCGCAACGCGTACTGGCCCAATTTCCCGGCGGCGGCACGACTCGCGTCGCCTCCCGCCTGAGCGATCGGAAGGAACCGCTCACCCAATGCCTGGCCATTCCCTCCCACGCCGTTTGGGCCGATGAGTTCGATTCGCTCTGGCTGACGGAAGATGTCATTCATGCCGTACACGAAGCCGGGCGGCTGCTTTACGCCATCTCGCCGGAGCTCCACGGCTTCACTCCCCAAGAGCGGCTGGACCGCTGGGCCGACTTCAAGGCGTGGAAAATCGATGGCCTCTGCACCGATTACGCCTTGGAAGCGCGCGATTTTTTTGGAAGATAGAGACTGCCCATGGAACTTCATTCGCTGAACCAGTTCACCAAGGGGTGGTTTGTGGGCAAGTTCGCGCCCACGCTGATCGACACCGGCGACGTCGAGGTCGCGGTGAAACATTATCGCGCGGGCGATTCGGAACCACGCCACCATCATCGCGTGGCCACGGAAATCACGGCCATCATTTCCGGCACCGTGCGGATGAATGGCCGGGAAATCGGCGCGGGCGAGATCATCAAACTCGCCCCGGGAACCGCGGCTGATTTTGCGGCGGTGACCGATGCTGTGACCGTCGTGGTGAAGCATCCGGGCGCCTCCAACGATAAATATCCGGGCGACGCGCCATGAAAATCAAAGCGATCCTGTTCGATCTCGACGGCGTGCTGGTCGATGCAACGGAGTGGCATTACGAAGCGCTCAACCGCGCGCTCGGCCTCTTCGGCTACGGTATCTCGCGCTACGAACATCTCACGACTTACAACGGTCTGCCCACCCGCAAGAAACTCGAAATGCTCAGCATCGAGAAGGGTCTGCCCCGGGGCCTGCATGCCATGCTCAACCGGATCAAGCAGAAGTACACGCAGGAGGAAATCCTGACCCGCTGCACGCCCATCTTCGAAAAGGAATTCATGCTCAATCGGCTCAAGCGCGAGGGCTACCTCATGGCCGTCTGCTCAAATTCGGTGCGCGACAGCGTAAGCCTCATGCTCCACGCCAGCGGCATTCGCGAGCTCTTCGACGTCATCGTGAGCAACGAGGACGTCTCCCGTCCCAAGCCCGATCCCGAAATGTATTTGCAGGCCTGCGAACGGCTCGGCGTCGTGCCGGAGGAAACCGTGATGGTCGAGGACGCGGGCTACGGCGTCGAGGCGGCGCGGCGGGCCGGCGGACAAGTCTGCGTGGTGAGCGGCTTCACCGAGGTCGATTATTATCGCATCCGGGAATTCATCAACGAAGTGGAGAAATAAAATGCAGGTCGTCATTCCCCTGGCCGGACGCGGCAGCCGCTTCGAGGAAAAAGGCTACACCTTCCCCAAGCCGCTGATCGAAATCGGCAACCGCTCCATGATCGAGATGGTGCTCGAGAACATGCAACTGCCCGGCGACGCGCAGGTGACCTTCATCTGCCGCGCTGAACACCTCACCCGCTTCCATCTCGACGACGTGCTCCGCCTGCTCGCGCCCGGCTGCCGGGTCATCGCCTTGCAAAACGAGACCGCCGGCGCTCTTTGCTCGGTGCTCCTGGCCATCGATCAGATCGCGCCGGAAAAGGAAGTGCTGATCGCGAATGGCGACCAGCTTTTCTCCACCTCGCTCGCACCTTACTACGAGGCTTGCCGCGCTCCCGAGGTCGACGGCTGCATCCTCACCTTCAGCGCCACGCATCCGCGCTGGTCCTTCGCGCGTACCGACGACGAGGGCCGTGTCATCGGAGTTGCGGAAAAGCGGCCGATCAGCCGCCAGGCCACGGCGGGCTTCTATTATTTCCGCCGCGCCGCCGACCTGATCGCCGGGGCCGAGCAAATGATCCTCAAGGGATTGCGCACCGCGGACCAGTTCTTCGTCTGCCCGGTCTATAATGAATTGATTCTCAGCGGGAAAAATATCCGCACGTATCATCTCCCCGAGGACTCCATGCACAGCCTGGGCACGCCGGAAGACCTGGAAAACTTCATCCGCACGAGCGGCGCGACCTTCTCATGCTCCACATCGTAATCCCGATGGCGGGCCATGGCTCCCGCTTCGCCCAGGCCGGTTTCGCCACGCCCAAGCCGTTGATCCCGCTCGGCGGTCGACCCATGATCGAATGGGTAATCGACAACGTGCGCCCCCAACGCGCCCACCGGTTCTACTTTCTCTGCCTGGCGAAACATCTCGAAAGCTATCCCGAAGTCCCCGCCACACTGCGCCGCCTTTGTCCCGGCTGCGAAGTCATTCCCGTTTCCGGCGTGACGGAAGGCGCAGCCTGCACCGTCCTGCTCGCGCGGAAATGGATCGACCACGACGAGCCGCTCATGATCGCCAACAGCGACCAATATGTGGACCTACCGATCGACGATTATCTCGCCATTGGCGACGATACCGCCGTCGCGGGTTGGATCATGACCTTCTGGTCCGACCACCCCAAGTGGTCCTATTGTCGCATGCGCCCGGATGACACCGTGGGCGAAGTCGTCGAGAAGCAGGTTGTCAGCAACGAAGCCACGGTCGGCATCTATAATTTCCAGCGGGGCCGCGATTTCGTCCGCGCCGCCGATGCGATGATCGCGGCGGACCTGCGCGTGAACAACGAATTTTATGTCGCGCCCTGCTACAACCAGCTCATCGCCGAAGGCGGCCGCATCCTCGTCAAGCGCACCGGCCGCGAGGGCGACGGCATGTACGGCCTCGGCATTCCCGAAGACGTGAACCTGTTCGCGCGGAAGCGGGAGCTCGCTCCTGTGGTACCGTAGACCTCACGGCATGGAACTTCACATCACCTCCCAGCGCCCTTCCCTCGGCGCCTCCTTGCGGGAACTGATCGCCTATCGCGACCTCCTCTGGATCCTCGCCCAACGTGAAATCAGCGTCCGCTATAAACAAACCGCCCTCGGCATTCTCTGGGTCGTGCTCCAGCCGGTCATCACCAGCCTGCTCTTCACCGTCATCTTTGGCATCTTCGTCAAAATCGACGTGGGCATTCCCTACATCCTTTTTTCGTTCAGCGGCACGACTTTGGTCGGCACCCTTTTTTCCAACGCCCTGGGCCGCGCCGGGCTCAGCGTGATCGCCGATGAAAAGCTGATCACCAAGGTCTACTTCCCGCGCGCCACCATTCCCCTCGCCTCCATCCTCGCCTCCGGCTTCGACTACCTGGTCTCGCTCGTCCTGCTCCTCATCGTCGCCGCGTGCTACGGTTACTTCCCCGGTGTCCAACTGCTGGCCATCCTCCCCGCCACGCTCATCGCCGTCCTCGCCTCCGCCGGATTGGGTACCGCCTTTGCCGGGTGGACCGTCCGTTATCGCGACTTCCGCTACGTCGTCCCCTTCTTTCTGCAACTGACACTTTATGTCTCCCCCGTCATCTACCCGCTGACCAAGTTTCCCGAACCCTATCGCACCCTCTTTTATCTCAATCCGATGTCCGGCGCGCTCGACCTCTTTCGCTACGGCATCACCGGCGTAACGACGCTTCATCCCTTGGGCATCGCCATCTCCTCCGCCATCGCCGTCCTGCTCTTTCTCCTCGGCGGGGCCGCTTTTCAGAAAGTGGAGCAATCCTTCGCCGACCACATATGAAGCCCGCCATCTCCGTGCGCAACTTGTCGAAGCGCTACCATCTGGCCCACCAGTCCACGGGCCGGTATCGCACGCTCCGCGACGAGATTGTCGATCTGGGCAAACGCTTCGCCAGCGGAAAATGGAAGCGGGAAACCGGCGAAGAGTTCTGGGCCCTGCGCGACATCAGCTTTGACATCCAGCCCGGTGAAATCGTCGGCGTCATCGGCCGCAACGGCGCGGGCAAAAGCACGCTCCTCAAAATCCTCTCCCGCATCACGCCCCCCACCTCCGGCGACGTCTACATGCGCGGCCGCGTCGGCTCGCTGCTCGAAGTCGGCACCGGCTTTCATCCCGAACTCACCGGCCGCGAAAACATCTTCCTCAGCGGCGCCATCCTCGGCATGAAGAAACGCGAAGTCGCCGCCAAGTTCGACGAAATCGCCGCCTTCGCCGAAGTCGAACGCTTCCTCGACACCCCCGTCAAACGCTACTCCAGCGGCATGTACGTCCGCCTCGCCTTCGCCGTCGCCGCCCACCTCGAAACCGAAATTCTCCTCGTCGATGAAGTTCTCGCCGTAGGTGACGCCAAGTTCCAGGAAAAGTGCGTCGGCAAGCTGGAGCAAATCAGCTCGACGAGACGCACCGTCCTTTTTATCAGCCATAACATGGGACTGATCAACCGGCTTTGTGAGCGGATCATTCTTTTGAAGGCCGGCTCCGCCATCCCCTCCGACTCGAAGGAACAGGCGATCGCGCGTTATCTGGAAACCGATATCGACCACTCTGGCACGGCCTCCTTCCTTCCCACCCATGAGTCGCTAAACCTCAAATCCATCCAGCTTTCCCAGCAGGGCATCATTACTTCCCGGGTGAAAAGCTCCTTGCCCATCGACATCGAATTCGTGGTGAACTGTGGCCAAGTTTATTTCACAAACCTGATCTGCGGCTTCACCCTTGTTGATGAATTTGGCTCCCGCTTTTTATCAACCTATTTCAATGACCTCAACGAGATCTCCTCGAAGGATAACCTCTCTGGAGATCTCCGGCTTCACTGCCAAATTCCTGCTAATTCCCTCAACGAAGGACGCTTCATCTTGGAAATTGATCTCGGGCTCGCTAACATCCAAAAGGTGACTAACAGCGACGTGCATTCGCTTGTCTTTTTTGTTGAAAACACCGATGGAGTTGCAACCCATATCGGTTTGGGAAAGGGATGGAGAAACACGCCGATGCTTCCTTATTATCGATGGAACATTGAATCCCGATGACTTCCGATTATTCACAAATGCAAAAGGCCTATTATGAAGGCCCCACCGACCCGGAGCACATCGTCGGCAATTACGCGTGGCACGAAAATTTTCCCTATGAAACTCTTTTGCTCTATGTGGATGGAGATATCCGCCGCCCGCTCTTCTCCTCTTTCAAGGGCCTGAAGGCCCTTGATTTTGCCTGCGGCCCCGGACGGATGGTCTCCCGGATGTCCAGGTTCTTCCCACGAGTGGATGGAGCCGATATTTCTGAGAAACTCATCACCATCGCGAGAAAAAATTGCCCTCAGTCTGATTTTTGGGTCACTAGCGGCGCCGACCTCGGGGATGTTCCTAAAAATAACTACGACTTTATTTATAGCACCATCGCTCTCCAGCACATTGCCGTCCACCAGATCAGGGACAGAATTTTTCGCTCCATGAAGGAGCGCCTGCGCCCGGAAGGAAAGGTCACCCTGCAGATGGCTTATTCCTCGACCCATCCCTACATGCCAACCCGGCGAGACTATTCGCTCGAACTGGGACCGGCCAAGGTGAAGCTCTCTAGAAAAGTCCGTAATCACGCCCGATGGCTCGAAAATAAGGATCAAGCCCAAGTTACGAATAGCCTCTGCGACGTCATGATCCTTCCCGAGGATCTGCCGGTCATCCGTCAGGAATTCTCCTCGATCTTCGGTTCATGCCAATTTTGGCTGTATGAGGTGGCCTCTCGCTTCACGCCACCGTTCGGCCCCCGGCATCGCGTTCCCTACTGGCCTACGCATTGGATCTTCATCCACGCCGGCGCCCATTTGGATAAGTGATGCTGAAAAGTATCGATTTCAGCGTGGTCGTCCAGGGCCCCATTCATAGCAGCCCCGAACACAAGGGCGAACGGGACGTGACCATTCGCTGCCTGAAATCGATTCGCACATTTCTTCCCGATGCGGAAATCGTTCTCTCCACCTGGGAATCGGAAAATACCGAGGGACTCGATTACAACGTCCTGATCAAAAGCGTCGATCCCAAGACGAATTCGTCCACGACGCGCAACGCCAACGCCATCGCGGAACAACTGTCCTTTACCAATGTGGATCGCCAGATTGTTTCGACTCGCGCCGGGTTGGAGGCGGCCACCCGGCCCTATGCCATCAAGTTTAGAGGCGATCTCCTGATGGAATCCGACGCCCTATTGAGGCATCCCGAGTTTTTCGACTCGCCCGGGACTCCGCTTTTTCAGGGAAAAGTCCTGATCACCCCCTACTTCACCAAGAACCCGAGAACCTTCCCTTCCCTTTTTCATTACAGCGATATCGTGCAGGTCGGGCGTACGGAGGATTTAAGAAAAATCTGGTCCGCTCCGCTGACCTTTGATCCGGAAACGACCCGCCTGGCGGAAAGAGACCGCGACCATTATCTTTCACCATGGCGCCAGGTTCCACCTCGGCTTTTGCCGGAGCAGTTCATCATTTTTAGTTTCCTGGAAAAAGGGGGACATCGCTCCTATGTGCGTCATCCCTTCTTGGTTACCCCGCGTAAAATCCTCCTCTCGGAAGAATTGCTTTTGAAGTCTTTCCGGGTCGTCGCACCGGCTCAGCTGGGAGTTCGCTTGAGGGACGATTTTGTCACCGGAGATCCTCGTCTCTTTTATCTCTGTTCGGATTGGGAACGCCTGACCCGCGCCTATGCCCATCCCGTCTCGCGCTGGGCATCCCAAGTGGCTTTACTCCTGCAGACCTACATGGCCTGGTCGCAGTTACTCGGCAGTTCCTTTCTTCGCGCACTCAAGGAGCGGCAGACAACTTGGGGAGCAAGAAAAGAATAGGTATGCCGGGAAACTTGGAGCGCTCAGGAAACAAAACCTTCGGGAACAAAAAAACCGTTATTGGTTTCCTGCAAGGGCAGCGCTCGTCCCTCGACCCGCAATGTGCTCAGTCGCACATACCCATGTTCCCTTAGAAAGGCGACGATTTCATCGACGGATGAGCCGCAGAATTTTTGGTTGAAATCGCTCAACTCAATGGCAAGCCCACGGAAAGCCCGGGCGGCCAGGGCCTCTTTCATCCCCCGAAGCGCCTTCAACTCGTAACCTTCCACATCCATTTTGACCGTCCAACTGGGTTGAGCGGGAAAGGCCAGGCCAGCCTGCTTGCGCCAGTTTTCAAACGTGTCGATATGGACGGGAAGGCTCTCCGCTTCCAGATCGGGATGATGCCCAAACGTCGATTGTCCGGAATCGGCCTCGTTCAACCTGAGTGAAGCCTTGGCCGTTTCGTCGCCGAGCCCCATTTCCCACGGCGTAATCGTGGTCAGATAATTCCGATCGACGATTCTCTTCAAGAGCCTGAAGGTGCCCGGATTCGGCTCGAAGGAATGGATGGCGTGACCCGGCAATCGGGACGCAAAGTAAAAACTGTAGAAACCGAAGTTGCTGCCGACATCGAAAAAGACGCTGTCGGGCGAAGCTTTCATCCGCGACTCCAGCACGGGAACCGTGGGCTTTTCCACCCGCGCGCCATGCCAGTAAGCGGCCTGTTGCACGGGCTCGTCGAAGTCCAGTTCCGCCCATATTTTTGGAAGGAGTTGTACGTCCATTTTCCTGGGAAGAATCTTGAAGACAAGCCGGAAACCGGGCTTTCCCAAGCGCGGAAATTGATAATTGGCCAGCGATCGGCATCGATCAATAAACCGGGAAAGAACCTGGCGAAACATCGACTTACTGTGGGGAGAGGGCGAAGAGCTTGTAAAGCCTTTAGACTTTCTCCCGAGCGCTTCCCGAAACGCGCGGCGAGCGCCGGTTGACGGACGTCTCGCGAAAATCGCGCGGCGAGCAGCCGAATTGCCGGCGAAAATTCCGGGAGAAATGGAGCGGGTCGAGATAGCCGACCGAGGCCGCCACCCATTTGATCGGACGGTCCGTGGTGAGGAGGATTTCCACGGCGCGATTCATCCGGCACTGGTTCAAATAGCGATGCGGTGAGGGCAGCTTGAATTGCTTGAAGAGACGGCAGATGTAACTCGCGTCCAGGTGCGCCAGGCGGCTCAGCGTTCGCAAGTTGAAGATGTCGTGGCAATTTTTTTCGATCAGCGACCGGCAGCGCTCAAGATTCTCCAGTAACTGGACCGACGATTTTCGGTCATGGGAGGTCGCCTCCGTAGTCTTGATCAGGAGCAGGCGCAGGTACGCCTCGCAGATGGCCTGCTGATGGGGCGATCTCCCCCGGCCCGCCGCGATCAACCGGTCGCAGAGCTCGCTGAGATGTTCGATATCGGTGAGGCGCCGAACCTCACCGGGTTGAATGATGCCGGAATGGAAGAGCTCCGCCGGACGGCCTCCGAAGAACTCCACGAAATACTTGAGCATGGGCGCATGCGGATCCGTCCGCATCGTGAAGCGGATGCCAGGTCCATAGAGAAAGAGATGGCCGGGCAGCAGGGCCAGTTTCGCGCCACCGAGTTCAAGCGTCCCCTTGCCGCTGACGACCAGCTCGAGCGTGAAGCAGGGATGATTGCTGCGCTCGATCAGGTAATCCTCGCGGCACCGTTCCCTCCCCGCTCCCGCGATGCGGATGCGGCGGCTTTTGTAGACCCTTGGCTCGAGATGGCAAAGAACGGCATCCACCACCTGCCGGCTGGTCGGGGGAATGAGAGTGGAGTCAAATCTGTCCATGTAGCGGGCTCGGCTCCCTCCTGCTCCGTCTATTGCAAAGGGGGAGATAATCTCAAGATACATAAGCAAGATTATCCATGTCATCAACGATTTGCTCCATTCCGGCCAATCGATCTTTCCGGCACATTAAGGTCCACTCATGAAAACCATCTACCTCGTGGCCAGCGGAGACCTTCGCGCTTCCGCCAATCAAAAATGTCAGGCCGCCCAGGCCGCCCTGGAAAAGGATCTGACCGCCGCCATCCAAAAGGAAGGCCACACCGTCAAGCGAGCCCATCCTTATGACGAGGCCAAGCAGCACGGCTTCATCGACAGCCAGAAATACGGCATGGAGGTTTTCCGCAACATCCCGGCGGACGCCCCGCTCATCGTGGCCGAGGCAGTCTGGCAATATAGCCACCATCTTCTCGCCGGGTTGACCACGCATCGCGGGCCAATCCTCACCGTCGCCAATTGGAGCGGCACCTGGCCCGGCCTCGTCGGCATGCTGAATCTGAATGGCTCGCTGACCAAGGCCGGCATTACCTACAGCACGCTTTGGAGCGAGGACTTCACCGACGCCTTTTTCCTCAAGGGCCTGCGCGCCTGGCTCAAGACGGGCAAGATCAAACACGATACCTCCCATGTCCTCTCTCTCAAGAAAGCCAAGGTCCCCGCCGCCGCCGCGAAGATCGGCCGCGCGTTCGCCCAGCGCCTGAAACGCGACAAGCTGATTATGGGCGTTTTCGATGAAGGCTGCATGGGCATGTTCAACGCCATCGTGCCTGATGAACTCCTGCACCCGACGGGCGTGTTCAAAGAACGCCTCAGCCAATCTTCGCTCTATGCCAAAATGCTGACCGTCTCCGACGAGGAAGCACGCGCGGTCTACCAGTGGCTGCTCGACAAGGGCATGACCTTCCGACTCGGCACGGATGAGGCCACGGAACTCACCGAGACCCAGGTTCTCCAGCAATGTAAGATGTATATCGCGGCGGTACGCATCGCGGCGGAGTTCGGCGCCTCCACCATCGGCATCCAATATCAACAGGGCCTCAAAGATCTCGCGCCCGCGTCCGATCTGGTCGAAGGACTGCTCAATAATGTGAAGCGGCCTCCCGTTTATGACGAGGCCACCGGCAAGGAGCTTTTCAAGGGCGAAGCGCTGCCTCATTTCAACGAGGTCGACGAATGCGCCGGGCTCGATGGCGTGGTGACTTATAAGCTCTGGCGCGAACTCGGCTACGCGCCGGAAAATACGCTGCACGATTTGCGTTGGGGACGTCACTACAAGGACCAAAATCTGGATGCCTACGTCTGGGTATTTCTCATTTCTGGCGCAGTGCCGCCGGAACATCTCATCGGTGGATTCAAGGGCACTTCGAGCGAGCGCCAGCCCGCGATGTATTTCCGGCTGGGAGGCGGAACGGTAAAGGGCGTCAGCAAACCTGGCTGGATCGTCTGGAGCCGCGTCTTCGTGGAAAACGGCAAGCTCAAGTTCGACACCGGCCTCGGTGAAGTCGTAAAATTACCAAAGAAGGAGACGGAAGAGCGGCTGAGTCTGACCACGTCGCAATGGCCGATCATGCATGCGGTCTTGCAAGGCGTCTCCCGTGATCAGATGATGGCGCGACACAAGAGCAACCATATTCAGGTCGTCTACGCGCCCGACAAGGTCGCCGCCAAAAACGGCCTCTTCGCCAAGGCGTCCGCGATGGCTGAACTGGGTCTCGACGTCTCCATTTGCAGCAAAGTATGAACGACCTTCACCGGGAAAAACTCAACGCCCTGCTCAAGCTTTCTCACGACTTGGGCCGGGAAGAACGCGACCTCGCCATTTTAGGCGAAGGCAACACTTCCTGTCGACTCGACCAGGAAACTTTCCTGGTCAAGGCCAGCGGCTCGTCGCTCGCCAATCTTCAGGAGGGCCAACTCGTCGCCTGCAGGTTTGCCGATCTGCTTCCGTTGCTCGACCTGGAATCGATGACCGACGCCGAAGTGGAGAAAGCGCTGCTTGCCTCCCGCGTCGATCCCACACAACCGAAGCCTTCTGTCGAGGCGGTCTTCCATGCCTACCTGCTCACGCTGCCGGGCATCGATGTGGTGGGCCACACGCATCCCATCGCCGTGAATTCCATTCTTTGCGCGGGCGAGGCGGCGAGCCGACGCTTCGCCGAGGAACGCCGCTTTCCCGATGAGATCGTTTGCTGCGGCGCGAAGTCGGTCCTCGTTCCCTACATCGATCCCGGCATCCGCCTCGCCCAGGTGATTCGGGAGCAAGTGGAGGCTTTCGTGGAAAAGGAGAACCGTCCGCCGCGGATCATCCTTATCCAGAGCCACGGCTTCATCGCCTGTGGCGCGAGTACGAACTCTGTGTTCGCCGCGACACTCATGGCCGAAAAGACCGCGCGCATCTTCATCGGCGCGGCGACTTTGGGCGGCCCCACTGCGCTCACGCCGGAGAATGTGGCCCGTATCGATTCGCGCCCCGACGAACACTATCGCCAGCGCATGTTGAAATGTTAAAACGGTTCTTTCAGGCCTAATCTTTAAGGCCCGAAAGACGCGCGACATACTTCACCAGAGCGGAGACATTCTCCTCGCCGAAGCCTTCATTCAACGCTCCCTGAAAACTCTGCGCGGATACGGCCGCCAGATAGGAGGGGACCTCCATGTCACGGGCGAGGGACTGCACGAGGCGCACGTCCTTCAGCATGTGCTTAAGATAAAAGAAGGGCTTGTAATCGCCCTTGATCGCGTTGCGGGCGTTGTTCGTCAGCAAGCCGGAGCCATAATCGACCGCCTCAAGTAACGTCGGGATCGCATCGAGTTTGATGCCCGCTTTCCGCGCCAGCGCCAGTCCTTCCGCGAGAGCCATGAACTCAGCCGCCACGATATTATTCCCAATCAATTTCATCGTCGTGCCCGATCCAACCGCGCCCATATGGTGGATGCTTTTCGAGATCGCCTCGAAGGCTGGCGCAGCCCGTTGGCCTAGCTTCGCGCTTCCGCCCCAGACGATATCGAGCTTGCCGTTCCACGACTCGTCCTTGCTGCCAAAAACCGGCGCATCGATGTAGTCCAGCTTCCGGCTCCGTGCCTCGCGAGCCAGCTCCTGCGTGTGCCCCAACTCCGTGGTGGTCAGGTCGATAATAAGAGCGCCTTTGGACGCGTGGGCGAAGATTCCCTTTGCCCCTCCAAACACCTGCTCCTGGGCATCCGGGCCGGTCACGCTGATCATGATGACTTCGCGTCCGGACACCGCCTTCGCAATGGAAGCGGCCATCTTCACGCGGGAAAGTTTCTTCTGGAGATCGCGATGCCGGGTCCGATTCCAGCCGGTCACGTCGTGACCTTTAAGCGATAAGTTGCGAGCCATGCCCCGGCCCATGATTCCCAAGCCGATAAATCCAATATCCATAAAACCCTCCGTTCGATTGATGCGAGTGAGCCTTCAACATAATGCCAGATTTTCGTTTTCGCCAACCGAAGGACCGGCTGGCGGAAAAATCGAAATGAATTCCTTTCTCAAGACTTGTTCTCTCCGTAACCTGATTCCGCATTGGTTTGGCGCTTTTAAACCCGCTTTTTCCTCTCCCATGGACGCCCACTATCGATTCATTATTTCAAGCGCGGTGGCCCTGGCAACCGCGACACTTCTCTATGGACACGTCTGGCTTTCCACGCTGGTCGTGGCCTGCTGGGACGTCTTTGCGCTGACCACGCTGGGGCTCGTCTGGATGGTTCTCTCGACGCAGGATCCTTACGAATCGCGACGGAGCGCGCGTCTCCAGGATTCGAGCCGGACTTTTCTTTTTATCCTGGTTGTTTTTGCGGCCTCCGCGAGCGTGGTGGCCGTCGGCTTGCTTCTCGGCTCGGCGAAGGGTCTGCCGAAGAGCGATTTCGCGGGTCATGTCGCCTTATCTGTCGCAGCCGTTTTTCTTTCGTGGATGCTGGTCCATTCCCTCTTTGCCATTCGCTACGCCCATTTCTATTATTATGACGCCATCAAAGTCAAAAGAGAGCATGTGGCCGGCGGCCTGATCTTTCCCGGCAAGGACACTCCCGGCTATATCGACTTCGCTTACTTTTCCTTTGTCATCGGCATGACTTCGCAGGTCTCCGATGTGCAGATTTCTTCCCAGCAATTACGCCGCTTGGCACTTGTACATGGCGTGATTTCCTTCGCCTTCAACACCGCCATCCTCGCGATGTTCGTCAACATCGTGGCCGGTCTGATCTAGGAAATTGGCTCCTTTTCCCATGAGCGCGTGAGGCGCTGGCTGAAACGTGCGGCAGTGCTACTGCGTGACGTTCTCGAGATGGAGCCGGCTGATCTTGGCGCGCTTCAAGACGTCCATGACATCGACGACCTGCTGGTAGCGAAGCGATTTATCCGCGCGAATCACCACCGAGGCTTCCGGGGTATCCTGGCCAAAGGCGGTCAATTCCTGCTCAAGGACGGGAAGATCAATCGGCTTCGACTCCAGATAGACCTGACCATTGTGGTCGATGCTAACCGTGCGGATCGACTTGGGATCGGGCGGCGCGCCGCCATCCTCGGAGCCCACCGGCAACTGGAGCGGGATATTACTTTCCAGGAGAGGGGTGGTGATGATGAAGATGATCAGCAGGACGAAGGCGAGATCGAGCAGCGGCGTGACGTTGAGCTCCGCCATCGCGGTATGGCCCGAACGTTGGGAGTAACGTTTCATGGCATTTGCGATCAGCGCGGGATGTTGCTGCCCGTGTCGAGATAACGGTGATCGAACGACGAGGCGAGTTCCGCCGCAAAGTTGTCGAGTTCGACGGTCATCCCACGCAAAGTCACGACGAGGAAGTTGTAACCGAACATCGCCGGGATCGCCACGAGCAGGCCGGTGACGGTGGTGATCAGCGCGCCCGAGACGCCGGGGGCCATCGTGGTCAGGCTGGCGGAATGGGACGCGGCGATCGCACTGAAGGTATCCATCACGCCCCAGACCGTGCCGAGCAGCCCGAGGAACGGCGCACCGCTGACCGCCGTGGCAAGAATGGTCATGCGATCCTCCATCCGCAGCGCCTGCTCGCCGACCTCGCGTTCCAGCGCGGAGCGGACCGAGTTCATCGCCACGGCGGATATCCGATCGGCCTCGGCGAGCCGGGTGGGAAAGGTGTCGTCCAGCTCAGGCGTGCCGAGAAGGTGAAAGGTGAGCTCCTTGCACCCGGTCAGATAAACGATGTAAGCGGGCGAATCGGCATAAGCCTCGCGATTCTGGTAAATGGCGAGCGGCTTGCGGGCGAGGCGGAAGCGCTTAAGAAAGCGCTGCGTCTCCGCCTTGGCGCGGCGGATCATCACGAACTTGGTCACCATGACCGACCAGCTGAACATCGAGCCAAGGAGCAGCAGGAGGATGACCAATTTTCCGGCCACGTTTGAATGCCAAAAGGCATAGACGATTCCGATATCGGCAAAGAGGTTGACCGCGCCGGGCATCAGCATAGATTTACGTGGAGTATGTGGGTTGAGGGCCGGGCCGTCAAACGCCGCGTGCAATGGGTCTTCGCAGCGGTTGTCCTGCCTCCGATCCCCTCCCCTATGACTTCTCCTTTTTCGCCCTTATCTTCCGCACGCTAGCCCATGGACCTGCGCGAACTTCTCGGTTGTTTTGTCCTGATGCTGGGGGGCCTCTCGCTTCTCCAGCTCGAAAACGTCACCTTCCGCAAGGTGGGCATGATGTTGATCTGGCTGGCGAGCGGGCTCGCGGCTTATGCCTTCACGCAATCGGCCTGGCTCGCCGGTTTGATGCTTCTCGCGTGGATCTTCTTCCCGCTTTGGGAAATGCTTTTCGTCCTGCGCAAACTGCGGGTGCCGCGGCATCGTGTGCTGGCGGACGCACGCGCTCCGCGCAACGAATTCGAGGAGCTCGATGAGATCAGCCAGCTCCTGGTCGATGCCGGGTTCGAGAACCTCGACGAGTGCCAACTGCGTCCCGCCCAGCATGAACAATATTACCGCATTTTCGTGCGCGAAGACGGCCTGACCCAGGCGACCGTCGGATATATCGCCCAGGGTGCCATCGGCTTTCATTTCGTCGCGTTCACCTCCAACAGCAAGGATGGCCGACGCTGGGTGACATGGGATTATCCACTGACCTACGGCCTGGTCATGCCGCCGGAGACGGCGATCTATCGCGCCCTGCAATGTGAGACCGTGACCGATCTCTACCAGGCCCATCTCGATTTCCTGGAAGCCAACGAGATCAAGACTGAAGATCTCGTGCCCGGCGAGCGCACGCGGGAAGCGGCCCGGGCGCGGCTCGAGCTGACGCTGAACCAGCAGATCGAATATAATATCTCGCGCGGCTATCTCGCACCCGCGACCGATAAGGAAAACTTCTGCTATTCTTGGCGCGGCACGCTTTACGTGGCGGGCCAGGTGCTGCGGGATTTGTTATTCTAGGATAGGACGCGAGTTCCTTCGCGTCCCTTGAAGATAAGTCGGACGGCACGGAGTGCCGTCCCTACCTTTACTCGACGCCGCCGTATTGACCGAGATCCGGCGGCTTGTGTGTGCCGGATTGGCGGCTCTTCCAGTTCGCCCAATCGACGTAGGCGACATTGCGCAGACGCTCGTCCTGAGCCTGACGGAAATGGGTGTCGAATTCCGCATACTTCGCCTGATCGGGCAGGCTGCGGCTATCGAGATGGATGAGGAGGATCGTGTTATCGGTATCGAGCGGGACAGGGCCGGAAAGACCATTCACCTCGAGACCGGTCGAGGCGTAGGCCAGGGTCTGAAGCTTCATGTCCGTCCGCGGGGCCGTCGCCGGGACGAGGGACGGTAAGGTCTGGACCGTAAGCTTGAGCGCCGCCGCCGCCGCCTTGAAATCGCTGCCGGTCTTGAGCGAGGCCTGAAGGGAAGCAGCGGCCTTTTGCGCTGCAACCTGAGCGGCCTGATCGCCCTGCGTCTGTTGCAATTGCTTGGCGATATCGGCCTTCACCTGGTCCAGCGGTCGCAGGTCACTCGGCTGGACTTCGCTGAGATGGAGCACGGCCACACCGTTATCCAGCGCGACCACCTTGCTGACGGGGCTGTCCTTCGACAGGGAGAAAGCCGCGCTGTTGAAGGCGGGGCTCGGCGGAAGTCCGGCGGGGGACGACTCGGCGGTGAAGAAATCCGTAGTGATGGACGTGAGGCCACGCTTCTTCGCCTCGGTCTGGAAATCAGGCGGAGTCGCGGGGGTGCTGTTCGTGCTGGCGGAAGGATCGGGCTGGAAGGCGAGCGCGAAATCGAGCGCCTTTTCTCCCAGCGCCTCGATGGCCGCCGTCTTGTCCTTGGCGGGCAGCTTGGCCTGATCAGCAGTGAGCGGGAAAAGAACGTAATCGACCTTTCGCTTTTCCGGCGTGCGGTACGCGGGGTTGTCGGGATGCGCCTTATATTCCGCCTCGATTTGTTCCGGCGTCACCTGGGCGGACGCGGCAAAGGTCTTCGGATCGAAGGTGATGACGCTAAGCTGCACCGGGCCATAATACTTGGCGTACTCCGTCTCGACATCTTTACCCGGCGTGCGAACGGTGGAGAAAAGGGCCTGGCGCACGGCGTTGGCGCGCAGGTTGCCCCGCATCAGGGCTTCGAAGGCATCGGGAGTGATATGATACGCATTCTCGATGTTGTTCATCGCCTTCTGATAAAGATCCGGGCTGTAAGCTCCGTCCTTTTGGAAAAGGCCGCGGATATAATCGGCCAGTTCCTGGTCGCTGATCTCAACATGAAGCCGGTCGGCCTCGCGCTGGATCAGGAGCTGCCGCCAGCCTTCTTCCGCGATCTCTTCGCGCGTGCCGGGCTGATTGAGCCGCTCGGCCTGACCGCTGAGGATGAGTTCGTCACGGGCATTCCGGACGGCCTGATAAAGTTCCGCCACCGAAAGGTCCTGCCCGTCGATCCGGCCATAATCATTGCTGCCGCGTGCCCCGCTGGGGCTGAGCACATTTCCCGTGCCGTAAAAAATAAAGGAGCCGCCAAGGACGACAAGAATGAGGACCAGCACACTTTGAGACTGGCTGCGAAGAAACTTCATCATAACGCGGCGTGGCTCCTCGGAGAGACGGGAAAACAGAACATGATCGTGGCATGATGCGAGGAGAGGAGCCAGAGGACAAGCCAGGAATGTTTTTTGAAGTAATGACACCGATCCCGTTCCATCCCCGGAGTTTACCGGGAAATCGGGCCGGGAAAACGAAGGGATGGGAACGCGACGACAAGTCCCATGCTGTTCGGGCACGGATCACGGGCCGAAATCCCGCGAGCTTGCTTTCGCAGCCGCTTTGGCTTCTGTTCTCTTGATCCTATGCCCCCCCGTCCGCTGTCTTTCCGTCTCCTTGGTCTCGTTCTTCTTGGGCTGGTCCTTTGCGCTGGCACGAGCCAGGCGGGCAAACTCTCGCCCCTCGCTCCAAGCCCGAATTGGTCCCACCTCGATGGTTACCAACGAACGATCACGCGCGGCGATTTCACCCGGATGATCAATGGCGTCTATTCGCCGGACGGCGACTTCTGGAAATATGCGCAGATCGACGACCAGAAGGTGACCATCTTTTCCGACCTGGCCAAAGCCGAACCTCTCTTCACCCTCCACTTCGCCACGAGCGAAAGCGCCTGTGCGCCGAGGCCCTACGCCTACAAGACGCAGGCGACTTCCAGCGATCCATCCCGGCCGCTCAAGGGCATCCGCATCGCGCTCGATCCAGGCCATATCGGCGGCGATTGGGCACAGCTCGAGGGTCGCTACTTCAAGCTGGGAGACGATCCTCCCGTGGAAGAGGCGCATCTCGCCATGGTCACCTGCGACCTGCTGGCCGACCGCTTGGAGGCCGACGGCGCCGACATCGTCTGGGCCAAGCATGGCTATGAGCCGGTAACGGATCTGCGTCCCGATTCCCTGCATCGTGAGGCGATCGCCGCGCTGGCCCTGCGGCCCGATACGACCAAGAAGATCAGCGACGAAATGGCGATCCAGCGCATGATCGACAATGAGGCGGCGCTGCTTTTTTATCGTGTGGCCGAGATTCGCGCCCGTGCCGAGGTGGTGAACAAGGAGCACCCAGACCTGACGATTTGCGTCCACTACAATGCCGATGACTGGGGCGATCCCAACCATCCCACACTGATCGGGAATAGTCGGCTCGTGATCTTCGTCAACGGCGCTTACGAGAAATCCGAACTGGCTTTTGACGACATGAAGTACGACCTGCTGCGGAAGCTGCTCGATCGCGATGCGCCCCAGGAAGAAAAGGGCTGCGCGCTCGTCGGGCAGGAGATGCTCGATACGTTGAAGTATCCGGCGGAGAGTTATGTCGGCGGTTATTTTGCGCGGCACGTGACCGATGTGCCGAGCGTCTTCGCGCGCAATCTCATGGCCAGCCGTCTTTATCACGGGCCCGTGATCTATTGCGAGGGGCCCTACATGAACGCCCGTGACGCCTACTACCGGATCATCGCCGGAGATTATTTGGGGCAGAGAGTCATCCACGGCCAAAGCTATCCGAGCATCTATCGGGACTATGCCTCTTCCGTGGAGAAGGGCGTGCTGAAGTATTTTGGAAGGTAGGGACGCGAGTCCCTTCGCGTCCGTAGAATCTCGAACCACCCCGTGCCTTCCCAGCTCTCGGATAGTATAAGAGTTGCTAATCTCTGCGGAGGTGGTTAATTCGGAGCCCTATGAGCCCAAAGACTTCCCCCGCAGGTCCCGATGTCGTGTTAATCGGCGCGGGAATCATGAGCGCCACGCTGGGCGTTCTTCTCAAGGAATTGCAGCCCGATCTGACGATGGAGATTTACGAAAGTCTCGATGCGGTCGCCTTGGAAAGCTCCGATGCCTGGAACAATGCGGGCACCGGCCACGCCGCGCTTTGCGAGTTGAATTACACCCCGGAAAAAGCCGACGGCACCGTCGATTGCTCAAAGGCCTTTCAAATCAACGAGGCCTTCAAGGTCTCCGCGCAACTCTGGGCTTACCTGATCGAAAACAAGCGTATCGAAACGCCGAAGACATTCATCACGCGCATCCCCCACGTCAGCTTTGTCCATGGTGCGGCGGATGTCGCCTTCCTTCGCAAACGCTTCGAAGGCCTGAGCAAACACCATCTTTTCAGTGGCATGGAATACACGGAAGACCGGAAAAAGCTAACGGAGTGGATGCCGCTGATCATGGAAGGCCGCGATGAGGAGGAGCCAGTCGCCGCCACGCGTATGCTGGTGGGAACCGACGTCAATTTTGGCGCGTTGACCCGCTGCCTGATCGGTTATCTGAAGAGCCTTCCCGGCGTTAACGTTCACGTGCAGCACGAAGTCGTGAACCTGAGGCGGCAGAAGGATTCCACGTCGTGGCAAATTGACGTGCTCGACAAGGCCACGCGCAAGAGGCGGAAGGTCATGACCCGGTTTGCCTTTCTCGGCGCGGGCGGAGGGGCGCTACCGCTGCTCCAAAAGTCGGGCATCGCGGAGGGACGCGGCTTCGGCGGCTTCCCCGTCAGCGGGCAATGGCTCTGCTGCCAGAACGAGGAGCTGATTGAACGGCATTTCGCCAAGGTCTACGGCAAAGCCTCACTGGGTGCGCCGCCGATGTCGGTGCCGCATCTCGACACCCGCCTGATCGACGGGAAAAAGGGACTCCTCTTCGGCCCGTTCGCGGGCTTCACGACGAAGTATCTGAAAAACGGCTCCCTCTTCGATTTCCCGCTCGCGATCAAGCCGGACAATCTTGTGCCCATGACTGCGGCCGCGTTTCAAAATATCGATCTCACCCGCTATCTCATCGGCCAGGTGCTTCAATCGCCCGAAGACCGCTTGAACGCGCTGAAGGAATTCGTTCCCCACGCGCGATTGGAGGACTGGAAACTGCAAGTCGCCGGACAGCGCGTGCAGGTGATCAAGAAGGACCCAAAAAAAGGCGGCGTGCTGCAATTCGGGACGGAAGTCATCTGCGCCAAGGACGGCTCCATCGCCGCCCTGCTGGGCGCATCGCCGGGGGCCTCGACCTCGGTCGAGATCATGCTGAAGGTCATCCAGAATTGCTTCCCCGACAAGCTGGCAAGCGTCGCGTGGCAGGACAGGCTGAAGCAGATGATTCCGTCTCACGGCGAATCGCTGGCGAAGGATGCCGAGCTGCACGAGCGGATTCGCTCGCACGTCCGCGAAGTGCTCGGATTGCTCGTGGGATAGGCCGCGAATTTCCCCGCGCGGCGACGCTCCAAGGCTTTCCCGGTTGACGGTTCCGTGGGCTGAAGAATCTTATGGTTGTCCGGACGACTCGGCTAATGGGAAAATCTCATGGAATCGCTCCCTTACGCCTTCTCGCCTCAACACGGACTGGAGCATGAATTTCCGCGCGTGTTGCACCGCGTTTCCGCCCGGCTGAAGAAGCTCGCCGGCCATCCGGGCCACGATAAGAGCGAGACGCTGCATGAAATTCGCATCTCGATCAAACTGTTGCGAGCGCTTCTCTGGCTGGCGAAGCCGGGCTGTTCACCGGCGCATGCGTTCGCGATCAAGAATCAGCTTAAGATCGCCGCGCATCATTTGGCGGGAACACGCGATATGATGGTCATGCGGGCCACTCTCCAGGAGTTGAAAAAGGAATCGGACGAGCCGGAGGAACACGAATCCATTGAGCACGCGTTGCGCGCCTTTGCCTTGAGGCAGGCGAAAACTTCGAACGGAGTCTTAAAGAAAGCTTCGGCCACGCTGCAAAAGGCGATCTCGCTCATGGAACGCGATTGCCATTTCGACTCCGGGAAAAGCTCGGCGAGACGGCGGCTCAAGAAAGCCTTTCACCTGACACACCAGGCTCGCCAGAAAGCCCTGAAAACCAAGCGTGCCCTCGATTTCCACGAATGGCGCAAGAAGGCCAAGCGTCTCCTTTACCTGTTGCAACTTTTGCATGCCGACCCCGGCAAAAAGACGGCCCGGATGATCAAGCGCATCGACAAGATTCAACATTGGCTGGGCGACCATCACGATCATGTGCTGCTGGAGGAGCAATTGAAAAAGGGTCGCCCGGGCGGCCTGGAAGGATCGGGGTTGAAGGCCCTTTCCCAGCTGATCGGAGAGCGAAAGCGTCACTTCCGGCGAAAGGCCGAGAAGGCGGCGAAGCGTCTTTAGGCATTCCATTTTCCAACTAGGTCGCGAAAGAAAAAACCGTCATCCTGAGCTTGTCGAAGGATCAGCTTCCGTTGACTCCACTCTCGCGGACCAGTCTCTCGCTAAATTCGGGTATATGCCGGAGGCTGATCCTTCGACAAGCTCAGGATGACTGACTTAGGATGGCAACCTTCAATCCCGAGATTGTCACGCCACTCTTTCTCCCGTAATATCGACCTCTTTCCCATGTCGTTTATCGTTCAGAAATATGGTGGCACCTCAGTGGGCACGGCGGAGCGCATCCGCAACGTGGCCACCCGCGTGGCCGAATCGCACCGCGCCGGGCATCGCCTGGTCGTGGTGGTGTCGGCCATGTCGGGCGTGACCGACGGCCTGCTCAAGCTGGCGCGCGAAGTGTCGCCCGAACCGAGTGCGCGCGAGATCGACATGCTCCTTTCCACTGGCGAGCAGCAGACCATCGCGCTGACCGCGATGGCACTTCACTCCCTCGGCATCAAGGCCGTCTCCCTGACCGGCGCGCAGGCAGGCATCATCACCGACCGACTTCACACCAAGGCGAAGATCGCCAACATCACGCCCAAGAAAGTTTTTGAATATCTCGATTCTGGTCATGTCGTCATCGTCGCCGGATTCCAGGGCCAGAACGACGACGGGCACATCACCACGCTCGGCCGCGGCGGCTCCGACCTGACCGCGATTGCGATGGCGGCGGCGTTGAAAGCCGATACGTGCGAGATTTATACCGATGTCGATGGCGTCTATACCGCCGACCCACGCCTCGTGCCGACGGCGAAGAAGATCAAGGAAATCTCCTACGATGAGATGCTCGAACTGGCCAGCCTTGGGGCAAAGGTCATGCAGGCGCGCTCGGTCGAGTTTGCGAAGAAATTCAAAGTGAAGTTTGAGGTCCGCTCGAGCTTCAACCATAATCCCGGAACGGTCATAACAGAGGAACACGCTGCCATGGAAGATGTCGTCTTACGCGGAGTCAGCCTGGAAAAGAACCAGGCGAAGGTCACCATTATCGGCGTGCCGGACAAGCCCGGCGTTGCGGCGGGGCTCTTCTCCGCGCTGGCCGAGTCGGGCACGAATGTCGATATGATCGTGCAGAACGTGTCCGCCCAAGGCACGACCGACCTGACCTTCACCATCAACAAGGACGACCTGCCCAGCGCGCGCAAAGTCATCGAGGCGCAGGCCGCCCAGATCGGCGCGCGCAATCACACCGCGCAGGACGGGATCGCGAAGCTTTCCGTCGTCGGCATCGGCATGCGCTCGCATACCGGCGTGGCCGCCACGCTTTTCTCGGCGCTCGCGCAGGCGGGGATCAATATCCAGATGATTTCCACCAGCGAGATCAAGATTTCGGTCATCATCAACGAGTCCGAAGGCGCCCGCGCGACGCAGGTCGTGCATGACGCGTTCAAGCTGGGGAATTAACTTCCCCTCTTCGCCTTCGGGCAATTTCCAGTTAAATTATCGCACTAAAATCTGTCATCCTGAGCTTGTCGAAGGATCAGCTTCCGTTGACTCCACTCTCGCGGACCAGTCTCTCGCTAAATTCGGGTATATGCCGGAGGCTGATCCTTCGACAAGCTCAGGATGACAGAGAAAAAGAGCGTCAATTACTCGCCGCCGCTGGAGCGGCATCGCTGGCCTTCACCGAGTAATCAATCGCGCGCCATTTGCCGTCCGTGTCCTGCTTGAAGCAGACGGTTTCCTGCGCGTGCGGCTGGGAATCGAAGACCGAATCGAAGTGGACGAGGTAGAGATTGCCCTCGATCTTCTGCCCGCCGGGCGGCTTATATCCCGTCCCGTGACGCGGGGATGAAGTCAGCGTCCGCGAGGTGCAGCGGCCCAGGGCCGAGCGCATCTTGCTGATTTTATCGGTCCACTCGCTGGACGTGGTCACGGCTTGAAGCGCCTGGGCGCTGTCGCTCCAGCCCTGGTCGTAGTTGCCGTTGTCGATTTCATCCAGCCACTTCTTCATCGCATCGACCGCGCCACGCATCGCATCGACCTCTGCCTTCAGCGCGTCGAATTGCTCGCTGACGAGGCTGCCATCGTTGAATGACATGCGGTCCTGTGTGAACTTGACGCCATCCGCCGCCTGGTCGAGCCTCCCCACGCTCATGCAGGAAAAGACGTAGGGCCGAATGATATGGTAGTAGAGATTGCTCCCGCCCTGCTCCTTGAAATCGCGCACCGATCGTTCGAATTCAATCTTCGCGCCGTCCCAATCCTGCGCCTTGATCTTGTCCTCGATCGTGCCGGAGCTGCCCTCGATCCCAAGGTCGAATCCGGTGCTCCGGTTTTCCAGGACAATGTCGCGGTTGACCGAATCGGCATCGGAATCATTCGCCTTTTTCAGGAGGGCAACGAGCCGCTTTTGCCCCTCCACCTTCATGTCGGGATAGCTCCCGAATTGCGCGAACCATTTCTGGTAGAAGTCCTTTTTATCCTGCAAATCGATCGTGTCGTTCTTGTCCAGGTAATCGGCCTCGGTTTGCCATGTCTCGGCCAGTTCGGGCATGATCCCGCGCGCATCGTCGAGGATCTGCCGGTAAGCCGGATCGGATGGATGCAACCGCGCCCAGGTAAGTGCAGTCCAGGCCGGCGGATAATTGGCATTCGTCCCGCCATTCTTCGTGAGGTCTTCCAGTGTGGTGTCCTTGACCTCCTGCCACGTCTGCGGATCGAGCGCGTAACCTTTGGGATAGTTCTGGCTCGCGTAGCGGCCGCAATCGAGGTTCCACTTTCCCGAGCTCATCAGGTACCCGAACCAGGCATGGCCGCCGTCCGTACCCAGACCGGTGAAGTAGATGGTGGGGATGCCGCGCGCCTTGCCAATCTCAGACGCATAGTAGGCCTGGTCGACGCAGATGCCTCCATCGGTCTCAATGTCGTGCAGGGTATAAGTCGGCTGTCTCCACTTGAAAACCGCATTGCCCGAGGAGACTCGGGCCGTGTCGTAGTTGATGGAGAAAAACGCCTTCTCCAGATGATCGTAAGGAACTTTATTTTGCTGGCCGTAGGCAAGTTCCGATAGTTGCACCTCGCTATCGACGAGATATTTCAGGTTATCCACGCTGAGCTGCGTAAGATCGAGTTCCGTTTTCTTATCCCGGTTGGCCTGAACGTAGAACTGGAAGCGCTTGACGATATCGAGATCGCCGATGGGCACGGCTGAGGGGCTGACCTGGGAGTGGGGCCAATCTGAGGGAAACGGCTCGTCGAAAACAAGGCTGTAAGCCACGCCCAGCGCGGCGTATTCGTGAAGATCGGCAGGATTGGCCTGGGCCAGACGCAGCAGGTTTTCCAGCGCGGCCTGCTTCACATCGACCGGCTTGAGTTTTTCCACCAGGAGGTGGGAAAGCGTGGCATCCTCTCCCAGCGCGATGAACGTCTGCAGGCTGGCGGGATCGTTCAGGACTTTCTGGTCATCAAGCCCGAGTCGCAGCCAGACCAGATGCTCTGTCCAACCTTGAAAATCGGGACTGGAAAAGACATTGGCGCCATGCCGCTTGTACTCGGCGGCCAGTTGCGCATCCAAGGCATCAGCCGCCTGGGACCATGTATCGGGCGTCGGATGCGCCGTCCACCACGCCTTATCGGCGTCCGCATTCCATCCGGGCAAGGCGTCCTGCCCTCGGCAGGCGGCGAAGGAAAAAGTGGCGGAAATCGCCAGTCCAATCAACCAGCGAGCCGCCACGTGGAACCTACTTCTTGGCTGCGGCCTTCTTTTCCGTGGCCCTCTTGGCAATGATCCGGTCATTTTTTGCCGCGCGCTTAACGCGATTACGCACCTGTTTACGTCCTGGATAGTCTCCCATAGTCGGAAGATGATGCGGCTTTCCGCCGCCCACGGCAAGGAAAGTCTCAGATCACACCGCGTCGGAAACGCTGGAGAGCGTGAATTCATCGACCAGGAGAGTCGGGACGCTGATCGGCGTGTCGGTGATTTCCTCGCCATAAGTCCGCACGGAAGGGCCCATCGCGATGACTTTATTGAGCATCGTGACCGGACTTTCGTTGAAGCGGAAATTGCACACCGGGCGGACGATCTCGCCCGAATCGATCAGGAACACGCCGTCGCGCGTCAGTCCGGTGAGGAGGACGGTCTGCGGATCGACCTCCCGGATGTACCAGAAGCGCGTGATGAGCAGGCCGCGCTTGGTCTGCTTGATCAGGTCGGCCGTCGAAGTGGTTCCACCCGCCATGGTCAGGCAGTTCGGCGAAGGCACGGGCGCCCGGCCCGATTTCTGCGCCCAATAACGGCCGCACTGCAAATTCCGGAGCACACCGTTATCAACCCAGACGGTTCGGTTCGCGGGCAGGCCATCATCCGAATAAATCCCGCCGGGCACGACCGGATCGTTGGGATCGGATGTGATGGTAACGTTTTTGCCGAAGACATTTTCGCCGAGGCGCGATCCGCCTCCCTTCTTTGTGGCGAAGTTCCGGCCCTCGTCCGCGGACCGTTGATCGAATTCCTCCATCATCATCCCGACCAGATCGGAAACGGCGGAGGGTTCCAAGATCACGGTATACTTTCCAGGTGGCAGTTTCCTGGGTTTCTGGGAACGGATCGCCTTGTCGATGGCCACACCGCCCATCGCCAGCGCGTCGAGCTTGCTGAAATCGTAGAGCGTCGTGCCTGCCCAACCGGAGCCGGTGCCATCCGGCGTGCGTGCCGTGATGGTGTGGAGGACATCCGTGCTTTGGTCGAAAACGAAAAGGCCTTTGCTCGTCGCGAAACTGGAAAAGCCGGTGCCGATCTGGAGAAAGCCCGAGGCCTGGAGATTTTTCGCTTCAGCCTGCTGGAGGACCGGCTGAATGGCCGCGGCCAACTGGGCCGAGGTGGTGTTTTGCGTCGTGGCGGAAAAAGCCGTGCCCGTCGGATATTTCTGCGGGCCGATCGGCGGCATGAATTCCGGATTTTCCGGGGCCCGCTGCGCGGTTGCCTCGGAATCCTCAACCAGCGTGGCCAGCGATTTGTCATCGAAATCGGTCCCGGTGGCCGAGCCCGACTGCTTGCCGAAATGTGATTCCACGCTGATCGACATGCCACCTGGCGCGCCATTGGTTGTCGCCATGTTTTGCGCGTAGCGGATGTGCCGGTTCTCAAAACCAGAAATCGAGACGATGCAGGAATCGGCCTTCGAAAGCGCCAGGATCTTATTCGTGATGGCCTGGGCGTCGGCTTCGTTTAACATCACGCCGCCGCCTTTCTGCCGGTATTCAACACGGTGACCTGCCGGAAACGCGCCGGCACCGCTCCGTGGGAAACAGGCGCCGTCTGCTCCGGTTGGCCTTTGCCGCAATTCGGCGCGCCGCCGAGGAAGTAGGTGCTTTTGTCGCCGATGCCATCCATTGAATTCCAGAATTCGACCGTGCTGCCCTGGTAGGCGACGTCGCGCAGCATGCCACCGAGTTTGCCGTTCTTGATCTCGTAGAAAAGCTGGCCGCCGAATTGAAAATTATGCCGCTGCTGGTCGATGCTCCAACTGCCGTTGCCCATGATATAAATCCCGCGCCTGACACCGGAAATAAGATCGTCGAGCGAGCACGTTTTGGGATTCGGCTTGAGCGAAACGTTGGGCATGCGCTGGATAGGGAAGGCCCCCCAGCTATCGGCGAAGGCGCAACCGTTGGACATGCTCTTTCCGATCAATTGCGCTTGGCCAATCGCCATCTGGTAATTCACAAAAAGACCGTCCTGGATGATCGGAAATTCCGCACCGACGGAGCGCACACCGTCGTCGTCATAGCCGACCGTGGAGAGTCCGCCCTCCTGGCTGCGGTCGGCGACGATGTTCATGAGCTTGCTGCCATACTGTAGCTTCCCGAGCTTGTCCGGCGTGCAGAAAGTCGTGCCCGCGAAATTGGCTTCCCAGCCGAGGGCCCGGTCCAGCTCGGTCGGATGGCCGACTGATTCATGGATGGTGAGCCAGAGATTGGTGGGATCGAGCACGAGGTCATAGTCGTCGGGCTCGACCGGCTTGGCCGCGAGCTTTTCCCGCGCCTGCTCGGCGGCCTTCGTGGCCTCGCCGATGAAATCGTAGCCGAGGATGTAATCGTAACCGCTGCCGCGCGGCGCGGCGAAACCGGCCCGGGTGGCGAACTTGCCCGTGCCGGAATCGATCACCGTGACTTCCGTTTCGGGCATCACGCGGACCCGGACCTGCTCGATCCGGCTGCCGCGGCTCGAGGCAAAAAATTTCTCTTCACGCACGAACGCGAAGGCGGCGGTGGCATAATTAGCCCCGGCCTTCAGCGCAGCTTCATTGATCGCCAGCAGCTTGTTGATTTTCTCGTCGGCGGGCACGAGAAAGGGATCGGCCTTCATCGGCATATCCCAGCGGTCCTGGTAAACGGGAACGTCTTCCAGCACAAATTTGCGCAATTGCAGACCCTGGCTGGCGCGGGCGACCTCGAGGGCGCTCGAAATCGCCTTCGTCACTTCGGCCTCCGTGGCGAGCGAGCTGCTTGCGTAGCCCCAGGTGCCATTGAGCAGCACGCGGACGGCGAAACCGGCGCTCAGTCCGATGGATGATTCCTCAAGCCGATGTTCTTTCGCCTCGAGATACTCCGTCTGGTAACGGCAGAGCCGGAAGTCGGCGTAGGACGCGCCACCCGATTTGGCCAGACCGAGCGCGACGTCGGCGAGATGCAGTTTGCCGGTAAGATCCAGCTTGTCCGCCGCTTCCACCGCGGCCGCATTGCGCATGCCGAGAAAAAGCGTGGAGGGCAACAATGTGGCGCAGGCGCATCCGCCCATGGAGCGGAGAAAGGAGCGGCGATTCACAAAAAAAACTCTGCTCCCGCGTAAAGGAAAGTCAAAGCAACGGGCCGTTACAAGTCTGTAGGCTCCTGCCGGAGCGGAGTCTTCCCGCGCGTCTTCGCTTGCAGGAGATAACGGAGCAGGGCCCACAGTCCCGCGTAACGAAAGTCGGGATCCACGTAATGATGCAGCACGTAAAAGGCAAAGTAATAGCAGCGGCAGGCCGCCCATAATGCGACCGCAAGCAACAGGACCGACGTCATCTCCGGCGTCCGTAAAAGCAGCAGCACCGAGGCCGCGATCACAATGACGAGAAACAAGGCCGCCTTGAGTTTGATCCAGCGCGGTTTTTTCAGGTCCATGGATAGATCTCCTCTCGCTCTTAGTTGAGGTGCAAGGGCTGCGCGAAGCAGTAAATAGTCGCGCAAAGAAGAAACAAGCCGACGGCGATCATGTAACCGGCGAAGATACTTTCGCGACCGTCAAAAAAGATGCAGAAAAATGCGCCAAGGAAACCGACGAGCAGGAAATAGAAACTCACCCAACATAGAATGGCGGACGCAACGAAAATCAGCGCTCCGATCCCCGCGTTTTTCCAGAATCGTTTTCGCTTGGAAATGGGAGGCGGAGGCGGAAAAGACGGCTCGGACGGAGGAAGAATTTCACTCATAAATAAGAAATGGATTTAGATGTTCAGAGGATGATTCGCACAATAAATGACGACCGATAGGAGGGCCAATCCAACGCAAATAATGAATCCGATGAAAATGCTGCGGTAGTCACGACCGAGGCACATACACGCCACGACGAAGCCAACGACAAAGGGAAGAGGGCTCACACAAGCGTACGACAAGCCCACGGAGAGCAAGAAGAGCAGAAGGCCCAGACCCGCTCCCCAAAAGAAATCCAGGCGTCGGGGTTCCCGGTACTTCGGATTTTCCTCCGGCTTTTTCATTTCCGATCTCGGCGGCGGCAAGAAATCGCTCATACGGTTACCGGCTCCAGTTCCTCTTTGATTTTCTCGAGCAGTTTCTCCTTATCGTCGCGATAGAAGAGATTGAACGTGTCGAAGGGAATGATCCTTCCATCGGGATGCACGATGTGGATGCACGACTTCTTTACGGAACGCACGTCGAAGTTCTGGGCGTCCATGAACTGGATGATGAGCACGCGGAAAACTTTATCGTAAGTCATCGCGTCCGGCACCTTCACCATCGGCAGGCAGCAGAGCAATTGCTTGAGCGAAGTCATCGCCGACTCGGGTGAGTGCGACGTGGAGAAGAGCTTGAAAACATGATCGCGCAGCTTCGGATCACGCTCGTAGACGATGGTGTTGCCCTCGCCCTGCAGGAGGACCTTGGGGTCGATCATGCTTGTGAGCGGCACCGTTCGTCCGCCGAGCTTGATCGCATAGCCCATCGCCAGCGCGTCCGGGTGACACGGCACGGGAATAATGTCCTCCGGCGAAAAAAGATCGCTCTGCGCGAGGATATTTTGCCGCACCTCGGCCAGCGTGAGCCGGTCTCGCGCCGCATCGAAATTCTCCAGCCTCCCCGCCGCTTGGATCGGCTGGAAGGTGACACCTCGCACGCACGGTTGCTGCAAGGCGAAGTCAATGATCCGGCCCAGTTCGCCATCATTGGAGCCCTTCTTCACGGTCACGACGAGGGTGGTTGAAATGTTGTGCTTATTGAGTTGTTCCAACGCCTGGAGACGGATGCGGCGCAGGTCAGCTCCGCGCAATTCCCGCAGCGGGGCTTCCTCCAGCGAATCGAATTGCAGGTAGAGCTCGAAGCCGGGGAGATAATCCTTCAGTCGCTTCGCGAACTCCGGTTCCTGCGCGATCCGGATCCCGTTCGTGTTCACCATGAGATGCTTGATCGGACGTCGCCGGGCCGCGTCGAGAATCTCGAAGAATTGCGGATGGATCGTCGGCTCGCCCCCGCTGATCTGCACGATATCCGGCTCGCGTTCATTGCGCACCACGCAGTCGAGCATGAACTCGACCTGCTCCAGCGAACGGTGTGTCTGGCGATGCGGTCCCGATTCGGCATAGCAAATGGGACAACTCAGGTTGCAGGCGTCGGTGATTTCCACCAGCGTAAGGCAACTATGCTGCTCGTGATCGGGACAGAGGCCGCAGTCGTAGGGGCAGCCGTAACGGATCGGCGTGTTGAACTTCAGCGGTAATTGACCCGGCTTCAAGGTCAAGCGCGAGCGTTTGTAGTATTCCACATCGGTGGAGATCAGCACCTTTTCGAATCCGTGCCGGGGACAGCGCTTATGCATATAGACACGGTCATCCTGCAGGACGATTTTGCCCTCCACCTTGCGATGACAGGTGGTGCAAATGCTGTTGGTCAATTCGTAGTAGAGGTAGGGACGGTCAGCCATGGGAATTCTCCGTTGCGGGTTGTTCGGAAAGTTTCATCAGCGACCATGTGCAAAAAAGCAGACCACCCAGACAAGCCCACTGAATTGCGCTCAAACCGCCGAAAACAGTCCAGTGCGGCTTGAAGAAATCGATGTAAAAGCGAAACCCGAGATAGCCGGTCATGAACCAGCGGAACTTGAGCCCGCTTGCCATCAGAGCCCCGCGTTTGAGCCAAAGGACAAGACCGAGGCCGAGCAGGAAAAGGATTTCGTAAATCTGGGCCGGATGCCGCGGGATGCCGTCGCCATAATCCACTCCCCAGGGCAATGAGGTGGGCACGCCGTGAGTGCTATCGGAAAGACCGGTCAGAAAGCAGCCGACGCGGCCGATACACATACCGAGAATCACCGGGTAAACGCAGAGATCACCGGTGGACCCGCTCAGCCCCATCGCCTTCTTGGCGATTTCGATTCCGGCCCAGCCACCGAGAAGACCACCGACAATGGTTTTGCCGCCAAACCAGAAATGGGGATCGTGGCGCAACGCCCAATAAAGCGTGGGCGCCTCGGCCCAGGCCAGTAGCTTCGCCCCGATCAACGCGCCGAAAATACAGCCGATAAAAATCCACGCATGTTGTTCCCGCGAAAATTGTGGTCCAGGGAAATGCTTCTTCAAGATCAGGTAAAGACGGAACCCGAGCGTGTAGGCCAGGGCGTCGCAGACCGGATGAATGGGAACCGACCAACCCCAAAAATGGAGAACGACGGGAAAGTGCCACGGCGGAACGATCACGCCCAGCGGGAGCATCATGACGCCCCCTTCGCGCGCGAGAGATGGGAGAACCAATGATCCTCCGCCGTGCCGTGGACCTCCTCCTGTCCCCGCATCAGCGCGTCGTGGAATATCCTCAAATCGGCAAGAAACATTTTCCGGCGGGCCACAGGAAGCGCCCCGAAAACCTCCTTCACCTCCGTCTCATAGGCGGGGGAAATTTTGCGCCAGAGCTTGCGGCCCGCCGCAGTCAGAACGAGTACCACCTGGCGTCGGTCCCGGGGATGCGCCTCGCGGCTGACCGTGCCATCCCGGACCATGCGGTTGAGCACGATGGAAATACTCGACTTGCCCACGAGAAGCAACCCGGCGAGCGCCGCCTGATCCATCCGCCCCTCTTGGACGGCGAGTAGGTTGAGGATGTTGAATTGCGCGCCGGTGAGTCCGTAAGGCTGAAAGAACGCCTCGCTGCGCCGCTCCAGCAAGCCCTGCACCAGCAGAAGGGCGACGAGGAGGTCATGGGCTTCGGGCCTTCGTTCCATGGGCGATATTATTGATATCAAATCATACGACGTCAAACTATATCGGCATCTTCTCGTATGGATGAGACGATCGCCGGGACGACCAGCACCGATTAAACCCGCTCAAAACCTTCGAGCCAGCATCAATCTCCAGCGTAAATACCTTGATTCGTTGGTCTTAGCTGCCGATAATTCAAGCGTAGCGACTCCGCTCCTCTTTTCAGTCTTATGAAACATTGGACTATCCGCCAAAGCATCCTTGTCAGCTTCGCTGTCGTCATTGGCTTAATGATCGTCATGGGAGGCATCTCCTACACGCGGCTATTAATCGTCGCGAATGAGGCCACCAGCATCCAGACGGACACCTTACCCGGTTACAAATACAGCACCCAGCTTCTGAGCACTTGGGAGGAAAATTACGCGCTGATCGAGGCGCAGATTCTCTACGAGGACAAAACCACCTCGGATCAACTCACTGAGCAAATCAAGGCCAACTGGGCTACGCTGGACAATCTGATCGGCCTTTATGAAGGATCGATCCATCAGCCCGAGGACCGGAAGAATTTCGAGGCCTTCAAGAAACTGCGCGATCCCTACCGCCAAACCTCAGACGAGATTCTCAAGATCAGCGACGATCCCAAGAATAAGGAGGCCACCCTCGCCGAACTGCATAACTCGCTGGATCCCGAGTTCGCCCAAATCAAGGCGGCTCTCCAAACCCTGGTCGATTTCAATACGTCCAGCATGGATGGCTCGACCCATCAGATTCTCGGCGCCGTAGTTTCCGCCCAGACCGCCATCCTGGTAAGCTTCGCCGTCGCGCTAACCCTCGCCTGCATTTGCGGATATTTTCTTTTGCGGGCCATCGACCGCCCCCTCGGCCAGTTGGTCAACGCCGTCGAGGTCATGCGCACGGGAGATTTCTCGCAGCGGCTTGATTTGGAGCGGCGCGATGAATTCAGCGCCCTGGCTGACGGCTTCAACCGCATGTCCGACGACCTGACGTCCCTCGTCGGCCAGATCCAGAAATCGGGCATCCAGGTCAACACCTCCGTCACAGAGATTGCCGCCGCCGCCAAGGAGCAGCAGGCCACCTCCTCCGAAATCGCCGCCACCACCACTGAGATCGGCGCAACCGCCAAGGGCATTTCCGCAACCGCGAAGGACCTGGTGAAAACCATGGGTGAAGTCTCCGCCGTGGCCGATCAATCGGCGACCCTCGCGGGCAGCGGCCAGACCGGCCTCGCGCGCATGGAGGAGACGATGCGCCATGTGATGGAAGCGGCCGGTTCCATTAACACCAAGTTGGCCGTGCTCAACGAAAAGGCTGGGAACATCAATCAAGTCGTGGTCACGATCACCAAAGTCGCCGACCAGACCAATCTCCTGTCGCTCAACGCCGCCATCGAGGCGGAGAAAGCCGGGGAATATGGCCGGGGATTCTCGGTCGTAGCCACGGAAATTCGCCGACTCGCCGATCAGACGGCAGTCGCCACCTATGACATCGAGCAGATGGTGAAGGAGATCCAGTCGGCGGTTTCCGCCGGGGTCATGGGCATGGACAAATTCTCCGAGGAAGTCCGCCGCGGCATCGGGGAAGTCCAGCAGGTGGGCGGGCAGCTATCGCAGATCATCCAGCAGGTTCAGGCCCTCGCGCCCCGCTTCGAATCGGTCAACGAAGGCATGCAGGCCCAGTCGACCGGCGCGGAGCAGATCAGCCAGGCCCTTTCGCAATTGAGCGAGGCCGCGCAGCAGACGGTCGAATCTCTGCGGCAATCGAGCATGGCGATCGGCGAACTCAACGAGATGTCGGGCGGCCTCCGCAGCGGCATCTCGCGATTCAAGTTAACGGCGGCCAGATGAGGCCCACATGCTGTTCCTTCTTTTCGAGCTTAATGGTGATCGCTACGTCCTCGATATCGCGCAGGTAGTCGAGGTCCTGCCTCGGATCGATCTCAAGGAAATCCCCCAGGCTCCGCCGGGCGTGGCAGGCCTTTTCAATTATCGGGGCGAGCCGGTGCCCGTCGTTGATGTCTGCGCCATGTTGTCGAACCGCGCCGCCCGCCCCATCTGGAGCACGCGATTGATTCTGGTCCGCCATCCCACCGGCGACGGTGGGGAACGCCTGCTCGGTCTGCTGGTGGAAAAGGCGACCAAGACCTTGCGCCGCGAGCCTGGCGATTTCATCGACAGCGGCATCACCAACGACCAGGCGCCCTGCCTCGGCCCGGTGGCCACGGATGCCGATGGCGTCATCCAGTGGGTCGAGCCGCGCCGACTCCTCTCCGATGCGGTGCGTGACATTTTGTTCCGGCAGACGGCGGAGGCGTTATGAACCTGCCCGGCTTCGAGCTCCTGCTTAAGCAGTCCATGGGCCTCGATGCGAACTCCCTCAGCGCCTCGGCCATCACGCGGGCGATTCATGAAAGAATGAAGGCGCATGATCTTTCAGAAGCTTATCTCTACGAAAACCTGCTGCGCTCCTCCGAGATCGAAATGCAGGAATTGATCGAGATCATCGTTGTGCCGGAGACTTCTTTTTTCCGGGACCGCGAAGCTTTTGCCACGCTCGGGCGCGTGGCCCTGGCGGAATGGCCGTCGATCCGTCCGGGCGACACCTTGCGACTCCTAAGCCTGCCCTGTTCCACCGGCGAGGAGCCCTATTCGATGGCGATGACGCTCTTCGATGCGGGGTTGCCGCCACACCGTTTTCACATCGATGCGATTGATCTCAGTCGCCGCGTGCTGGAACTCGGCCGAAGCGGATTCTATGGGAAAAATTCCTTCCGCGGCGGGAACCTCGACTTTCGGGATCGCTATTTTGAATCGATCCCGCCCGGCTGGCAGTTGGTGGAAACCGTGCGCCACCAGGTCCATTTCGAGCAGGGCAACATGGTCCACAGCGATCTCCTGCCGGGCCACCACATCTACGACGCGATCTTTTGCCGCAACGTGCTGATCTATTTCGATCACGAGGCGCGAAAGCAGGTCATCGCCACGCTGGATCGACTTTTGGCCCCGCATGGAATTCTCTTCATGGGGCCCTCGGAAACGAGCCTGTTGCCGCCGCATCAGTTTGTCCCGGCTCGCCTCTCCCATAGCTTCGCCTTTCGCAAAACCGGAACGGCGCGGCCCCGGGAAAAAGCCATCGAGAAACCCACCCTTCGGCGGCGCACCGTCCGCCTCCCGGCGCCACGCGCGAAGCCGCGTCCGTTTTCCTCCGTGGTGCCTACGCCGCCCCTTTCTTCCCCGGCCCCCTCAACCGCTCTCGATGACGCGAGGCGCCTAGCCGATCAGGGACGCCTGGTGGAGGCCGCGACCCAATGCGAAAAACACCTTCATCGGGAAGGCCCTTCCGCGCAGGGCTACTACCTCCTCGGCCTGATTCGCGATGCAGGCAAACAGCAGGCGGAGGCCATCGATCTTTATCGGAAGGCCCTCTACCTCGAACCCAGGAATGAGGAAGTGCTGACCCATCTCGCCTCTCTTCTGAAAAATCAGGGCGACCTCGAGGGCGCGCAACTCCTGCTCAATCGCGCCCGCCGCCTGAACCCGGAAGCAAAGGCCTGACATGTCCCCGATCGCACCAACTCCACGCCTCGAAATCGATGATTGCTGGAACAAGATCGGCGTGCAGGGAGATGGCTCCTGCCCGGAATTGGAACGGCACATCCATTGCCGGAATTGCCCCACCTATACCGGGGCCGCCGAACATCTGCTGGATTCCTCCGTCCCGGCCGATTATCTCCACGAATGGACCCTCCATTATGCGCGTCCGAAAACCGTCGTCGAAACCGACCGGCGCTCACTCTTTATTTTTCGCCTCGGGGCCGAGTGGCTTGCCCTGCCGGTGGATATGATCAAGGAGATCGCCCCGCTACAGCCGGTCCACCGATTGCCGCATCGGCGGAACGGCGCGATCCTGGGCCTCACGAATGTGCGGGGCGAATTGCTCGTCACGCTTTCGCTCGATCTCGTGCTCGGGCTGGAAGCGACCGAGGCAAAACAGGAAAAGAGTGGGCTCGAAAAGCACCGCCTCCTCGTCATCGCCGGCGAGGGGGGCCCGCTGGCTTGCCCCATCGATGAGGCCCATGGAATCGTTTTGTGCGCGGCGCGGGAATTGACGGAAGTCCCCGCCACGATCACCCGTGCAACGGCATCCTATAGCCACGCGGTTTTGCCCTGGGAGGGACGCTCGGTCGGCTGTCTCGACCAGGCGCTTTTGCTCACCGCCCTGAATCGGAGCCTCACATGAGCGGCATCGATTTTTCCATGCTCGATATCTTCCGGACCGAGGCGGAGGGCCAGAACCAATTACTCACCTCCAGCCTGCTCGTCCTGGAGCGCGATCCGACGAACAGCGAGGCGCTCGAGGCCTGCATGCGCGCGGCCCATTCGCTCAAAGGGGCCAGCCGGATCGTCGGCCTCTCCGCGGGGGTGCAGGTGGCGCATGTGATGGAAGATTGCTTCGTGGCCGCCCAGGAAAATCGACCGCCGCTGGATCGCGCGCGGATCGACCTGATGCTGCATGGCGTTGATCTTCTCACCCGTCTCGCCCAGACCTCGGAAGCGAACATGGAACAATGGGCCGGGAAGCGGGCCGATGTGGATCTTTTCATCGCCGACGTGGACCGCGCCTTGAAGGGAGAGAATTCCCCGGAGGAAAAAAAGGCGCCACTCGCGCCGGAAAAAGAAGAATTTCTCACCGCCGCACCCGACCACGAAATTTCCGATCGCGTCCTGCGCGTGACGGCCGAAAACCTGAATCGTCTCCTGGCCCTGGCCGGGGAATCGGTGGTGCAATCGTCCCGGCTAAAACCGTTTTCCGATTCGCTGCTGAGATTGAAACGCTCCCATCACGCGCTGGCCAAATTACTCGATGATCCCACCCTTGGATCGGGCGAAACGGGCGCCGCCGATGTCCGGGCCGAAGCCAGACAACGCGTGGCGGAATGCAGCCGCTTGCTCGCCGAACGGTTGACGGAAATCGACACCCTCGACCGTCGTTCCGCCGATGTGGCGCGGCGTCTTTATGAAGAGGCCCTCGCCATTCGGATGCGCCCCTTCGCCGACGGCATTCAGGGTTTTCATCGTCTGGTGCGCGACCTGGGCCATACGCTGGGCAAGCAGATCAAACTCGAGGTGAGCGGCGAAGATACTCAAATCGACCGCGATATCCTGGAGCAACTCAAGGCTCCGCTCGGCCACTTGCTGCGCAACGCGATCGATCATGGCGTGGAAACCCCGCACGCCCGCGCCGCCATGGGCAAGCCAGAGGAGGCTACGATCAAGCTCAGCGCCCGGCACAGCGCCGGCATCCTGCAAATTCAGGTCACCGATGACGGCCAGGGCATCGACATAGAAGGCCTGCGCGCCTCCATCCTCGAACGCAAACTCGCCGACGCAGCAACCGCGCCGAACCTGAGCGAACCGGAACTGCTCGAATTCCTTTTCCTGCCCGGCTTCACCCTCAAAGAAGAGGTCACCGAAATATCGGGCCGGGGCGTGGGCCTCGATATCGTGCGCACCATGGTGCGCCAGGTGCGCGGCTCGGTTCGCCTCACGACCCGCCGGGGTGAAGGATCGAATTTCCAGCTTCAACTGCCGCTCACGCTTTCCGTCATTCGTTCCCTGTTGGTGGAAATCGGCGGTGAGCCCTATGCCTTTCCCCTCGCCCACGTCCTGCGCACCATGAAGGTGCCGAGGGATAAAATCGAAATGCTGGAGGGCCGTCCGCATGCCCCGTTCAACGGCGGCCGGATTGGTCTCGTCGCCGCGCGGCAGGTGCTCGGCGGAGACGCCGCGGAGCCGAAGGAAGAGGACCTTTCCGTCATCGTGGTGGGAAATCACGAGGAGTCGTACGCCCTGGCCGTGGATCGTTTTCTGGGCGAGCGCGAACTGGTCGTGCAGCCGCTCGACGCGCGGCTTGGCAAGATCAAGGATATCGCGGCCGGCGCCCTGATGGAGGATGGCTCGCCCCTTTTGATCGTGGACACGGAGGACCTGATCCGGTCCGTGGGAAAACTAGCCGCATCAGAACGCCCCGAGGCTTTGGGCCGCGCGCCCGCCGATGCCGAGCGAAAACGGAAACGGGTCCTTGTCGTGGACGATTCGCTTACCGTCCGTGAACTCGAACGCAAACTCCTCACTCACCGTGGCTATCAGGTAGAGGTCGCCGTGGACGGCATGGACGGCTGGAACGCCGCGCGCGGCGGCCATTTCGATCTGGTCGTGACCGACATCGACATGCCCCGGCTCGACGGCATCGAACTGGTCCGGCTCATCAAACGCGATGCGAACCTCAAGTCGCTGCCCGTCATGATCGTTTCATATAAGGACCGGGAAGAGGACCGTCGCCGCGGCCTTGACGCCGGAGCCGACTACTATCTCGCGAAGGGAAATTTTCACGATGAAACCCTGCTGCAGGCGGTCGCGGATTTGATCGGAGAGGGGCCATCATGAAGATCGGAATCGTCAACGACATCTTCCTCATTGTCGAATCGCTGCGGCGAGCCGTCGTCTCGACCGGGGAGCACGAAGTGATCTGGACGGCCCGCAGCGGGGCCGAGGCGGTCGAACTTTGCGCCCGCCAGATTCCAGACCTCATCCTGATGGACTTGATCATGCCGGGAATGGACGGCGTCGAAGCCACCCGGCGCATCATGCACGCCACACCCTGCGCAATCCTCGTCGTCACCGCGACGGTGGAGGGCTCGGTCCGCACCGTCTTCGAAGCCCTGGGTGCGGGGGCCCTCGACGCGGTCGATACTCCCGTCCTCTCCGGCCCGGGCGCGGAACTGGGCATCCGCCTTCTGCTGACGAAAATCGAGATGGTCGGCAAGATGATCGGTCTGAACCCCGAGGGAATCGGCCGATCGAAAACGATGCCGCTTGGCTCGATCAATCGAAATGGCGAATGGCTCATTGCCATCGGCACGTCGGCTGGAGGACCGGCAGCGCTGGCCCGGGTGCTCGGAACTTTTCCGGCCAATGTTCATGCCTCATTTGTGGTCGTTCAACATCTGGACAGCCACTTTGCCCCCGGCCTGGCCGACTGGCTGGGCCACCAGATTTCACTGCCGGTACGTCTCGCCACCGAAGGGGATGTCCCGACGCCCGGCCAGGTGTTACTTCCCAGCCGGGAAGATCATCTTATTTTGAATTCCAACGGCACGCTTTCCTACACGCCCGATCCTAAGGAATACGTTTACCGTCCCTCCATCGACGCCTTTTTCGACAGCATTGCGGCGCATTGGAAGCACAATGCGGCGGGCGTCCTCCTGACCGGCATGGGCCGCGATGGCGCGCGCGGCTTGAAGAAAATGCGGGAAACCAATTTCCCCACGCTCGCCCAGGATCAAACGAGCTCCGCCGTCTACGGCATGCCCAAGGCCGCGGCCGAAATTGGCGCCGCCGCGCGAATTCTGCCCCTGTCCGAAATCGGGCCTGCGCTGAGCCGCCTGCTTCGCTCCGGTCCCTCGATGAATCGCCTGCCATGAACGAAAGCTATCTTTCCAATCCGCCGTACCCGGAGCCTCTTCCCGAACATCGCATCATGGTGCTCCTGGTCGATGACCAGGCCATGGTCGGCGAGGCCGTTCGCCGCCAACTCTCCGACCAGGCGCACATGGATTTCCATTACTGTCCCGAGGGCGCCGCCGCGATCCGCCTGGCCAGCGAAATCAGGCCGACGGTTATCCTGCAGGACCTGCTCATGCCCGGCGTGGACGGGCTTGAGCTGGTGCGGAAATACCGCCAGACGCCGGAGACGAAATATATTCCCATCATCGTTCTTTCCGCGACGGAAGACCCGGAAATCAAAAGCCAGGCCTTCTCGGCGGGCGCCAACGATTATGTGGTCAAGCTGCCGGACAAGGTGGAGATGATCGCCCGCATCTCGTATCACTCCCGCGCCTATCTCAACCAGATCGAAAGGGACGAGGCCTATCGTGCCCTGCGCAAAAGCCAGCGTCAATTGGTGGACGGCAACATGGTGCTGACCCAGCTTTCCCAAAGATTGCAGCGAAACAACGAGGCGCTCCAGGCCGCCGAGCGATTGGCGCGCATGGGCAGTTGGTCCTGGGAGATCGCGAGGGACGAGGCGGTCTGGTCGGCGGCGCTTTACGAAATGTTCCTCTGGGACACGACCCGCCCGGCGCCGAGATTCGAAGATCTAAAGATGATCTTCACCCCGGAAAGCGTCGTCCTTCTTCATGCGGCGGCGGCGGCCTGTACGACGCTGGGAACGTCGTATAACCTGGACCTGGAAGGCATCCGCACGAATGGCGAACATTTTTTCGTCAACGCCAAAGGCCAGGCGGCCCGCGATCCCACCGGCAAGATCACCAGCGTATTCGGCACGATTCACGATATCACCGAACAAAGGAAACTGGGTGAGATCGCACAGAAGTCGGCCGTGCTGGAGGAGCGCGCCCGCATCGCGGGTGAAATTCACGATTCATTGGCGCAATCCTTCGCGGCCATCGTCCTGCAAACCGAAATCGCAGAGGAGCAATGGAACAAGGCCGACCGCACCGGATCGATGAATTGCATTTCCAAGGCACGCGACCTGGCGCGCTTCGGACTGGCAGAGGCTCGCCGCTCCGCCCTGACCCTGCGCCCTTCCCACGCGCTGCTTCAGGGACTGGTCCACGCGCTGAAACAACTTTTCGACCGGGCGTCCATTAAGGACGTGCTGACTTGCGAAACGACGACGAAGGGCACGCCGCGACGGCTCGCGCCGCTGGTCGAACACGCCCTTTTTCGCGTCGCCCAGGAGGCGCTTAACAACGCCGGACGGCACGCCAAGGCGAACCGGATCACCAGTCTCCTCCACTTCCGAAAAAAGACCGTGACCCTGACCATCGAGGACAATGGCATCGGCCTGCCGGTTGACGCGGAGAACAAGGCCGAGGGCTTCGGCCTTGCCGCCATGCGCGAGCGAGCGGAGAAAGCCGGCGGCCATTTTTCCATCGAAGCCCAACCAGGAAAAGGCACGCGCGTGACCGTGGAAATTCCCGATCCCGCCCCCGCACCCAAAGCGAAGCCATGAAAAAATCCGCCCCTATCCGCATCCTGATCGCCGATGACCACACCATCGTCCGCGAGGGCCTGGGAGTCATCATTTCCACCCAAAAGGACATGCTTCTCGTGGGCCAGGCCGCCGATGGCGAGGAAGCCGTGGCGCTCTACGCCCAGCATAAACCCGACGTGGTTTTACTGGACCTGCGCATGCCGAAGAAAGACGGCTTCCAGGTCGTGACGGAATTGATCGCGCGCGATCCCGCCGCCCGCATCGTGGTCATCACCACCTATGATGGCGATGAGGATATCCGCCGTTCGCTCAAGGCGGGGGCCAGGGCCTATCTGCTCAAGGATTCTCCGCGCCAGGAAATCTGGAACACCATTCGCCTGGTGCATGAGGGCAAGTCATCGCTCTCCGCACCCATCGCCGCAAAAATCGCTGAGAGCTTCTCCAAACCGGAACTTTCGCCGCGGGAAAAAGAAGTGCTCCAGTTGCTAGCCGCGGGCAAGTCGAACAAGGAAATCGGCGTCGGCCTTCACATTTCGGAAGGCACCGTGAAGACGCATGTGAAGAGCATCCTGGTCAAGCTGCAGGCCGCAGGCCGAACCGAAGCCATCGCCATCGCCTCCCGTCGCGGACTGATCAGCCGGCCTTAGGCTCGGGAGGATCAAGACTGCGCTGTCTCTCCAAAGAGGCAGTTCCCTTTCTCTCTCCGGGGATGTCGAGAATCCATCTTACGATCCATATCATGAACAGGGCTTCAGGAATACCATTTCGGTATGAAAATGAAGCAGCATCGGGTGTTGGTCATCCATCGCGAACCGGAATCCGCCGGTACCCTCGCGTTGATGTGTGATATTTTGGAATGCTTTGCGACGACGGCCACCTCATCCAAAGAAGCGTTGGAACTGGTCCAGCAGATCAAATTCGACCTGATCATTCTCGATTATGATCTCAATCCCGGCGATGGCCTCGACTTGATCCGGAAGGTGCGGGAATTAAAAATCGAGATTCCTGTGATTTTCCTGACCATCGACCAGGAACTCGCGGGTTCCCTGCAAAATTCGCCCCTCCATATTTCACGGGTCATGATCAAACCCCTGACCCTGCAGGGACTGGGAAAGATCCTTGATGAAGTCCTGTCATGAACTCAAAACAGGAATCCTTTCCAAACAAAAAAAAGATCATCCCGCCCCAGAAACTGACCCTGCGCCCGGATCGTTCCCGATCCGGGATCTCCCGCACACGCCCGGAGACGCAACTGACGCCTAAAGGGTTTCCGCGACGATTCGCAATGCGTCCGCGATTTCTTCCGCCGTTACATTAAGCGGCGGGAGGAAACGAACGGCGTGATTGGCCGCCGGAATCAGGATCAGCCCGGCTTCGGTCAGCCGCGCGA
>JAMFSY010000127.1 GCA_026225555.1 Methylacidiphilales bacterium
CCCTGGCCGGATGGAAACAAAAGGAGGCGGCGCTCGTTTTCAGCAGCGGTTACGCCGCCGCGCTCGGCACGATTCCCGCGCTGGCCGGCAAGGGCGACACCATCATCCTCGACAAGCTGGCGCATGCTTCGCTGATCGACGCCGCGCGGCTCAGTGGCGCCACGGTGCGCGTCTTTCCCCACAACCAGCCCGCGCGGTTGGAGGCCCTCCTGCAAAAGCTCGCTGGCGATCCGGGGCGGCATCTCATCGTAACCGAATCGATTTTTTCCATGGACGGCGATGCCGCGCCGCTGCGGGAAATCGTCGAACTCAAGGACCGCTTTGGCGCGTGGCTGCTGGTCGATGAGGCGCATGCCACCGGTCTTTATGGCGGGGACGGCGCGGGCCTCGTCGCCGAGCTTGGACTCAGTTCCCGCGTGGAAATCCTCATGGCCACGCAAAGCAAGGCGCTCGGCAGTATGGGCGGCATGATCGCGGGGTCGCGCGTCCTGATCGATTGGCTGGTCAACCGCGGCCGCAGCTTTGTCTATTCCACCGCGCTTCCGCCTGGCGTGATCGCCGCCAGCCACGCCGCCGTCATCCTTTTACAGGGACCGGAAGGGGCAAAACTCCGGGCCCAATTACAGGAAAATATCCGCCACTTCCGGGCGGGACTGCCTGAAGCTTGGAAAGAACGCTCCCCGGCACCGGGGGCGATTCAGCCGCTGCTTTGCGGGGATGCCGCCGCCGCCCTTGATCTTGCCCGGCGATTACGGGAGGCGGGTTTCAGCATCCCCGCCATCCGCTATCCCACGGTGCCCCGCCAGGCCGCGCGTCTGCGTATCACGTTGAGCGCCAGCCACACCTCTTCCGATATCGATGCCCTTAATGCCGTTTTAGGGAAATTCCCTCCGACATAAAATGAACGACCGCCTTTGGGCGGCGTCCAATGTTGGAAGCAAAAAATATCGTTCAGACGAACTGCCTGGGGACGCCATTCGGGAAGCAGAACGCCCGAGTCGCCCGCAAGGTTGTTTGCCTGCCCGTCTTCGGCTTAACTATGGATATGCCTTCGATGATTCGCAAAATTGAACCGGGGGACGTCATCGGACGTTGCCGGATCATCCGCGAATTGGGGCGCGGCGGCGTGGGCACGGTTTATCTCGCCACGCACCAGACGCTGCAGATCGAAGTGGCGCTGAAGATTCTCTCTCCTTCCCTCTCGCTCGAAAATCCGGCTTTGGCGGAGCGCTTCATCCGCGAAGCGCAACTCGCCGCGCGCATCCGCCACCCGAACGTGATTGCCGTCATGGACGCCGCGCATGACGAGACGACCGGGCTCTATTTCATCGTGCAGGAATATGTCGGCGGCGGCTCGCTTTCCTGGCATCTCCGCAACGGCCCGTTGCAGGAGCACCGGGCCCTCGCCGTGATCACCGGAATTGCGAACGCGCTCGTGATCGCGGAGGAGCTTCGCATCGTCCATCGCGACATCAAGCCGGACAACATCATGCTCGACCTGCGCGGCACGGCGAAGCTGGCCGATCTCGGCCTGGCCAAGCACGCGATCGATTCGCGCATCAGCCTGACGCTGGGCGGTTCGTTCATGGGCACGCCCGCCTACATGAGCCCGGAGCAGGCGCGCGACGCGAAGGTCGCCGACACCCGCGACGATATCTACAGCCTCGGCGCGACGTTCTACGAATGCCTCACCGGCCAGCCGCCCTTCAGTGGCGAGACGCCCTACAACATCATGAGCGAGCTGCTGACCAAGCCCTCGCCGCGGCCGCGCGCGCATCGGCCGGAACTCTCCCGCTCCGCCGACATGATCTGTCGCAAGATGATGGCGAAAACGCGCGGCCTGCGTTACGCCGATGCCAAGGCCCTCGTGCAGGACCTGCATCATTGTCACGTCGTGGGCGATTCCGGCATCGATGGCCTGGAGGCCTACACGTTCGAGCACGATTCCATCATGGCCCGCCAGCAGGCGCTCGATTACGGCGTGCAAACTTCCGCCGACGGCGTGGCCCATGTGCCCGACTCGCCTGACACCACGATGGCCCGGCCGCGCCCGACCGCGCGGATCTCGCCGCTGCTGACCGAGACGCGCTTTCCGCGCCGGGACAACAGCGCTTTTCACGCAGCGGCATTGCTCATCATCCTGGTCGTGGTCACCACGGTTTTGCTCGTCTGGCTGAATCCCCACAATGTCTGGAATGGCCTCCAGAAGCAGTTCGCGTTTCTGGCCGGAGCGGCCCCCGCGCCGGCGACACCCGCCGCCTCGACCAACCTGACGCCGAAACCTGCAAAACCCGCCGTACATCATTCGAGACCGGCGGAACCCACGACTCATTCCAGCGAGAACGAAAATCCACCGACCGATGTTGCACCCTCGATTCCTCCTGAGCAGGACATGAGCAACATTCCCGTCGCGCCCATCGCCCCGCCCGAGAACGCCACGACCAATCTTCCAGCCGAACCGGGTACCGTCCAGGCTTTGCCCGTGGATACAAATGCGCCCGACGTGGCCATTCCCGCCATCCAGGCGCTGCCCGACAGCGCCTTCCAGGCCCGCGCCGTCGCGGAGCAAAGCCTGCCCGCCAGCGCGTTCGGCCCCGGCGGTAAAACCCAGCTTCTCAAGGTTCGCGGCAAGCACAGTTCCGGCCAGCTCACGCCGACGACCTGGACCTTCGAATTCTTCGATCCCAAAGCCCCCGGCCATTCGCGCATCCGCGCGGTCAGCGATCATCGCGTGGTCGATAACGGGACCGGCGTGACCTACATCATCTCGCCCTACACGCCGGCCAATATCCTTCCGGACGGGCTGATCGACTCAACCCAGGCGTTGCAGATCGTGCAGCAGCTTGTGTCCAACGTGCCGATCAGCAGCTCGGAGTTCACCTTGAGCCAGGAAAAGAATTCCGCACCGCTCTGGACCGTCACGCTCTGGGCCAGGAACCCTCAAGGGGAAGAGATCGAGTTGGGCAATGTCGTTCTCCTGGGGCCCAAAGGGGATGTGCTTTCCAATACCTTGAAGCCGGACCGGCTGAAGGATTAGTTCCCGCACCGCAGCCCGGCCAAAGGAAGGGGAAACCGCGAAGGCCGGTTACGCGTCACTTATATAGAGCGGGCGGCAAAGCTCGTTTTCCTATGCTACCTTACGATGCCATGAAGTCCCCCTCGCCAGCTTGCCTTGGGCTTGCCGCGGGCCTACTCCTGCCGCCACTTGCCTCCGCGTCGCCGGAAGGGATTCCGCCGCTTTCAGTTATCATCGAGCGGGCCGTTGCGCGCGATGACGCCACCCAGAAGGCGCTGCGCGCGATGCAATATCGGCAGAGCACGCACACAGAGGAGCTCGATGGCAAGGGAAAGGTCACCAAGCAACAGGAATTGCAACTCATTGTCCGCCCGGGCGCGGCGCAGGAGCTTCAGGTCGTCGCGGTCAAGGGAGACAATCTGCCGTCCAATCCCGATGAGGCGATCCAGAAGGCCAAAGGCCAGGAGATCGAACGGCGAAAGCACAATTTTTCGCTCAAGGAGCTCGTCACCCGTTTCAACATCACGCTGGCGGGCACGGGCAATTATCTTGGACAGAAGGCCTACGTCGTGGCCTTCGAACCGAAGCCGGATCAACCCTACCGCGACCAGACGGAAAAAGTCCTGAACCAGCTCCACGGGCAGCTGTGGATCCGCGCGAAAGATGACGTGGTCATGAAAACCGAGGCGACCCTGGCCCATCCGGTTCAGATCGCCTGGATTTTCGCGCGAATCAGCGCCCTCGATTTTCACTACGAACTGCGTAGCGCCACGGATGATTTTGGTCCGGCGTGGCTGCAGGTCACGGTGGAAGTCGATGCACCGCTGATCAACATTCGCCAGCGGCAGACCGTCGACATGACCCACTTTGAATCACGCGGCAGGCTGGCCACCGTGAGGAATCCCGAGTAGCCTGACGGGCGTCAGGATTTGGACGGAGCCTTCCTTTACTATGACCACGGACACCATCCTCCATCCCCCGCCCGTGGTGAGCGGGCATTGGCGAACGGTCACGAACATCCTGATCATTTTCGTTTTTGGCTGTGTGTCCGGCGCGTTCAGCATGATGCTCATCGACCAGCATCGCGTGGGAGACGCCCTGTTGCGGGGAGAAACCTCCATCGGCGATCTGCTCGAGCGCCGGCTCATGCGCGACATCCTGCTGGAGCCAGGCCAACGCAAATCGGTGCATGATTTGTTCGAGGCGAACGCGCATCAGCGGCAGGAACTGGAGGTGCGCATTCGCCCTCAGATCCAGACGCTCGACCAGGCGACCACGGCGCGAATCGACGCGCTGCTGCAACCCGACCAGCGCGAACAATTCCACAATAATCTCGCCCAGATCGAGGAGCACTACGGCCATAAACTTTTCGATCCGGGCGCGGCCGCCACCAATGGCGCCTCCGGCGTGGCGCCGGAGATTCCCTGAGATCCGAAATTTGCCTCGTCACGGAGGGATGAACTTGGTTGCCTAGCCGGATGTTGGCCAAGGTCTTTTCCGCGGCGGTTTGGGGCGTCGATGCCTTCGCGGTCGAGGTCGAGGTCAATTGTGCCTTCGGTTCCGCCGTGGTCGTCGTCGTCGGCCTGCCCGATACCGCGGTCAAGGAAAGCCGGGACCGGGTTAAGACGGCGCTGGAGAACAGCGCCTTCAAACATCCCTATGGACGCACCACGATCAATCTCGCGCCGGCGGACGTGAAGAAGGAGGGGCCGAGTTTCGACCTGCCCATCGCGCTCGGCATTCTGGCCGCCTCGGAGCAAATTCACGCGCGAAATCTCGACGACTACTGGGTCGTGGGCGAACTTGCCCTGACGGGGGAAATCCGTCCGGTCAAAGGCGCCCTCGCCATCGCCCTCTCGGCGCGCAAGCATCGCAAGAAGGGTCTCATTCTCCCGGCGGCCAACGCGGCTGAAGCGGCGGTCGTGGCGGGGCTCGACGTTTATCCGGTCAAGCATCTGCGCGAGGCCGCCGAGTTTCTCGCCGGGCTGGCGGACATCGCGCCGTTGCAAATCGATCCCAAACAAATCCTTGGCGAGTTTGACGCCATCGAGCACGACTTCGCCGATGTGAAGGGACAGGAGCATGTGAAGCGCGCCATCGAGGTCGCCGTCGCGGGCGGCCACAACGTGCTGATGATCGGGCCGCCCGGCAGCGGCAAATCGATGCTGGCTAAACGCATCCCCGGCATCTGCCCGCCGCTGACGCTCGACGAGGCGCTCGAGACCACCAAGGTCCATAGCGTGGCGGGGCTGCTGACGCCCAATCATGGCCTGGTCACGAGACGACCGTTTCGCTCCCCGCACCACACCATTTCGGATGCGGGCCTGATTGGCGGCACGGCGAATCCAAGCCCCGGCGAAGTCAGCCTGGCGCATAATGGTGTTCTCTTTCTCGACGAGTTGCCCGAGTTCCGCCGCAGCGCGCTGGAGGTTCTGCGTCAACCGTTGGAAGACGGCACCGTGACCATTTCCCGCGCCTCGGGCTCGATGACTTTTCCCGCGCAATTCATGCTCGTCGCCGCGATGAATCCCAGTCCCGGCAGTGGTGGTTTCGGCGACGCCGAACGGGGCCGCGCCTCCGCCCAGGCGATCCGGAAATATCTCAACAAGATTTCCGGTCCGTTGCTCGACCGCATCGATATCCATGTCGAAGTGCCCGCCGTGAAACACGAAACGCTGCTGCGTCCGCATGCCGCGGAATCATCCGCCGATATCCGTGCGCGGATTCTCAAGGCGCGGGAAATTCAGCAGGCGCGCTTCGCCACCAAACGCAAGGTGCGTTGCAACGCCCACATGGGTCCCAAGGACATCAAGGCCTTCGTCCCGCTCGACTCCGACAGCGAAAGTCTCCTGCGCATGGCCCTCTCCGAACTGAGTCTCAGCGCCCGCGCCTACGACCGCATCCTGAAAGTCTCCCGCACCATCGCCGATCTCGCCGGCGTGGAAAAGGTCGATGCCACGCATCTCAGCGAGGCCATCCAGTACCGCACGCTGGACCGACAAGTGTGGGGCTGAGACCCAGTCGCCTCCGATTTTAGAACTTCGCCTCAGGTTAGCGATGGTTATTCCGATAATCGCAAGTAGAGGAATGAATCGACCCCATTCCAGTTACAGAACAACCATGAATACCATCTCCAGCATCTCCTCCGCGGCCAACCTGTACCAAAGTGCTTCTCCAAATAGTGCCAGCTCGAGCCTTCAGGACTTAAAATCCCTCGGAAGCGCCCTGCAGTCGGGCGACCTCTCCGGAGCTCAATCCGCACTGGCATCTTTTACACAGGCCCTGCAGGGAAACTCGACCACCAGTTCCTCGGCGTCTTCAACATCATCCAGCCAGCCGTTTGGAAGCAACAGCAAAGCCAATTCGGATTTTCAGACCCTGACCACCGCTCTGCAATCGGGCAATATGTCCTCGGCGCAGCAAGCCTTTTCCAGCTTGCAAGCGGACTTGAAGACCGGACAGAAGGGCCACCATCATCACGCCAGTGCTCCGGCTCCCGCGCCCGCGGCTACGGATACCTCAAGCTCCAGTTCTTCCGATAACGGAAGTTCAGGCAGCGTCCTGAATGTGACCGTCTAGCGCCCGGATAAGGGTGGGCAAGCAGACCAGAAACGGGAGGAAATGCGTAGACGCGGCACCAACAAGTTTGGCCTCTGAGGGAAGTCTCTTTCAACAATTTACAAATCAGATTTGCAAGCGTAAGAACAGGCATGAGTCATCCCGAAAACGCGGCGAAGGAAACGGCTTTTTTTCGCGACAATCATTACCGGGATATCGAGCGGATCATTGAACTCGATTTCGTGCGCGCGACGGAAGCGGCGGCGTTGAATGCGCTGCCCTGGCTGGGCCGGGGTCAAAAGGAAAAGGCGGACGGCGCCGCGAGCGATGCGATCCGCGGCATGTTCGATTTGATGAATATTTGCGGCGAGGTCGTCATCGGTGAAGGCATCAAGGACGAGGCGCCCGGCCTTTTCAAGGGAGAGCAGCTCGGCAAGTGGCTCCCCGGCTCACCCAAGTTCGATATCGCGCTCGACCCGGTCGATGGCACGACCAATCTTTCCAAAGGCATGCCCGGGTCACTCGCCGTGATCGCCGCCGCCTCGCCGGAGGAGGGCGTGGACCAGGCGCTGATGGACATCCCCTCCTTTTACATGCGCAAGCTGGCTTATGGTCCGCAGGTTCGGGGGTACGCGGAGCGGGTTGGCATCGATTGCCTCAGCCTGCTCAGCCCGGTCGATGAGACGCTGACCATCGTGGCCCGCGCGCTACGCAAACGGTTGCAGGACGTCGTGGTCTGCGTGCTGGACCGGCCGCGGCATGAGACGCTGATCGAGGAAATCCGCGAAGTCGGTTGCGCCCTGCGCATGATCAGCGATGGCGATATCGGCGGTGCCATCGGGCCGTCTCTGCCGGAAAGCGGCATCGATCTTTACATGGGCATCGGCGGCGCGCCCGAGGCGGTGTTGGCAGCGGCGGCCATCCGCAGTTTGGGCGGCGAAATCCAATGCCAGATGTGGCCCCGCGACGCAGCCGAGTACGAGAGCCTGATTGCCCAGGGCGAGAAGGATCGGCTGAAGACCATCTACTTCGCCAAGGACCTGGCCAAAGGCGAGAACATCATCTTCTGCGCCACGGCGATCAGCGACGTGCCGGGACTCAAGGGCATCACGCGGCGGGGCGGCTATACCGAGACCCATTCGATTCTGATGCGCACGCGCACCCAGACCATCCGGGAATTCACCACGCGCCACAATCTCTCCGTCAAAACGATCCGGCTGCGCAGCGATAATAAAGAGCATCGGCTGTAGCGGTGATGCGAAAAAATAGATCCGATGTTTTCCTGCTCCGACGCATTCGTTGCTGGACCGTATTTTTCATTGCCGCGCTGTTTATCAGCGGGCTGACCGCCGTTCCTTTGCGGCCGGAACTCCATTTTCTGGTGCAACTGTTCGCCGATGGAAAAACCCCCACAGCCCTCGGTAATTGGTTGTTTCAAGTCCAAGGTGCGGTCGATGAAGTTGAGCAACGCTGGCCGTTTCTCGCGCTAGGAACGGATTGGCTCGCCTTTGGTCACATCGTCATCGGACTGGGCTTTATCGGTCTGCTCCGCGATCCGGTGCGCAATGAATGGCTGGTGACGTGGGGCATACTCGCCTGTCTGCTGGTCATTCCATGGGCTTGGGGTTTTGGCGCAGCGCGACATATCCCCTGGGGCTGGCGCGTGGTCGATTCGTCCTTCGGCCTGGGCGGCCTGGTACCGATGCTTTTGATTTACCGCGACGTGGCCGAACTAAAAAGACGGTCTTTAAGCTGAGGGCTTCTCGATGCAGGCGTAGGCGGAGTGGTTATGGATGCTCTCCATGTTTTCCGCCTCGACTTTATACCAAGTGATATCGGGATGCTGGTTGCAGCGCACAGCGACGTTGCGGACCAGATCTTCCACAAAGACCGGATTGTCGTAAGCCTTCTCGGTCACGAATTTTTCATCGGGCCGCTTAAGGAGGGAATAGATTTCGCTGCTGGCGGAGGCCTCGATCAGCGCGATCATGTCCTCGATCCAGATCGGGCGGATGGAGCGCAGCGCCAGGGTGACATACCCGCGTTGATTGTGCGCGCCGTAGGCACTAATCGCTTTCGAGCAGGGGCAAAGCGTCGTGACCGGGACGGTGACGGTCACGGTGAAGGTAACTTCCTTCCCGTGAGTCGCGGCATCGAATTTCACCTGGTAATCAACGAGGCCCTTCGCGCGCGTGACCGGCGCTTCCTTCTCCATGAAGTAGGGAAATTCCATCTCGATGTGTGCGACCTGGGCGTGGAGTTTCCGCTGCAATTCGTGCAGCATCGCGGGCAGGTTTTCCACATGCACCAACCGGCCATGGGCGTTAAGGACTTCCACAAACCGGCTCATGTGCGTGCCCTTGAAATCCTTCGGCAAATCGACCAGCAGGCTCATGCGCGCGACGGTGTCCTGGGTCTCGTGCTGCTTGTCGCGCACTTCGATGGGATAGAGCAAGCCCTTCACGCCCACCTTGTCGATGCGCAGTTGGCGGGAATCGGGCTGGCTTTGGCAATCGGCCAGGGCCGGGCTCGGCGCGGGATTCAGGACAGCTTTATTCATCTGCACAAATTAGTCGAAAATCGGGCGCTGACAACTCCGCGCCACATCCGCCGGGCGCACCCATACGTCATAAAGACCACGTTTCGCGGGAATAAAATAGCGGTGCCCATTGATTTGCATTTCGAAAGAACAGAGGCACCGTTAACGAACCGTCGAATTAACTACTTATTTGGAGACCCTTATGCACGCCACGGCCAAAACCTTCCCTCCCTTCAGCCTCAACCGCCTCATCACCACGGTCTTTCAACCCAAGGGAGGCGAACGGGTCGCCATCCTCATCGACCTGGAAAACCCGAAGGATGTGATCGATTTTGCCTTCCTCAAGAATCCGGAATTGACCATCCAGCGCCATGCTTACGAGGTTTTTTATCGCGGACTGAACGAAGGCGGATTGAAGGGGCTCAATCTGACCGGCGGCGATCTTTTTGCCTATAAAATCACGGGTGGCAGCAATCTCGATCTGCCTGACCAGGCGCTGACACCCGAAGGGCGCGAGGTCAGCCTCGAGAAGGACGTCTATCCCCATTACGACCTCATTCTTTGCATCTCCACCTTCTCGGCCACCGCGCCGCTGACGGCCTTCGCCAAGCGCTTCAATTTCCGCGGGGCGACGCTGCACGGGCTCAACGATATCATTCTTCGCAGCGGACTCGCCGTCGATTACAACGAGGTGAGCAAGACGGCGGAAAAATTGCGCCTGGGCCTGACCAAGGCCGATTGGTTCGAAGTCGATTTCAAGACCGGCGGCGAGACCTACACGCTGAAGCTCATCTGCAACCAGCAGGAGGCACAGAAAAGCCACGGCCTTTGTCGAGGCCCGGAGGCCGATGTGGCGAACCTTCCCGCAGGCGAAGTTTACTACGTGCCGGAAGGCGCGGAGGGACGATTCCCCATGCGTTACGAGGATGGGACGATCGCCTTGATGGACGTAAGCGGCGGCCGCATCCAGAAGGCGACGCTTTTGAGCGGGAAGCAATCCGAGGTCGATGCCCACAATGCCAAGCTGGCAAGCGATCCCATGACGGGCGAACTTGGCGAACTCGGTTTCGGCACGCAGGAACTGCCCGTTTCCGGTCGCGATATCCAGGATGAAAAGGTGCTCGGCACGATGCACGTCGCCACCGGTCGCAGTGACCATCTCGGCGGACATCTCGTTCCCGAATTGTTCAAGAATGCGAAGAACGCCACGCATGACGATATTCTTTATTCACCGAGCAAAACGCCGGGCATCGAGATCACCCAGGTGCGGATGCAGCGGGATGGGAAGACGGAAATCGTGCTGGAACATTTTCAGCCCGCGCCGTACTTGCTGAATATCCTGAAGAACGCCTGAGGCTCAGACAGAATCGGACGGCAGGGGACTGCCGTCCCTATCTTGGGAGGGCGGTCTTTGCCGCCTCGAAATAAGCCTCCAGTGCCAACTGCGTCCCGGCGGCCTTGTGCAGCGTTTCCTCGTACTCGCGTCCGGGAATGGAGCCCGCCGTGATGCCGCTGCCGACGGAGAAGTGGAGATTGCTTCCCTCCTGCACAAGGGTGCGGATCGCGATGCTGAAGGCCGCATCGCCGCTGTCGTCGAAGTAACCGATCAGCCCGGTATAAATGCCGCGTGGGCACGGCTCGAGTTCCGCGATAATCTCGCAGGCCCGGCGTTTCGGCGCGCCGCTGATGGAGCCGCCGGGAATACAGAGCCGCACCGCTTCCAGCGCGTCGATCTCGGGCCGCAGCAGGCCCTCGATCGTGGAGACGAGATGGAACACCTGGGCATATCGCTCCAGTTGCAGCAACTGGGTGACGGCGACGCTGCCGTACTCGCAAATGCGCCCGAGATCGTTGCGCTCCAGATCGGTAATCATAATCAGCTCGGCGAGCTCCTTGGGATCGGTCAGGAGCTCGAAGGCGAGCTGTTCATCGCGCAACGGATCGCGGTCGCGAGGACGGGTGCCCTTGATCGGACGCGTGGTGATATGCCGGCCCCGAATCCGGAGGAACATTTCCGGTGAGGCCGAGAGAACGCGGGTGTCGCCGAAATCGAGAAACGCCCCGCCCGGCGCAGGACTGCGCGCGAGGAGATGCTCGAAGAGGCGATAGGGATTGCCCTCGAAACGGGTGCTGAATCTCTGGGCGAGGTTGACCTGATAGATGTCGCCCGCCGCGATGTATTCCTGCGCCCGGGCGACGCGAGCTTCGAAGGCGGCGCGAGTTTGGTTGGCCTGCCAGTCATCGGGATGAGAGGCGATAACCGACGCCAATTCCGCCTGCGCGCGCCGTGTATTCCAGGCCGAACTGAAGCCGTTTTCCGCCAGCACGGCTATCTCGGGAAACCAAGCGAAGTGGAAGGCCCCCTCGTACGTGATATATCCGACCGCGCCACTTTGCGGATGGATGGTATCGCGCGCGGTTTTGCGATGGCGCGCAAGAAGATCACGGAGCTTGTCCCAATCCTGCGGGCCGCCCTCCACGACCTCCGCCGGTTCAGCCGCCTGCAGAATCGCTCCGGGCTGGTTCCAGGAGTTAAGGGAGATAAACGGAGAGAACATTTTGAGCTTCCTGACTTAAAGAGTGGCCTCGTTGAAGTCAATGGGCGGCTCTTCCAAATGGAGCCGGGCAAAGCGAGGAGACTAAAACCTCGCCGCCGCTTCAATCTCCGCCAGTTCCGCCGTGGGACTGACGACCGCGATATTCAGCCGCTCGTTGTGTACCAGGAGGGCGGCGGCGGCGCGGACTTCCTCCGGCGTGACGGCCTCGATTTGCTGGATGAGCTTGTCGGGGTTGAGCACGCGGTTGTGACCGATGAGACCTTCGCCGAGCCACATCATCTGGCTGTCGGGGCTTTCGAGACCGAGATGGATCTGACCGTAGGTGTATTCCTTCGCGCGGCGCAGTTCCTTGGCGCTCGGCGCGCGGGTGGAAAGCTTGCGGATGGTCTGGAGCGTGAGCCTCAGCGCCTGGACGGTCTTCGAATTCTCGACGCCGGCGTTGATGAAAAAGCTGCCGGTCTCCTCGTAATAACTCGCGCCGGTGCTGATGGAATAGGCCAGCCCATGCTTCTCGCGCACCGTCTGGAAAAGACGCGAGCTCATGTTTTCACCTAAAAGCACGCTCATGAGCCGGAAGGCGGAGCGACGCGGATCGTGGCGGGAAACTCCGCGCAGGCCGACGACGAATTGCGTCTGCTCGATCGGCTTGCGGACCACCTGAAAGCGGGGCTGCGTCTGACGGCGCGAGACGGGCAGGAAAGGCGCGCGCGTGCCCACCGGGAAATGGCGCAGCAGCGGACGAAGCAGTTCCTTCACCTCGACGAGATCGGTCTTGCCTGCAACCGTGATACAAAGATTGCCCGAGTGATAGAACTTGCTGCGATAATGGAGCAGGTCGCGGCGGCGCATCCGCTGGATATTATTGTTCGTGCCGGCAAGCGGCCGCCCCAGTGGATTGTTCGGCCAAAGAAGCGCGGTGGCCAGATCCTGCGCAACCTGCGAGGGCTGATCCTCGTACATCCGGATCTCTTCCTGGATGACGCCTCGCTCGCGTTCGATTTCCGCCGCGGGAAAAGTCGCGCGCAGCAGCATGTCGCTGAGCACATCGACTACGGAGGCCAGGTGCGAGGCACTAGCCCGCGCGTAGTAACAGGTCATCTCCTCGGCGGTGAAAGCATTCAGGTAGCCGCCCACGCCCTCGACTTCTTCGGAAATCTCGCGCGCGTTGCGTTTGGTCGTGCCCTTGAAAAGCATGTGCTCCAGGAAATGGAAGATGCCGTTCTGCCGCTTGGCTTCATGACGACCGCCCACGGCGAGCCACATCCCCACGGAGACGCTCTCGACATGCGGCATTTCGGCCACCGCAAGCTGGGCTCCCTGGTTGAGGCGTTCCTGGGTGAAAATCATGTCTCAGTTTCGGTTCTGAGGGAGGGAGTGTCAAACGCGCCGTGCGTTATAAAAAATTTATATTGTAAACATCCAAGAAGGATCGATTTTTATTATATATGTGGTTCTTATTCAGTATCTTGGAATCGCTCTAAGAGAAAAATTTCCTCGGAAGTAATGTTGAGCTGGTTTGGAATCTGCTAAAGGCATTTTTTATATATACAATAAATATATTACTCCACTATACATATCGAGAAAAGATGCTCGAATGATGGCGTTCGCATTATCATCCTCTTTACCAACAGCCGATTACGATCATTTAGTTTCGCTGAATATTCGCACTAAAAAGAAACTAAGCCGAAGAAGACTGGCTCTCCCGTGCGAGATTCATCGGCTACGAGTTTTCTTTAACCCCACCTAGCCTCCATCACCCCGAAGCTCGCTGCGGGAGTGGACTTATCGTTTCTTTTCGAGCATTTTGACCGGGAATGTCTCTTCCCGTTTTCTGTCGCCGCGCCGCGCTGTGGGTGATTCCCTGTCTGGTTCTGGCCGGATGTTCCCGCCCGGAAGCGCCTGAATCCCAAAAGACGAACCTCACCTCTCCGGACCAAAAGCCGGTCGTGGGCGACTGGGTCGTGCAGCGCATCGATTCCGACGTGGATACCCTCAACCCGCTGACGGGCCAGGATACGAACGGCGACTTGATTCGCTCCTCGCTGGTGAACGAGGGCCTGCTCCAGATGAACAACTACACGCTCAAGCTGGAGCCGTGTCTGGCCGAGTCCTGGGAAATTTCGCCCGATCAATTGACCTACACCTTTCATCTCCGCCACGGGGTGAAGTGGCACGACGGCCAGCCTTTCACGGCGGAGGACGTCAAATATACCTACGACAAGGTGCAGGACCCGGCGGTCGATTGCCCCTTCCTCCGCGTCTATTTCAACACGATCAAATCGTGTGAGGTGCTCGATCCCTATACCGTCCGGTTCACCGCCACGGAGCGCTATTTCAAGACCCTGGAGGAGTTGGGCGGCCTGCCCATCGTGGCGAAACATGTCTTCGGCCAGGGCGATCCCAATTTCAACAAGCACCCCGCCGGACGCCACCCCATCGGCACCGGGCCCTACAAGTTCGTCCACTGGACGAGCGGGTCGGAGATCATGCTGGAACGCAACACCGACTACTGGGGCGGAGCCATCCAATACCCGAAACGGCTGGTCTACGAGATCATCGAGGAGCCCTACGTCGCGGCCCAGCTCCTCAAGAAAGGCGAGATCGACGCCTTCGATAAAGTCTCGCCCATCCAGTGGGATTATGAATTGGAGCACAGCCGCTCGATGGAACATCTCCACCAGATCGTCTACCCCTACCCGGTCTATTACTACATGGGATTCAATCTGCGCGAGCCGATCTTTTCCGATGTCCGCGTCCGGCACGCCATCGACTTGCTTATGCCGCGTGACGGCATCATCTCGCAGCTCTACCTGGACAAGTATGCCAGCAAGACTTCGGGCTATGACATGCCCGCCTCACCGAATTACAATCACGAGGTCCCGCCGACACCGTACGATCCAAAGCAAGCCCTGGAACTGTTGACGGAAGCGGGCTGGAAAAACGACCACGGCGACGGCCTGCTTTACAAGGACGGCAAGCCGCTGAGCTTCACCCTACTCTATCCCGGCGGCGATCCCAATCGCGGCAAGATGGCGGAGCTGATCCAGGAATCGCTGCGAAGTTCGGGTATCGATTTGAAGCTGTCCGCACTGGAATTTGCGCAGCTGATCGAGAAAACGGAGGACTGGAAATTCGACACCGTCCTCGCCGGATGGTCGCTCGACTTAAACGGCGATCCCTACCAGATCTGGCATAGCTCGCAGGCTGATCTCAAGAAGAGCTCGAATTTCATCGGCTACAAGAATCCTGCCGCCGACCATTTGATCGCGGCGGGCCGGCTGGAATACGATGATGCGAAGCGGGCCGTGATTTACCGGCAACTGCACCAGATCATCCACGACGATTACCCGGTCTCGTTCCTGATCAATACCAAGCTGATCCTGATCGTGTCGGATCGTTATCGCAACGTGCGGACCTTCGCGCCGAGGCCCTGTTTCGATATCACCACGTGGTGGGTTCCGCCGGGGCTGCAGAAGTATCAGTAGTAAGTAAAGAACCCTGGAGCAACCTCCGAGGCATTCCGTGGTAGCCGCCGCACGCCGTGCGGTGGCGGAGAGAAGAAAGGCTTCCACGCTCTGCTCCTTCTTCGAAAAGACACCACCGCACGGCGTGCGGCGGCTACCACCCAAGGCGAAGCGATCGTCGGGAAATGGGCCCCAATGAGATTAAAAGTCGGACGGCAGGGACTGCCGTCCCTACCTTAATGGGCGGCCAGCGCGGCGTCCCAATCCTTCCACACCGGCTCGAGGCCGAGCTCGCGGAGACGCGCGGCCATGACGGAGGGAGAGCGTTCATCGGCAATGGAAAACTGTTCCGTGGCGAGGAGATGTTCGCCTTCGGAAGCAATGACCGGGATGGCCTTGCCCTTTTGCGTCTGGTGCACCGATTCGGAGCCCGCGCCGGTGTAGCCGCCGGGCTCGGTGTGTGAACCGGCGCTCATCATCGTGACGCCAAGGCGCACGAGGCGGTCCCGTAGCTCAGCGGTCTCGCGCGTGGAGAGGACGATACCAACTTGGGGAAAGCAAAGCCTCAAGGCCAGGATCACCTGCACCAGCGCGCGATCGGAAAAATCATGCCGGGGCTGGAACTGACCCGCCGCCGGGCGCAGGCGCGGAAGGGAAACGGTGACGGAAGCTTTCCAGCAATGGCGCAGCAGGTAATCGACATGCGCGGCGAGCGACATGGCTTCCTCCTCCCACGGCGCGAGGCCGAAAAGCGCACCAATTCCAAGACGCCGGAAACCGGCGGCATAAGCGCGCTCCGGGCAATCGAGCCTCCAGTCGAAATCCTTCTTCGGGCCCGCCGTGTGCAACTCGGCGTAAACGGCGCGATCGTAGGTTTCCTGATAAACAACCAGACCCTCGGCGCCCGCACGGACGGTCGGCTCGTACTCGGCGGTTTCCATCGGGCCGACTTCCAGCGAAATGGCGGGAACGAATGTGCGCAGGCGCTCGATGCAGCGCGCGAGGTAATCGCCGGAGACGAACTTGGGGTGTTCGCCTGCGACGAGAAGAATATTGCGAAAGCCCTGCGCGTGAAGATGCCGCGCCTCGGCCTCGACCTGATCGACCGCGAGCGTGACGCGGAGGATGGGGTTGTCGCGGGAGAAGCCGCAATATTTACAGATATTGACGCACTCGTTGGAGAGATAAAGCGGCGCGAAGAGGCGCATGGTGCGCCCAAAATTCTGGCGCGTGAGTTGTTCCGCCTCAGCCGCCATCATCTCCAGCGCCGGGCCGGACTGCGGACGCAAAAGCGAGGCAAAGCGTTGGAGCACGCGGCTACTACGCAACGCAGAATCGCGGAAGGTTTCCGAGAAGGACATCCCGCTACTATAGGCGATGTGCGGCGAGGGACAAGCTGACTTGGTAGGCGCCGTGGGCAAGTTGAGTCGCAAGACTCTTAGAGTTAAGTCTAACTTTCGTTCTAGAAGCGGCTTCCCCTTAGATAGTCGCTCCAAAGGCCGTCATCCTGAGCTTGTCGAAGGATCAGCCTCCGGCGCGTATCCGAATTTAGCGGGAGAACTGCCCTTGCGACCGAAGGTCAATGGAGGCTGATCCTTCGACAAGCTCAGGATGACGGCAATTTTGACGGACCATTTTAATTGGAAAGAGGGCTAGAGTCTGCAGGCAGGCCACCGCCCTTGGATTGAGCCCTATCGAGTCTTTTCAACAGTCTGAACGATAAGTAACGCCCCTTCCTTCACCCCGAGTGGAAAGCTCCACGTTCCTCCTGCGGCAGTATTGGTGCCAGGATTCGGAAAACTGATCTTTATGAGCTCCACCGGCTTGAGATTCATCTCATAATTTTTTCCATTACGAGTAAAAGACGTGAGCTGGTTCGATGAAACAGGAGAGAACTGATATGCCGGGGCTGGCTCAGATGCGATTTTGTCGAAGGTTTCGTGGGTCATTTTTTCAACCATGCCCTTCATCTCTGCATCTAATGAGCCGTCCTTACACAGTAAGGCGGAAAAGGTGCCGAAGTCCTTTTGAGCAACAGACGTCTTCAGTTTATTCAAAAACGTCGCTTCCATTTCTGGCGTTACGTCCTGAGCGAAAGCGGACGAAGTTACCAGAAGCCGGAAACAAATGATTGCTAACAGCAGGGCTTTCATTCCCAGAGAGTAGGCGATCTAAACAATCGGGCAATTTCAAGTTCAGCGAGTGAATCCACGCCTCCGCCACTACCTACGGCTGCGCCGCAGGCCCGCCAGGCATGTTAGGCAGCGAGATCGAGGGCATGCTCATGATTTGATAACCGGCGGCTGGCACCGCGAAGAGCGCGGCGTCCTGCGGGCCAATCTGGTAATCCTTGAAGACCATGCTGAAGGAGTGATCTTCGGCGGACATTTTGATCGGGATTTTCCGGGCGGTATCGGCCCACAGGTCATAGACCTTGCCCTGCTCGGAGGTGAATTGGTATTTCGTGCAGGCCACGCCGTCGATCACCTCGGGGCCGAGGTTCTGGTACTTGCGGTCCAGACCGGTCGCGAACGCCATTTGTTCCTCCAGCTTCCGCGCGTCGTAGGGCATCACCATGATCATCTTTTGTGCTTCCATGATGGTGTAAATCTTCTGCTGATCGGGCCGGACGATCATGGTCATCGGGACGCCGCTCGCGTCCATCTCCAGGCGCACCCGGCCATTGTCGGTGTAGATCTTTTCCTTGAGCTCGGTGCCGTTCTGGGCGGTGATGAGCATCTCCGCGGTGAACTGCTTGCTGAAAGCGACGGGCTCCTGTGCCGGAAGGGCCTGACCGCCGATTAAACAACCCACAAGCCAAACGATAAGGGTACGCCGGGATAGGTTCATGCCGGGATTCTCGCTCCCGCCAGGCGTGGCGGCAAGGCGCGTTCCGGGGCATTTTATCATTTTGGGATCGGGCCATTCCTGGGCTAGGATTGGGAAATGAGCGATGAGCAGGCCCTTCCCCCTTCCATGATCCTTTCCCGGGCCGAGGTGTCGGCGGCGCGGGAATCGGATCGTGCGCGCGCGGCCACGCCGGGTCTGCTCTCGAACTTGAATTGGGCCGACCCGGAAGTGGCCAGTGTCGCGGCCACATTAGTCTTTCTGCTGCTGGGCGAATTTTCGCCGGGCGTGGGCCTGCCGGGATTTCTCGCGCCCTGGTTCTTCCTGGCGGCCTACCTCGCGGGCGGCTGGCATGGCACGCTTCATGGCCTGCGTTCCCTGCTGAGCGGGACGATCGATGTCGATTTGCTGATGATCCTCGCCGCCCTAGGCGCGGCCTACGTGCACCACGCTTTCGAAGGCGCGATGCTGCTTTTTCTCTTCTCGCTTTCGCACACGTTGCAGGAGCTGGCCATCGAGAAAAGCCGCTCCGCGATTTCCGCGCTGATGAAGTTGCGGCCCGATCGGGCGCTCTGCAAACGAGGCACGGAAACGAAGCTGATTCCCATTGAGGAACTGGTCGTCGGCGATATCGTTGTGGTGCGTCCGGGTGAAAGCATCCCCGTTGATGGCGTGGTGACCGAAGGCATGAGCTGCGTCAACCAGGCCTCGCTGACCGGTGAATCGCTGCCGATCGATAAGAAAGCGGGCGACCCGCTTTTCGCGGGCACGCTGAACGAGCACGGCGGCCTGGAGATGCGCGCCACGAAACTCGCGACCGAATCGACGCTCGCGAAACTCATCGAGCTGGTGGAAAAGGCGCAGGGCCAGAAGGCGAAGTCGCAGCGGTTCCTGGAGAACGCGGAAAAATTCTACGCCCTGGGCGTGATCCTCTTCACGGTCGCGCTGATCGTGGTGCCCTACTACCTGCTCGGGCAACCGTTCCAGGCCGCTTTCTATCGCGCGATGACGGTCATGGTCGTCGCCTCGCCCTGCGCGCTGGTGATCAGCACACCCGCGTCGATTCTCTCGGCCATTGCGGCGGCAGCGCGGCGCGGCGTGCTCTTTAAGGGTGGCGTTTACCTGGAGAAAGCGGCGGGAATCGAGATCGTCGCCTTCGACAAGACCGGCACGCTGACCGAGGGGCGGCCCGTGGTGACCGATCTCCAGGTCATCACCCGGGCCGGGGAAAGCGCGGCGGAAATTTCCTGCTTCCAAGAGGAACTGCTCTGGCTCGCGGCGGCGGTCGAGTCGCGCAGCGAGCATCCCATCGCGCGCGCCATCGTGGCCGAGGCGAAGCGACGCTTCATGCCGATCGAACGGTGCACGAAGTTCCAGTCGGTCGCGGGCCACGGCGTCAGCGCGGAAGTCTGCGGGCGCCGCATCGCGGTGGGCAACCTCAAGTATTTCGACGGCTACGAATCACCCGAGCGGACCGCGCTGGAAGCCGAGATGAACCGGATGCAGGACGCCGGGAAGACCGGCATGCTGGTCGGCGAAATCGTGGGTGATCCCGCGCAGCCGACGGTGCTCTATCTTGGGTTTGTGGCCGTGGCGGACAAGGTACGCGCCGAGGCGCCCGCCATCGTGGCGCGGCTGCGGCAACTGGGCGCGAAACGGATTGCCATGCTGACCGGCGACGGCTCCCGCGTGGCGGCGGCGGTGGGCAAGGCCTGCGGCGTGGACGAGGTGCACGCCGACCTCCTGCCTCAGGACAAAGTCCGCGCCATTCAGCGGCTGATGGAGCAGGGCCGTACCGCGATGGTCGGCGATGGCGTGAACGATGCACCCGCGCTGGCCACGGCGGATATCGGCGTCGCCATGGGCGCGGCCGGGACCGACGTGGCGATGGAGACCGCCGACGTGGTGCTGATGAGCGATGCGCTCGACGCGATTCCTTTTACGCTGGCGCTGAGCCGCCGGACCCGGCGTGTGGTCTACCAGAACCTGACCTTCGCCCTCGCGGTGATCGTGGTGCTCATCATCAGCGCACTCGGCTTTCATCTCCCCCTACCGCTCGGCGTCGTCGGTCATGAAGGCAGCACGGTACTGGTCTGCCTGAACGGTTTGAGGCTGCTCCAGTTTCGCGGGTGATCACCGGTTGGATCTCCCGAAAACCATTGACGTATCTCGATACGTGGATGTAACTGGACGGCGTGTCCTACCGCGCCCTCTGGCAGACCCTGAACGATCCGACCCGCCTGCGTATCCTGGCGCTGCTGGATGTGGAGGAGCTTTCCGTGGCGGAATTGCAGGAGATTCTGCACCTGGGGCAGTCGCGCATCTCGACCCACCTGGCGCATCTGCGCGGTGTGGGACTGGTCCAGCCGAGGCGCGAAGGCAAGCGCACCTACTACTCGCTGGTCAAGAAGTTGGCGAAGGAATCACGGCAGATTCTGGAATCGGCGTTGCTGACGCTAAGCGAGGTTCTCGCCGCGCGGGCCGATTCGGCGGGACTGAAGCTCGTGCTGGAAAAGCGGCGCAGCGCGGCGCGCGATTATTTCAACCGGGTGGCCGGGCGATTGGGCAAGAGCTTCTGTCCGGGGCGCACCTGGACGGAGATCGGGCCGCTGCTGGCGGCGCTGGTGCCGCATGTGGTCGTGGCCGATCTCGGCGCGGGCGAAGGCTGGCTTTCGCAGTTGCTCGCGCGGCGCGCGGAGAAGGTGATCGCGGTGGACAATTCGCCGAAGATGGTCGCCTTCGGGCGGGCGGAAGCGAAGAAGAAGGGCATCCCGAATCTCGAGTACCGGCTGGGCGACCTGACCGATCCGCCGATCCCGGCGAAGAGCGTCGATATCGTGATCCTGAGCCAGGCGCTCCATCACACGGCGAACCCGCAACAGGCGCTCAGCGCCGCGGCGAAGCTCCTGCGCAAGGGTGGGCGGCTGATCGTGCTCGACCTGAACCAGCATCACTTCGACCAGGCGCGCGACCTCTACGGCGACTACTGGCTCGGCTTCAGCGAAGCCGATTTGCGCGAATGGCTCGTCGCCGCCGGTTTGCAGGATGTGGACGTGCAGTTGCTGACGCCCGAAGCGGAGCCACCGCATTTTCAGCCGACGTTGGCGAGTGGCGTGGTGGGGTGACGGCTGCCATCACTTGCCTTCCTTTTCCCGTCATCCTGAGCTTGTCGAAGGATCAGTTCAGCAGGTAGCCGTGGCACTCCGTACACCGGCCGGCTTCCACTGGCGCAGGGGCTCGCCAGCTACCGACTGCAGGCCAAACTGATCCTTCGACAAGCTCAGGATGACGGAGAAAAAAGAGCGACAATCTTATTAAAAAGCGGTCCTTCCCTAAAATTCAAAAGGTCCCGTCCGCAGATCAATGGAGGCCCGCGTACTACTCCTGCTAAGGGAACGAGCGTTGCTGATCATCTTTGGAGCTTGGAAGAGGTAGTGTCCCTGTTAGACAGGTAGGCGTGCCTAAACTCAGCGTGTTCGTTGTCAGCCCTCTAATTGGCTCTGAAGCAGAGTCTCGGGGAGTAAGAGGAGCACTTTGCCATTTTGTGTGTAGTGAAACTCATCCCGATGCGGAATCTTACTGTCGAGACGTGATTTATCCAATGGGATTTCAAATTGAGTCCCTGCAACGAGAATTTCCGATGACCGAACAGCATCTTCTTGAGACTGACAAACATATGTTCGACATGTATTTGGTCGCTGGGTATGCAGATGAATTCGTTGGTTGGGCTAGCTAGGATTCAAACTGTACCGCTTTCACTCTCCACAAGAGTTGACACCCAGCCGGATTTCCGCCAGTTTGGCGGGCTATGGCTAATACTCGTTCCGCCGCCAAGCAGGCTCGTGCTGCTGTTCGTCGCCGCGCCCGCAATCGCACCCAGATCAGCACGGTGCGCACCTCCGAAAAGAAGATCCGCTCCCTGGCCAAGGCCGGGAAGACCGATGAAGCTACGAAACTCGTGGCCGAATTTCAGTCCCAGATCGATCGCGCCGCCAAGAAGGGCGTCGTCCACAAGAACACGGCCTCGCGCCACAAGCAGCGGGTTGCCAAGCTTTTGAAGCCTGCGGCCAAGGCCTAGTTTCCCTCCCGGCCTTTTAGCGGTGGCCTCGCCTTCACAGGCGCGGCTGCATCCCTCCTTTTCGGGGAGCAGTTTCTTATTGGCACCGCCGAGCGGCACTGCTACCACTTTGTCGCTTGCAGACCTCGCGTCTTACCCTACTTTTTACTGCCTTTTGCGTAATCTGCTCCTGCGGCACCCCACCCTCGTGGGCGCAGGAAATGCCGATCGTCGCCACGACCCCTCCGACCAAGCGCAGCGAGGCGCCGGTCATCATCACGGCCGACGGGAACACCTACCAGGGTGAGATCGCCACGGCGGATGACAACGTCATCGTCCACTATAAAGAGGACACGATTTTCGCCGATCACGTCATCTACGATCGCTCCACCAAGGTGGCCATCGCCAACGGCAACGTCCGCATCTTCAGCAATAATCGCGTCTATCGCGGAGACAGCATCACCTACAACATGGAGACGAAGGCGATCGAGTCCTCCGCGTTCTTCGGTGAAGAATACCCGAAGCTGCTCGCGGCCAAGCACGTCACCACACCGGGCATCAACCATTACCGGCTGACCAACGCCTCGTTCACCACGAGTAACCGCGAGGTGCCCAGCTTCCACATGCAGGCGGGCACGATGGAGTATCGGCCCAACGACGAAGTCGTGCTCAAGAACGTGCTGCTTTTCATCGGCGATGTCCCGGTCTTCTACTTCCCGATCTTCGTCCAGTCACTGACCGATTCCCGTCCCGCCTACCAGTTTGAGGTCGGCACGGGCGGCCAGTTCGGCGCGTTCCTCAAGAACGAGTACAACTGGGTGGCCACCCCGCAGTTGCGCGGCACGACGGAACTCGATATCCGGGAAAAGCGCGGCTACGCCGGCGGCGTGGATGTGCAGTACTTTCCCACCGCGACCAGCGACATCCTGTTGAAGACTTATTTCGCGCAGGACAATCTGTACTCCAAGCCGAATCCTGCCATCCCGAACGATCCCGCCCATGGCGACCTGGCCAACTCCGACGTCTACGACGGCGTGCCCTCCGAGAACCGCTACCGCATCCAGTACCAACAGCACCTGCAATTCACGCCCGATTTATCTTCCATCGCGGACATCAACGTGTGGAGCGATCCGTGGATCACGCGTGATTATTTCCAGGGTGAATATCAATCCGAAAATCAGCCGGCCAACTTCATCGCCCTCGACCAGTACAATCCCAATTTCAACATCTCCCTGCTGGTCAGCCCGCAGGTGAATCCCTTCTTCGAGACGGTGGAGCGGCTGCCCGAATTGCTCTTCGAGAGCAAGCAGCAGAAGATCTTCGGCTCGCAGATCGAGTACACCGACCAGAGCAGCGTGGTGAACTTCGAGCGCAAGTTCGCCGATACGAATAATTTCCTCAACCCGGGCGACTACATCTACGCCTCGAACCCGCTGAACGAGACGGCCTACAGCTACTACCATCCCCACGCCAACTACGCCTACAATACGGCGGAGAACAACGACTACGCCGCCTTCCGGTACGACACCTATCACGAGTTCGCCTATCCGCACCAGTACTTCAATTTCCTCTCGCTCACGCCCCGCATCGGCGGTCGTTTCACCTATTATTCGGACGACAACCAGGACACCAACGACACGGTGAACAACAACGGGCAGACGAACGACAAGATCACCAATTCCCAGGCGCGCTTCGCCGGAAACGTAGGCCTGGCGGGCGACTTCAAGATTTCGCGCACGTGGGAGGATGTAAAGGATTCGAACCTCGGCATCGACGGCGTCCGGCACGTGATCGAGCCGTTCTTCGACTCGGATTACGCCCCCTCCCCCACTGTGACGCCGAACCAGATCCGCGGATTCGACGACGCGCTCTACAACACGCAGCTCCAGCCGCTCGATCAGACCCAGCTCAACTCCATCGACTCGATCGACCGGGAGGCCGTCGTCCGCTTCGGCGTCTGGAACAAGCTTCAGACGAAGCGCGACGGGGCCAACTACGATCTCTTCACTCTCCAGACGTACGCGGATGCCGACTTCGACCACAACTTCAGCGCCGCGACGCCAAACTCGACCTTGAGCAATCTTTTCAATGATTTTCGCTTCTACCCGACGCCGCAGCTTTCCTTCCGTTCGCTCACCTCGCTCGATATCAACGGCGATGGCTACAATGAAGCGGACAACGACCTGATGTGGCAGCCGAACGCCTCGCTGCAAATCACCGCCGGTTACCACTCGATCAACCACAGCCCGATCTTTCAAAACAACAATTCGACCTCCCTGTCCGTCTTTTACCGGATGAATGAGCACTACCAGTTCGAGGCGCAGGAACAGTTCCAGGCGACGAGCGGCAAGCTGCAGTTGCAGCAGTACACCATCTACCGAGATCTCGACGCCTGGCAGATCGCCGCGACCTTCTCCGATGCGGAAATCAGCAACGGCCACAGCGAAACCTCGATCTATTTCTCCCTGACGCTGAAGGCCATGCCCAAGTATCAGCTGCACACGCCGAGTTTGTAGGCGTCATCGGCACACCATTTCCCCCTTATTTCGACGACACCGAGCGCCTCGCACCTTTAACTTTATCGTTCTCCGCGGGATGCCCTCCGCAGGAGCTTGCCCTTCCGGGCCAGTCTCGGCACACTACCCGTTCTCTTATGAATCTTGCCATCGTCGGTTCAGGCTATGTCGGGCTCGTCACGGGGGCCTGCTTTGCGGAAGTAGGCCATCGGGTGATCTGCGTGGACAATGACCTGAAGAAGGTCCACCAACTCCAGGACGGCCACATTCCCATTTACGAGCCGGGGCTCGAGGAACTGGTGAAGAAGAACGTCGCCGCCGGCCGGCTCACCTTTACCGCGTCGATCGGCGAGGCCGTGGAAGCCTCGAAGGTCATTTTCATCGCCGTCCCGACCCCGCCGCAGCCGGATGGCAGCGTGGACCTGAGCTTTGTCGAGGGCGTGGCGCGCGAGATCGCGGTCCACATCAAGGAATACCGCATCGTCGTCGACAAGAGCACCGTGCCGGTGAAGACGGGCGAGAAAGTTTCGCAGACGATCAAGCGTTACAACCCCGGCGCGGATATCGACGTGGTGAGCAATCCCGAATTCCTGCGCGAAGGTTCCGCGGTGGAGGACTTGATGAAACCGGACCGCATCGTGGTCGGCGTTTCCTCCGAACGCGCCATCGCGCCGATGCGGGAGATCTACGAGCCGTTCAAGGCCCCGATTATGATCACCGATCTCAACTCGGCGGAACTGATCAAGCACGCGGCCAACAGCTTTCTCGCGCTCAAGATTTCCTACATCAACGCCGTCGCGGCCATCTGCGAGGCGTCGGGCGCCAATGTCGAGCGGGTGGCCGACGGCATGGGCGCAGACAAACGCATCGGGCGCTCCTTTCTCAATGCCGGGGTCGGCTACGGCGGCTCATGTTTTCCGAAGGACATCTCCGCCTTCATCCGCATTTCGCGCGAGCTCGGCTATGAGTTCCGCCTGCTGGAGGAAGTCGAGGCCATCAATCGCGACCAGAAGGAGCGGTTCCTCAAGAAAATCCGCGAATCGCTCTGGGTCCTGCGCCACAAGAAAATCGGCGTGCTCGGTCTCGCCTTCAAGGGCAATACCGACGACGTGCGCAGCAGCGTGGCGATCGCCGTGGTCCAGCAGTTGATCGCGGAGGGCGCGGAAGTGCGCGCCTACGACCCCAAGGCGATGGAAAAGGCCCACGCCCTGGTTCCCCAAGTGAAGCTGGTCGAGAGGGCCGAGGATGCCGCCGATGGCGCCGATGCCCTTTTGATCCTCACCGAATGGAATGAATTCAAGGCCCTGCCCTGGGCCGCCATCAAGAAGCGCATGCTGAGCCCGTTGCTCTTCGATGGCCGCAACCTCCTTAACCCGGAAGAAATCCGCGCGCTCGGCTTTACCTACAGCAGCATCGGACGCTAGTCCGGCTTCAATTCCCTACTTTTTACTCATGAATACGATCCTGGTTGGCGCCCAATGGGGCGATGAAGGAAAAGGCAAAATCATCGACGTGCTGACGGAGGAGGCCGACATCGTCGTGCGCTCCCAGGGCGGCAATAACGCCGGGCACACTGTGGAGGTCGGCACGGAGAAATTCGTGCTGCACCTCATTCCCTCCGGCATCCTGCGCGCGGGGAAGAAATGCGTGATCGCGAACGGCGTGGTTATCGATCCCGTGGCGCTCGTCACGGAAATCGAAGGCCTGGAAAAGCGGGGCATCAAGCTGGCCGGCCGCCTGTTGATCAGCGAGACGGCGCACCTGGTGCTGCCCTACCATCGCCGGATCGACGAGGCGCGCGAGCTGCGCAAGGGCCGCAACAAGATCGGCACGACCAAGCGCGGCATCGGCCCCGCCTACGGCGACAAGGCCGCGCGCACCGGCCTGCGCCTGATCGATCTCGTCCAGCCCAAGACTTTCTCGACCAAGCTCAAGGCGCGGATCGAGGAGAATAACGCCATTCTCGAATCGCTCGGCGGCGAGCCGCTCTCCTTCAAGGAAGTGGAGAAGACCTATCTCGACGCGGCGAAAAAGCTGCGCCCCTTCATCACCAACACGGTGGTCTGGCTCCACGCCCAGCTCGAGAAGAAGAAGCGCATCCTTTTCGAAGGTGCGCAGGGCACCTTCCTCGACATCGATTTCGGCACCTACCCGTTTGTCACCTCGTCCAACACGACGGCGGGCGGCTCCTGCACCGGCTCGGGCATTCCCCCGCACCGGATGGACCGCGTCGTCGGCGTGATGAAGGCCTACACGACCCGTGTGGGCGAAGGGCCGTTGCCGACCGAGAATGCGGAAGTCTCCGACATGCTCCACGCCATGGGCCGCGAGTTCGGCGCGACGACCGGGCGCGCCCGCCGTTGCGGCTGGTTCGACGCCGTGGCCACGCGTTATGCGCGGATGGTCAACGGCATCGATGAACTGGCCATCACCAATCTCGACGGGCTCGACACGCTGAAGCAGGTGCAGATTTGCGTCGCCTATGAGTGTCGCGGCAAGCGCCTCCTTTTTCCTCCGAACGACGTGGAGGAATTGCTCCATTGCCGTCCCATCTATCGCAAATTCGCCGGCTGGCAGAAATCGACCATGGACGTGCGCCAGTTCAAGAAGCTGCCTCCGAACGCGCAGAAATACCTGAAAGCCCTCGCCGAATTGACCGGCGCGAAGCTCTCCATCGTTTCGGTCGGTCCGCAGCGCGCCCAGACCTTCGACGTTTGAAGTTCCGGGCGCCGATGGCGTCTAACTGAAGATGAGCCCCACGCCTCCCACTTATAAATTCGGGAAGATCCCGAAGCACGTCGCCATCATCATGGATGGCAACGGGCGCTGGGCCAAATCGAAGAATATGATCCGCGTGCAGGGCCACCGGGCCGGCGCAGAATCGGTGCGCGAGGTGGTGAAGGCCGCGGGCGAATTCGGCGTAAAGTACCTGACGCTCTACGCCTTTTCCGTTGAAAACTGGAAACGGCCCAAGAGCGAAATTCACACCCTGATGGGCCTGCTGGAGAGCTTCCTGCGCGACGAATTGCCCGAGCTGATCAAGAACAACATCCGGCTCCAGGCCATCGGTCGCCTCTCCGATCTGCCCGACAACGTGCGCGACCAGTTACACCAGTGCATCCACGCCACGCGCGAGAACACCGGGCTGATCCTGATCCTCGCGCTCAGTTACAGCGGGCGCGTGGAAATCATCGAGGCGGTCCACTCCATCATCCGCGAGATCAAGCTGGGGCACCTCGACAGCGCGCAGATCGATGAGCAGGTGTTCAATCACCATCTCTACACGCGCTACTATCCCGACCCCGACCTGCTCATCCGCACCAGCGGTGAGATGCGCCTGAGCAACTTCCTGCTCTGGCAGCTTTCCTACACGGAAATTTATATCACCTCGACGTTGTGGCCCGATTTCCGGCGCCAGCATTTCGCCGAGGCGTTGCTCGATTACGGCAGTCGCCAGCGACGATTCGGATCGCTTTAAATTCGCCTCGAAGTGGGGCGTCAGAGGCGTTTCCTAGGAACCTGCCTAAAGAGATTCACTCTCGGTCATCCTGAGCTTGTCGAAGGATCAGTTCTGTCTCGGTAAACGCAAGAAGCCACCGAACTGATCCTTCGGCAAGCTCAGGATGACTGTCTTTTTCAGCAAAGCTTCTATAGCTGAATTGCCCGCCAGCATGATCCGCACCGTTGGGCCAATTTCGCTCCCTTTTTTCAACAAAAAAGAGAAGAAAAGCCTTGCCAATTCTCCTGCTACGAGCCCGCAAAAAAATCGACGCGAAATCGTCGCATTTAGTTTGACGGCCCGGTTACCCGATCCTATTAGAAGTATAGCTCTTTGAGAAAAACTACCATTGGTTGTGGTGGTTGCACTAAAAACCCATTTTACGCAGCGAAATGCAGAAGGTTAACAGAGGAAGCGATTTGCGATCAAAATGACGGTTTTTCACACCTAATTAAATCCCCGGCCACGTCGCCGGGGCAACTGTCTCGCCAAAGACAGGATGGGAAGCTGAAGGCACTCCGCGAGCTCTGTCGCCGCGATGCTCCGCTTCCCCAGAAAATCACGCCGTGGCGGGCGTTTGCCAGAAAAGAAAAGATGATCGAGACATTACTGAATCCTGAAGAAGTCGTGCTGGAAAAAGAGGACGGAAACCATGTGGTCTACACCTTCCAGAACAAAACGTTCCGCCTTGATAAGCACAAGGCCCGCCAGCGTCTCGAAGCCAAGCGGGTGATCAATGGACCGCGCAGCGCGGAGCTCAACGTCCTGCCGCTCAAGTATCATGAGGCTTACCGCATCTACAAGCAGATGAAGGCGAACCATTGGGAGCCCGACGTCATCGACATGACCAAGGACTGCACCCTCTGGAACTCCGACAAGCTCAGCGCCAAGGAACGGTGGATCATCGAAATGGGCGTCGGCTACTTCTCTTCCGCCGAAGGCATCGTGGGCGACAGCGTCCTGCACGTCATCGAGGACAACCTGACCGCCGCCGAGTTGAAGCACGCCTCGTTGCGCCAGATCGCCGAGGAATCGATCCACATGGATTCGCTGCTCCACATCATCGGCAGCCTGAACATCGACCTCGACGAAGTGACGGCGAAGTTCCAGGACATCCCCTCCATCCGCCGCAAGAACGAGTACATCACCCGGCACATGCCCGAGCTGAAGATGGGCATCGATCTCACCAAAACCGAGAACAAGCAGAAGTTCGCCAAAGCGCTCTTCGGCATCACGCAGGTGATGGAAGGCACGCAATTCTACGCGCTCTTCGCGATGATCCTTTCCCTCCACCGGCAGAATAAGATGACCGGCATCGGCCAGATGTTCCAGTACACCCTCCGCGATGAATCGAACCATATCGCGCTGGGTCGCTATATTCTCCAGGAGTTGATCAACGAGAATCCCGATATCTGGACCGAGGCGTTCCGCCAGGAGTTGGTTGATTTCATGGCCGAGGGCGTGGCCTTGGAGAAGGAATTCGTCCGCGATTGCCTGCCGGAAGACATCGTCGGCATGTCGCAGAAGGATTTCCTCGAATACGTCGATTACAATGCGGATCGTCGCCTGACCAGCCTCGGCCTGCCCGCGCTTTCGACCGTGAAGAACAATCCCTTTATCTGGCTCGACGAAGTCATGTTCCTGAAGAAGGAGAAGAACTTCTTCGAGACCCGGGTCACCGAATATCAAACCAGCGGCAGCGTGAAGAACACCAACGAAGACGACCTGATCTAACTACGACCTATGAGCACAGCATCCCTCGAACTGGAAAAGAACATGGGCACGTCCGCCTCGTCGGAATTCCCGCGCGTGATCCGCCGCGATCTGCCGCAATCCCGCCTGCACAAGCCGCGCGTCGTGCCGTGGCTGGGCCACAAGATTGAGAAAGCGGTCGATTCCGCCTGTCTCGCCGTCGATCAGGAACCGGTCGGCAAGCAGATCCAGGCGGAGCTGGAATTCCGCATGAAGAAGGAGCGTCCGCTCTTCATTCATATCGAGCAGTTGCAGGATCTCGTGCAGGAAATGCTGCTCGAGCTCGGTTACGGCAAGGTCGCCGTGGCCTACGCCACCTATCGCGGCCGCCGTTCCGCCCTGCGCGAGCATGAGACCGACGTCGCCCTCGCCGGTGGCGGCGAGCAACTCGAACTGGCCGCGCCGACGCTCAGCACCGACCTGCGCGAGCGCCTCTCGTTCGCCCG
>JAMFSY010000128.1 GCA_026225555.1 Methylacidiphilales bacterium
ACATCTTCGCGCGAGCTGCCCATCTTCCGATGTGGCACGCTATTCGTGTCGATTTGCGGAGGTGCTAGGTTCCGTTCGTTAACCCTTCAACGGCCCACCCACCTCCTTTCCGGGGTGGGTTTTTTCTTGTCCCGGATGGTGGCGGTTCCGCAAATGACCATGACCACATCTCCCTCCTCCAACCGATTGCTGAAAGGCCCTTCCGCCCTTTGGGTGACGATCGCCTTTGCCTATGTCTACGTCGCGTGGGGAGCGACCTACCTCGCGCTTCATTATGCGTTGGAAAGCATGCCGCCGTTCATTCTTTCAGGTACCCGTTTCTTCTTCTCCGGGACGGTCCTGCTCGCGCTGTTGCGTGTGGTTCGGAGCCGCGACTTTCATTTCGGCGATGTGCGGGAGTGGAGAGATGCGGCGGTGGTGGGAACGTTGCTGCTCGTCGGCGGAAACGGCGTGGTGGCGTGGGCGCAGCAATATGTGCCCTCGGGCGTGACTGCGCTGCTCTTTGGCAGCATGCCGCTCTGGATTATTGTCTTCGATTGGATTCGGCCCGGCGGTGTCGCGCCTTCGCGGCGGACCTGCCTCGGGCTGGGCCTCGGGATGGTCGGCGTCGCCGTGCTCGTGAATCCTGGCGCGCTTGGAGTGAAGTCGTCGCTCGTCCTTTGGGGCGAGATCGCGCTATTGCTGGCCGCCTGTTCCTGGGCGGCGGGCGGGATTTATTCCCGGCACGTGCATGCGCGAGGTTCGGCCATCCTGCCGATGGCGCGGCAGATGATCGCGGGCGGTTCGGTGCTTCTGCTGCTCTCCACGGTGCGCGGCGATTGGAATCACTTTTCCTTCGCGCGGATGTCCATGGACTCGTGGCTCGGGTGGGGCTATCTCGTGGTCTTCGGCTCGCTGCTCGGCTTTACGATTTACGTATGGCTGATGCGCGTTTCGACGCCGGCACGGGTAGCCACGATTTCCTACATGAACTTGCTGGTGGCTTTCGGGCTCGGTTGGTGGGTGCTGCGCGAGCCAATGACCCTGCGATTGGTGATCGGCGCGGTAATCACCGTCGCCTCCGTCGTGCTCGTGTTGAAGAAGCCAAAGAGCGTGGATGAGATCATCGACGAGTGAAGGAAAGGCGCCGCTATCTATTGACTGCGGCGCCTTTCCCACGCGCTGGGCTCTTTTTTCTCTGTCATCCTGAGCTTGTCGAAGGATCAGCTTCCGTTGACTTCCACTGACGCAATGGCGGCTCTCCCGCTAATTCAAGTACGTGCCGGAGGCTGATTTTTCGACAAGCTCCTAAAATTGCAGATACGTCGAGCCCTTCAGCCCCTGCTCATAGGACTCGAGCAAACGCATGCCTTCGTTCGGCTTCAGCACGTCGGCCTTGATGGCGCGGTCGATCTGCTCCTTCATGCCACGCTCCAGCATGGCCGTATCGTATTGCACATCGCCCAGCACCTCGCGGATCGTGCTGCCGGGAATTGTTTCCTCGATGTAGAAGCCGCTCTCCTCATCGGCATCGAGGAAGATGTGCGCCTCATTCACGCGGCCAAAGAGATTGTGCAGATCACCCATGATATCCTGGTACGCGCCGAGCAAAAAGATGCCGAGGTAATAGGGCTTTCCGTTGAGCGCGTGGAGCGGCAGCGTCTGGCGGATCTCGTCTTCGCCATCGATGAACTTGCTGATCTTCCCATCCGAATCGCAGGTGATGTCGACCAGCGTGCCGTTATGTTCCGGCGCTTCGTTGAGCCGGTGGATCGGCGCGATGGGGAAAAGCTGGCCCAGCGCCCAGTGATCGAGCAGCGACTGGAAGACAGAGAAATTGCAAAGGAATTGGTCGCCGAGCGAATCCTTCAATTGATCGATTTCATCCGGCATCGACTTCGAGCCCTTGAAGAGCTTCACCACGCCCTCGGCGATTTCCCAGAAGAGCGTCTCCACCTGCGCCTTCGTGGCGAGATCGAGCAGACCGAGATCGAACCGGGCCTGCGAGTCGTCCTTGATCTGCACCGCATCGTGGAAATGTTCGCGGCGATTCTTGCGGTTCAACGTGGCGCGCAACTCGAGCAGGTCGGCCACCCCCTTGGATGGAGTCGTTCCCTCTGGAAGTTCGAAACGCTTGGCCTTGGTCTTCTCGATCACGCCGAAAATATCGACCACCAGCATGGAGTGATGGGCGACGATCGCCCGGCCGCTTTCGCTGATCAGCGTGGGGTGGGGAACCTTCTCCTCATTGCAAATATCGGCGACGTTGTAGACCACGTCGCGCGCGTATTCGCCGAGCGTGTAATTCGTGCTGCTGTCGTAGGCCGAGCGGCTGCCGTCGTAATCGACGCCCAGACCGCCGCCGACATCGAGGTATTCGAGCGGAAAGCCGATCTGCTTCAACTTCGCGTAATAGCGGGCCGCCTCGCGCACCGCGCGTTTAACCGTCTGGATATCGGGAATCTGCGAACCGATGTGGAAGTGCATCAGCTTAAGGCAATCCTCCATCTGATGAGCGCGGAGCAGTTCCGCCGCTTCCATCACCTCGCTGGTGGAAAGGCCGAACTTCGCGTTCTCGCCGCCGGAGGTCGCCCACTTGCCGGAGCTCTTCGCGAGCAGCCGGATGCGCACGCCCACAATCGGCCGCACGTTGAGCTGCTGCGAGACTTCGATGATCGCGCGCAGCTCCTCCACTTTTTCCACCACCATGATGATCGTCTTGCCCAGCTTGCGGCCAAGCAGCGCCATCTGGATGTAAATCGGATCCTTATAGCCGTTGCAGATGAGCAGGCATTCCGGGTCGCGATGGAGCGCCAGCGCAGCGAAGAGCTCGGGCTTGCTGCCGACCTCGATGCCGAACTTGTAGGGCGCGCCCGCGTCCATGATTTCCTCCACGACTTCGCGGAGCTGGTTCACCTTGATCGGAAAGACGCCGCGATAGGAGCCCTGGTAACCGGCCTCGGCGATGGCGGCGCGGAATTCCTCATTGAGGACCTGCACGCGATGCCGCAGCAAATCCTGGAAACGGAGAAGCAGCGGAAAGGTCAGGCCGCGATCTCGCGCCTCCTCGACGACCGAGGTGAGATCGAGTGCGGGACCCTGCTCCTGGATCGGTCGCACGGTCATGTTGCCGGCGTCGTTGACGCCGAAGTAGCCATTGCCCCAGCGGGCGATATTGTAAGTGTTAAGCGCGCGGGCGACGTCCCACGGTTCTGACGGTGTTGCCATTGGCCTCCTTCTATAAATCGTGCCGCGCCAATTGCAATGCGTAGCCGCGATTATTTTGTGACAGATAGGTCACGATGACGCGCATTCTCATCTGGTAGCCGCCGCACGCCGTGCGGTGGTTCTTCTCTTCATGGCCGATAAACCTGAACCCGGCCCGTCGTTGGATCGACTGTGATACACGCCCAATCGCTGGGGAAATGGGCCGGGTCGGACGCGGTCGCCGCGCGCAGGGTCACGAACCAGGGTGAGGCGGGAGTCAGGTCGGTCGAACCGTCCGGCAGGAAGTGAAAGATATGGGTCTGGCCGTTCAACATCGGATCGGTCGCATCCGTCGGCGGCTTCTGGTCATTGCCCGCGATCAGCGTGGAATGGAGCAGGCTCGCGTCGAGGACCACGGAGGCAGGCAGGAAGAGCGGATGAGTCGCGCCGGGCGTGGTGCCATCCGCCTTCAGCCAATGGAGCTGCAACGCGCGGTAGGCGCGCGAGGGCGCGCCGGAAGCCGGGACGTCATAGAGCCTCACTTCCACCGTCATGTTTTGCGTCATGGCGTCCTGCCGGGCTTCCGTCAACGCATCGCTGACCAGTTGGGCACCCGTGTTCAAAGCGGATGCCCGCGTGATGGCGGAATAGCCCGCCAGCGAGGCCGCGGCCAGCGCGCCGATCACCGCCATGGCGATAAGGAGCTCCAGGAGGGAAAAGGCGGTCCGGGAGTCGCGCATCGCCCTTTCTCATAGCGACTTTTCGAGACTTCGTCATCTGCGAGCGTTTTCGACGGACGCGAGGGACTCGCGTCCCTACCTTTTAAGTTAAAAAACGCCCAGGATCTTTCGCTGGTTCCGCTTCTTTACATACTGCTGGTGATATTCCTCCGCGCGGTAAAACTCCGGCGCGGGCAGAATCTCGGTAACGATCGGGCGGTTGAACTTTTTCGAGGCCCCCAGCCTGGCCTTGGAGGCTTCCGCCGCCGCTTTTTGTTCCGGCGTGTAATAGAAGATCACCGAGCGATATTGCGTGCCCACATCCGGCCCCTGGCGATTGGGCGTGGTCGGGTCGTGATCTTCCCAGAAGAGATCGAGCAGTTGATCGTACGAAGTGACGGCGGGATCGTAGTCCACATGGACGACCTCGGCATGGCCGGTTTGCCCGGTACAGACGTCCTCGTAGGTCGGGTTCTTCGTCGTGCCGCCCATGTAGCCCACGGCGGCATCGCGCACCCCGGGCAGTTCGCGGAAGGAAACCTCCACGCCCCAGAAGCAACCCGCGCCAAAGGCCGCCTCGGCCAGTTTCGTTTTGGCCGTGCCTGCTTTCTCATCATGCGCCGCGACGAAGATCAGCGACTCGGAATTCAGGCAGTAGCGCAGGCCGGTGGGACGCGGGCCATCCTCAAAGACATGGCCCAGGTGTGCATCGCACCGGGCGCAGACGATTTCCGACCGGACCATGCCATGGCTGCGGTCGGTGATCGTCTCGATATTTTCCTCCGCCACCGGCTGGAAGAAGCTCGGCCAGCCCGTGCCGGAATCGAACTTCGAGCTCGAGGCAAACAGCGGGAGATCGCAGCAGACGCAATGGTAGATGCCGTCGCGATGGTTGTCGTAAAACACGCCGCAGAAGGCACGTTCCGTGCCCTTGCCGCGAGTGATGCGGTACTGCTCGGGCGTGAGCTGCTTCTTCCATTCCTCATCCGTTTTGACGATCTTTTTCATAAGTTTTTAGGTTGGCCATCCCGACCTTGTCGAGGGGCCGCAGGTAAGAGAACCGTGGAGTGTTAAAATTCCCCGATCAGATCACGATGCCACGCTTTTGCGTTAATTCTAGTGGGTGCCGTGGTGCTGGGCGTGAGCGGCTTCCTCCTCATGATGATGCCCTGGTGCCACGATATTCTTCGAGAAATGGAGGTAAGCCAGCCAAGCCAGGACGCCGAGAGCCACCAGATCGAGCCAGGTTGTGTAATTCCACTGGAAGGTCGTCTCCATCATCGGGCTCGGCGGGCGCGCGCCCTGCGGCACCAGCCCGAAGACGGTGAACAGCAGATCGACGACGATGCCCGAAAGCACCATGGAAAGGGCCAGAATGACCGAGATATAAGCGGCCGCCTTCACCCCGTAATATTTCCGGTAAATCAGGAGGAGGGGAATAATCACCAGGTCCGCGTAGATGAACGCGATCACTCCGCCGAAGCTGATGCCACTCGACCAGAGTAGCGCCGCCAAGGGCAGATTCCCCACCGAGCAGACGAACGAGGCCACCGCGATCAGCACGCCCACGAAGGCGTTTTCGATCAACCGGATCGGCCCGGGAGCGTTGTTCAGGAAGAGCACTTTCCACCAATCCTGCGGCACCACGGCCATGAGCAGTCCGGCGATCAGGAAGCCGATTAGGATTTCCTTCCACATCATGCCGACATCCATGAAGAAGGCTCCGGCAATGCGTTTCCCGGTGGAAGTCGCTTCCGGCGCGTCATGGTCATGGCCTTCGTGATGGCTGTGATCATGTCCGTGATGGCAGCAACCGCCGCCCTCGTCCTCATCGCCGTGATTTCGCGCCTGCTCGATCAGGGCGCGGGGCAGCGTCAGGGCCACCAAAACCCACATGATGCCGATCAGGACGAACGCGCCGACCACTTCCGCCAGGACGAAATGCCAGCCCATCAGGATCCAGAGCACGCAGCCGAGTTCCAGCACAAGATTGGTCGCGGCGAACATGAAAGCCAGGGTGGGCACGAGGTGTGCGCCTTTTTTGAATGCAGTCTTCGCGGCGGCCGCGGCGGCGTAGGAGCAGGACGAACTGACCGCTCCCAGAAAGGTGGCGAGCCCCACCGAGCGCAGATCGGCGTGGCCGAAATGTTGCATGATGCTTTCCCGGCGCACCAGGACTTGCAGACCGGCTGAGACGGCAAAGCCGAGCACGAGAGCCCAGAACGTCTCCCAAAGCATCAGCCCAGCCGCGTAGAACGTATGGAAAACGGCATTAAACATTTGCTGATTATAGCACATGTCCCGTCGTTCGGCAGGGGGCCTCCTCCAGTCGGCTTTTTATTCGAGGGACAGGAACGGGCCCGTGCCTCTAACTTGGAGGGAATGAAATCGCCGCTCGACGACACCATCTGGGGCGCCAGCTACGGTTCGACCGCGGCGGTCCAGGCGGCTTTCGATCGGTTCGGCCCGGAATACCATCGCGCCATCTGGTCGACTGGCGTCCCCACCCGTGCCGCCCAAGCCCTGTGGCCGCATCTCCCGGCGGAAGCCCAGGGGATCGATCTCGGTTCCGGTTCGGGAGTTCTGGGCCTCGCCCTGCGCGAACAGGGGCTGAAGCTGCCCCTGGATGGAGTTGATCTCTCCCCCGGCATGCTGGAACTGGCCCATGCCACCGGCTGCTACCGGACACTGCGCCGCGCCAACCTGCTCCTGCCGCAGGAGGCGCCCGCGCTGGCCGCGCCTTACGATTTCGTGGTGACGATGGGCCTGATCGGCGATTACGTGCCCTACTACCTCGGACTTCCCTACAGTGTCTCGCTGCTTAAGCCGGGGGGCATCCTGGCCTTTGCGGTGGAAAGCCGAAGCACGCCGTGGCACGCGCTGGAAAAGCAGGTGGCCGAACTCGGCCTGGCTTTTCTCTCGGAAACGGAGCTGATCGTGCCTCCGGCCGAACTGGTCGGACAGACCTATTACTTCTTTGTTACCCGGCTTCGGATTCCGGACAGCAAAAACCCCGGCTGAGACGAATCTCACCCGGGGTCTTGCGACTAAAGGGCTGTAGCGCCGATTAGAAATTATACTTGATACCGGCTGTGATCAGGTGCTGACCAATGAAGTCAGGATTGTACTTCAGGCTGTCACCGGAGGTGTACACGCTATGGTAGGTGAACGAGGGATCGATCGCCGCCACGAACTTGTATTCGGTGAAGAGCGTCCAATGCTCGGTCAGGTCATAGTTGATACCGGCAATCGCCTGGACGGCGAAGGCGAAGGCGTCGTCGCTATAGCTGGAGCTGATGGTCGGGACCGCAAAGCCGCCGTTACCATTGGGATTCGTGCCAATGTGGGTGCTCAGGGTCTTGTCGCTGATGCTCAGGTATTCGGCGCCGATGCCGGCTCCGATGTAGGGAGCAACATGCCAGGGCGTCTTCAGGTTCAGGACGCCATTCGCGAAGAAGGCTCCGGAGTCGACGCTAGCGCTGGAATTGGTGTGGGAATTGCCGAAGAAGGCCGTCGCCGTGGTGTCATTCAGGTCGAGGTCGCTTCCCACGTAGAAGGCTTCCAACTCGGCTGCCGGCTGCAGGGCAAAACCGCCACCGATCGCCGTCGATTGGAACTTATAACCGGCTTTAATGCCACCCACGCCGCCCAAGGAGTCGTCCATATGGCTGTGCGTAACCGTGGTTCCGGGGACAATCGGAGTATTATATTCCGAACGGCCGTTGCCGTTATCCTGCGAGAAGTTGGCGCCGCCGAAGACGCCCACGTAAAAGCCGTCATCAGAGGTACATTGAGCAGCCGGAGTAACCTGCTTCATGTCCTTGGTATCTTTGGGTTCGGGGCCCGCGTAGGCGGAAACCGTGAGGGTGAGGAGGGCAGCGCCCGCCAGGAAGTTAAGTTTCATAAGGGGGAGATTGTCTACATCTTTACTATCTTAGGCAACGCGAAAGTTATCCTGAGTGTAGTATGGGGGTTCTCCCTACTCCAGGCTTAGGGGCAAAAGAAAACCCCGGACGAGAAAGATCTCGTCCGGGGTTTTTGGAAATTAGGTTAGATAACCGATTAGAAGCTGTACTTCACACCAGCCGTGATCAGATGCTGCTGGATCTGGTCGGGCTTGAAGTGGTACGTGCCGAGATTGGAGCTGGCGTCGCCGTCCGTTCCGAGCGCGTCGATGAACTTGTACTCCGTGAAGAGCGAGATGTGGTTACAAATCGCGATGTCGAAACCGGCCAATCCCTGGACGGCGAAGTCGAAATCATCCGTGTTTGCTCCGGTGATGCGGTCTCCGGCTGCATCCGAGAAGTCGCCATGCGTGGAGATGTACTGCACGCCGACGCCGATGCCGATGTAGGGGGTCACGATGGAGGTGTTCTTGAAGCGGAGGATGCCGTTTACGAAGAAGTCAGCCGAGTTCGACGAGAAACGGGTGTTTCCACCGGGAGTGAACGCGCCATCCGTATGGCTGTTATCGCCGATGTAGAGCGCTTCCGCTTCGATCGCGGGCTGCAGGCGCAGGCCCATGAAGTTCGCCAGGGGATGCGATTCGAAGTTATAACCGCCCTTGATGCCGCCGACGCCGCCCCAACCGGAGTGAATTTCCGAGTGAGTCGAGAGGGGGCCCGCCGTCTGGTGGTTGTTGCCGTAGTCCGTGTCGAACTGCGCGCCGCCGTAGGCCGCGACGTAGAAGCCGGCATCCGATTGCTCGGTGGCCACTTGTTTGACGTCCTTCATGTCTTTGGAGTCGCGGGGAGCCGGGGCGGAATCGGTTCCGGCAAAGCTGGGGATGGTGAGAGCGGCGAGAATCGCCGTGCTGAGTAGTGTACGTTTCATAGTATAATCCTTTTGGGGTTAATGGACCGACATGCTGGCCCAAAGATGGCGAAACTGTAAACTTCTTTTTTAGAAATCTACTTGTGTATTATTAAAGCTTAAGTGCTGAAAATAAAGGCCTTAGGAAATTTTTGTAATGAAGGATTTGTAATGAAACCGCCACATTTCGGCGGTTTTTTATTTGATAAAAAAACCGCAGACGGACGGAAACGGCTCGGTCCCTGCGGGAACGTGCAGGAGGCCTAGTTTGGACTTGCCGGAAAGCCAGAAAACGGTCAGGAGTACCGGACGTCCTTGCCCGGTTCCATCTCGTAATCATGCACCTTGGAAGTGGCGACGAAGGGCCCCAGGATCTGCTTCTCGAACTGGGTGAAGACCGCGTTGTCATGGACGAAGGCCAGCTTGTCCATGTTTTCCACGTCGAAGGAGAAGAAATAGGTAAACGGATTGTTTGTTGTATCAACACGCTTGCCCACCCGAAGATTGTTCACCTCGGGAATCTTCAGCAAGCGGATGCGGGTCTCGACCATGATCTCCTCCAGCTTGGAGGGAATGACTTCCGGCTTGGTGGTAAGGAGAACGAGATGGTGAATCATAGGAAAAGGGAACGACGGGACGCAGGCGAAGATTGCGGGGGCGGGCGGTTCTGTCAAGTTTCCACGCGCTCCCCGGCGGGCGCGATCAGCCAGTGCGAGACCAGGTCGGCGATCATTCCAGCCCCCGTCCGGTTCAAGTGGAGGGTGTCGGTAAGGAGAAGGAGGCCGTTGCGGTGGGAGACCTCGTCCCAGGAAAGGCCGCTCGCGTGGAGCGCGATGGCGTTGCCCACATTGGTCAGGCCGTCGCGGTAGGCCAGGCGGGGCGGCAGGTGGGCCTGATCGGCTTCGTGCTCCTTCAGGTAGGCGACCATTTGCTCATACAGGGGCAGGTAGGCGGTGCCGCTTTCCCGCGCCAGTCGATGGGTAGCCTCGTTGTAGAGCTCGACCCGCTGATTCGCGACATGCTCCAGGTCTTCGCCGATCATCGGCAGGGAAAGGAATGCGATCCGGGCTGAAGTTTCCGTCTGAAGCCGGGTGACGATGGCGCGCATATTCTCCCGGTACCAGGCAAGATCGGGCGTGGTGACGGGCAGGTGATTGAAGGTCACGTAGCGCAGCCGGTTTCGCTCGCTCAGCGTTGCATTGATGTCGTTCGTACCGATCAGAATAGTGACGAAGTCGGGTCGCCCGGCGATGACCTTGTCCAGCCGTTGAAGCCCGTTCCAGGCCAGCTCCCCGTTGACCCCGTGGTTCGCGAACCGAAATCCGGCCAACTCGGGCCGCTCCGCCAGTAACTCGAGGTAATTGGAGCTGACCGTCCCCTCCGTCAGGCTCGCACCAAAGCAGGCAACGGTTTGGCTAAGAGGTGGCATGGCTCAGGTCACTCATCCGATAGCCGGGCACTTCGCGTGCCGCATGATCCACGAGACTCAATCCCCGTACCCATGCGGGTGCTTCTGGTGCCAGGCCCAGGCGCTCTCGATGATGGGCAAAAGGCGGGCATACTTGGGCCGCCAACCGAGTTCGCTCGTGATCTTGTGGGAGCTGGCCACCAGCCGGGGCGGATCGCCCGCGCGCGGTTCTTTGACCACCGCCGGGATCGGATGACCGGTAACCTTACGCGCGATATCGATCACCTGCCGCACGGAAAAGCCTTCGCCGCTGCCGAGGTTGTAGCTCGCGCTCGTCTCCCGGCCCAGTGCCAGCATGTGGGCGGCGGCCAGGTCGTGGATATGGATGAAGTCGCGGATGCAGGTCCCGTCCGGCGTCGTGTAGTGTTCGCCATAGATTTCCGCCTTCTCCTTCTGCTCGAGGGCGACCTTGAGGATGTTCGGGATCAGGTGGGTCTCGATCCGGTGATCCTCGCCGAAGCGCTCGCTTGCGCCCGCCGCGTTGAAGTAACGCAGGTTGACGTGGACCAGATGGTGAATCTTGTCGTACCAATGGAGCACCTGCTCGAACATCAGCTTCGATTGGCCGTAAGGATTGATTGGCTTTTGGGGCAGTCGTTCATCCATCGGGATCTTCTCGGGCGTGCCATAGGTGGCGCAGGTGGAGGAAAAGACGAACTTCTTCACCCCGGCCTCGACCATGGCGTCGAGCAGGTTGATGCCGGCGCCGACGTTGTTGCGGAAATACTTCGAGGGGTTCGTCATCGACTCGCCGACCAGGGCGTTGGCCGCGAAGTGCATGACGGCATCCGGCTTCGCGTTGGCGATCGCGGGAAAAATCTCCTCGCGGTTGGCCAGGTCGCCCTGAATAAAGGTCGCCCGGGGGTCGATTGCGGCGCGATGCCCTTCGGTCAGGTTATCGAAAATGGTAACCTGGTGGCCGGCATTGATCAGTTCCTCGGAGCAAATGCTGCCGATGTAGCCGGCGCCGCCGGTAACGAAAATGTGCATGCGAAATTGAAAGCAGGGCCGCGCCCCAAGTCACGCGGTAAATTGTGAAACCCTCGCGCCGGACTTGAGTCGCCAGCTTTCGCATGATTGGATGGGAGGCATGCCCCAAGTTGATAAACCTCTTTCCGAACTTCAAAAATACCAAGGAACCAATCCCAAACCGGCCGATTTCGAAGCCTTCTGGGACCAGGGTCTCAGTGAACTCGACGCCATCAAGCCCGACGTCGAGCTGATCCCGGTGCTGGACCTCGGCAACTGCAATGCGGAGCTCTTCCATCTCTATTTCACCGGCGTCGGCGGCGCGCGCATCCACGCAAAATACCTCCGTCCGCGCGAGGCCAGGACGCCTCATCCCGCCATTCTTGAATTTCACGGTTACAGCGGCGACAGCGGCGATTGGGCGGGCAAGCTGGCCTACGTCAGCCAGGGCTACAGCTTGGCTTCGCTCGATTGCCGGGGACAGGGCGGCCTGAGCGAGGATAACTCGAAGGTTATCGGCAATACCCGTGAGGGGCACGTCATCCGCGGGCTCGACGGCCCGCCGGAAGGCATGCTCTTCCGCCAGATCTTCCTCGATACGGCACAACTTGCGCGGATCGTCATGGGCTTCCCGGAGGTCGATCCGAATCGTGTCGGCACCAATGGCGGTTCCCAAGGCGGCGCGCTTTCCCTGGCCTGCGCCTCGCTGGAGCCGCGCATCAGCCACGTCGTTTCCATGTTCCCGTTCCTCTGCGATTACCAACGGGTCTGGGAGATGGACCTGGCCAAGGATGCCTACTCCGATCTGAAGGCTTATTTCCGCCGTTTTGATCCGCTTCACCAGCGCCGCGAGGAAGTTTTCACCAAGCTCGGTTACATCGACGTCCAGCATCTCGTCCCGCGGATCCGGGGCGAAGTGCTCATGGGCATCTCGCTGATGGACACGATCTGTCCGCCCTCGACCCAGTTTGCCGCCTTCAACAAGATCACCTCGAAGAAGGAAGCGATCATCTATCCCGACTTCGGCCACGAAAGCCTGCCGGGATTCAGCGACGCGGCTTTCCGCTTTCACATGGGACTGAAGGGGTAGCCTTTTTCCCTGTCATCCTGAGTGGTCGCATACACGTGTGTGCGACCACTCAGGATGACCAATTTTACTCTCTTTGGGTCTAATTCCCCGAAGCTCGCTTCGGCTCAGGTGGTAGCCGCCGCACGCCGTGCGGTGGTCTCTTTTCGAAGAGGGAGTGGAGCGTGGAAGCTTTTTCTTCTCTCCTCCATCGCACGGCGTGCGACGGCTACCTCGGAATGCCCCGGAGCTTGCTCCGGGGTTCTTTTACTGCGGCCATCTAACCGGAAATCGCTCAGGCCTTCTTCGGCTTGCGCTTCAGTTCGGGCAGCGGCTTGCGCAGGTTGCGATAGATCTGGATGATCGAAACGCAATTGTTGATCACGTAATAAAGCGACAGGGCGGCCGCAAAATTATAGAAAATGAAGAGGAAGACCAGAGGCATGAACTGCGCGATCTTCGCCTGCTGGGGGTCGCCGATCTGCGGCGTCATCCGCATCATGACCATGGTCAGCCCGGTCACCATCAAAGGCAGCGGATTGAGCGCCAGATGGTTCCACGTCGCGACGGTGTCGGACTGGGTGAGGTCGTGTACCCAGAGGAAGGTCTGGCCTCGCAACTCCACCGCGTTCTGAAGCATGAAGTAGAGGCTGAAGAACACTGGCATCTGGATCAGCGCGGGCAGGCAACCACCGAAGGGGTTGACCCCATATTCCTTGTAAAGCGCGAACGTCTCCGTGTTCAGCTTCTCCGGCTGCTCTTTGTACTTGGCCTGGAGCTCCTTGATCTTCGGCGCAACGGCCTGCATTTTCTTGCCGGAGTGGTTCGCGATGCTTTGGAGGGGCCAGGTGATCGCCTTGATGCAAAGCGTCAGCAGGATGATGGCGACGCCGTAGTTGCCGACGACGCTATGGAAAAAATGAAGCACTGCGAGCATCGGCACAATCAGGACGGAAAAGGGAATCACTCCGTCGTAATACATTAACTCGCCCTGGTGATCGCCGAGCGCGTTCAGGCGACCATATTCCTTTGGACCCGCATAAAGAAGGTAACCAAGATCCACCGTCTGACCGGCGGCGACCTTGAATTCCGGGAAGTAGGCGGTCGCTTCGATGTCCGGTTCGGCCTGGGCCGGAATCACGCCGGAGGAAGGGTCGCGCTGGTTGAAGCACTGGAACTCGGCATGCTGAATCGTCCGATCCCCACTGGGCGTGAGCAGAACGGTGAAGAATTGGTTCTCCGCCCCGAGCCACTTCAGCGGCGCCTCATCGATATCCTTGCTGGAAAAAGCGGCCCGCGGTTCGCGCGTCTTGACCACCCAGAGGAATGAGCTTGGATTGAAATCACTGATCGTCGTGAGATGGAACTTCGAGGTCAGCCAGCCCGAACCCAGATACATGTTTGAGTTTTGCTGGTAGTGGCCTGCCACCCGGAGCGGTTCGGCGCGGCCCACGCTAAGTCCGTAGGCGGGCAGCATGACATCCGCCGTGCCGGGGTTGGTCAGGCTATCCTTCACGGTCAGGGTATAGTCTTTGCCCAATGTGTAGATGCGTTCCCACTTCACTCCATTTTCCATCGTGCCGGTGTAAACGAGAGTGTCGGGGGTCTGCTTGAGCTGGAAATTGATCGTGGCGGCATCGGGCCAACCACTGACCTGCAGGATGTTGGAGTGTGCCTGCTCGTTGAGCACGACGTTGCCCGTCTTGTCTTCCTTATGCTTCTTGAGTTCGACTTCCTTGATCGCCGCGCTCAGCGAGGTGAAAGTCACCTTGAGCGTGTCATTTTCCAGGAAGGAGAGCTGCTCATTCACCGGCGCGGGCGCTGTCTCCGCCGGTGTACTGGCCACGCTTGGGGCTGCCGGGGTCGAGGTGGCGGGTGTGTTCAGGGCCGGAGAAACCGGCGGGAGAGGGCGCACCTTGGGCGCGGGCGGTGTTCCGTAAAAGAAAAGATAGGCGAGGAGCGCGATACAAACGAACACTCCGATACGGCTGATACGATCCATAAAAAGTGACTTTCTAAGCGGCCCGGACGGAAGCCGGGGGAACGGGGTCGGGACCCATGCCGCCCCAGGGATGGCAACGCAGGATGCGTCGGGCGCTCAGGCCAAGTCCGCGACAAACGCCATGCGTGCAGATCGCCTCTTCCGCATAGGCGGAACAGGAGGGCGTGTAACGGCAGCATCCCTGCGTGCCCGTCATTGCCTTGAGCGGGGCGAAGACAACGCGGTACGCGCGAATCAGGAATACGAGAATCGACGGCATGAGCCGCCAAGCATGGCCGACTTTCAAAAAAACGCAACGCGCGACCGCAAAATTCCTAGAGGCTTACGCTGCTGACAAAAGCAAAAGCATCAACGAAGCGGTCAAAGACTGCGCGGCGATACTAAACACTGCGAGTCGCTGTCTCGCCCGGTTCGAGCTTGGGACGCATGGCGGGGCGCACCGGCTTGCCTTTGCGTTCTTTCCGGGCATGCCGCCAGATGTGTAACCGTTGATGAATGGCGTTTCCTGTGCGGAACGTGGCGTGTTCCAAGCGCAGTTTCAAGCCATATTTGGCCACTAAAAGCCGAAAATGCTCCTTTGCATAACGATAAAGCTCAAGATCGAAGCTATTTAATGTGCGGATGCTTTCTTCCATTTTCGCCGAAACGGAGGCCGATTTCCGGGGGGTCACATTGTCTGGCACGTAAAAATGCCATTTCCAGCCACAAACCCGGCCCAATAAAAGCAGCGAGAGATCAAAATGCTCCGTCAACCCGACGAACTCGAAATGTGTATCCAAGTTTTTTTTGGCCTTGCGCAGATGCTCCGCGTTACAGCCGCCAAAGGGAAGGTCGGGCTCGGCCCCGGCGAGGGCGCGCGTCTGGCCATTGTCGATTGAACGGGCCAAGGTGGGACAACATCCGAGGTTCCAGTCGGGCCGGGAAGGATCGACGGGATGGTCTGCGGACAGTTCATTCTTGCGACACGCCATGCGGTAATGGGAAAGCGCACGGGCCACCGGTTCGCGCAAAAACGTGATGTAGCGGGCAGGCATGGGCAGCAACTCGTGCAAGCCAAAGGGCATGTGGCCCTTGAAAACCTGGTGCGACTCCAACTCTTCCCAGCTCAAGGCGCGGACGCGGCGGCGGCACTCTTCCCAGCCCGGCGCGGTCATCTCGAGCAGGTTGGTGTTAAAGTGCCTGCCGTCTCGATAATTTTTGACGAAGAGCCCACGGAGGGACATTCCTGCCGTCTTGTGAATATGTAGGAAGATGATCTTGGGCGATTGGTTTAAGGCGCGCGGGATCGTTCTGTCCAAATGCATATAAATCGAGACGCTGGAGATTAAAAGTTCGTTACAAGAAATTTAAGGACTGAACCGTTTAGGCCGTATATCTAGGGCGCGTTTCCATTGATAAAAATCAATTTTTTGTAACCCGTTATCGACGAGATATCGGTAGAAGTTGTAGAGTAAGTCTATATGGCGACGCTAAAGGATCTAGCTACATCGTTAAACCTTTCGGTGATGGCGGTGTCGAAAGCTCTTCGTGATGCACCGGATATCAGCGTTGCCACCAAGGAGCGAGTTCAAGCCGAAGCAAGGCGGCAGCATTATGTTCCCAATCGGGCGGCGCAGAATTTGCGGCTCCGCCGGAGTGGGCTCATTGGCGTGGTTGTTCCGCAGATCAACCATACCTATTATTCGCAATTGGTCTGGGGAATCGAGCGACAGGCCGAATCCTTGGGTTTGCAACTCATGCTCGGCCATTCCCTCGATCGCGCGGAAAATGAAATTCGCGAGGTGCAAAAGCTCATCTCGCGGCAGGTCGAGGCCCTCCTGCTCGTCCCGGCGGTGCGCTGGCAGCATCGGCTCGCCACGCTCGAGCTTTTACGGGCCAGCCACGTTCCGACAGTGCTGCTCGATGCTTATCCCGCCGGCGCCGACGCCTTTCCTCAAGTGAGCTGGGTCGTATGCGACGATCAGCGCGGGACGCAACTGGCCACGCAGCATCTGCTCGAGCTTGGCCATCGGGAGATCCTTTTCTTCGCCGGACCAAATGGTTCCTCTTCCAGCGCGGGACGTTTCAGCGGCTACCAGCGGGCGCTCTCCGAGGTGGGTGTGGACTATTCCGACGCCCGGGTTTTCCTGGCGGGCAAGGACATCGAGTCGGGCCAGAACGCCATGTCCCACGCGCTGACGGAAAAGACGCCCTTTACCGCGGTGGTCGCCCATAATGACAGCGTCGCCATGGGTGCGGTGGAGATGCTACGCCAGCAGGGCTATCGCATCCCGGAGGATATTTCCGTGGTCGGATTCGGAGACGGCCTGCTTGCGGCGAACTTTCGCGTTCCCTTGACCACCGTCCGCGTCCCGCAGATCGAGATGGGAGAGACGGCCCTGCGGCTCGCGCTCGACCTGCAAAAGGGCGAAAAGGTTCAGCCCCGCGTTTTGCCGGTGGAAATTATCGTGCGGGAAAGCACGAAGAAATATGTGGAACGTTAGCGCCCCGCCTCATCGGTGCGTTTGATCCCTCGACAAGGTGGCTTTGAGCGATTTTAGTAGAGGATCATGCCCGAAGAAGTCCACGGCCGCCTCACGCTTTTTGTCAACGGTCGCGCCCGTCAGGTGTCCGGGGCGATGACGCTGGGCGAATTGGCCGCGAGTTGTTCACTGGATCCCAAGCGCATCCTGGTGGAGCTCAACTGCGAGACCCTCCTGCGCGACGAATGGCCGGGCCGGACGCTTCAACACGGCGACCGGGTCGAATTTATTCGTGTGGTGGCGGGAGGGTAGGAGCTACGGAAGGCGGCACATCGACCGTCCAGACGTCGTATTCCGGGCCGAATTGAGCCAGGAAATCGAGCGTAAAGCACTTGATGAAGAGGAGCGCGGGCAACAATACCACGGTGCCCAGATAAGGCACCAGGCCGATGCAACACGTCACGCAACAGGCGATGATGGAAACGACAAACAGCGCGACGAAAAGCGCGATGCGCAGCAGGACAAAGAGGACGATGGGGCCGGGATGGCGCGTCACCAGCCGCCACATCTCCACGAACGCGGGCCGGGCGAGGAGCCCATTCCGGAACATCAACGGCACGCCGAGCTCACGGAAAAGAAAGAGCACGACGCTGATCGCCAGTAACAGCGCGAGGAAAACCAACCCGAGCAGGATAAAAGCGGGTACCTCGCCACCTTCCGGCCAGCGATGCGCCCGGATCAGGGGCAGCGCCGCCACGACGCCCACGACGGTCGCGGGGATGATCACGACCAGCGTGAGCAGCAGATAGAGGAGGTAGAAAAGAAAGAGGCTGTTCCCCTGGCGCGCATACGCCCGCCACGGCCACGCCACCGCACCCCGATTGCGCACGACGTTATCGAGCAGCAAAAACTGTCCCCGTGCTCCCAGCCAGTAGAGAAGCAGGACAAAGCCAAGAATGAGTATGACCGCCAGGGCGATGAAGAATATCATGGCTCCCGTTTGCAGGCCGGACAGCGCGCTCGAGACCTGGGTATTAAACTGGTTCAGATTGTTGCTGAGGTTCCCGGATAAATTATTGCTGAAATTCCCGGAAAAGTTGCTGCTGTAGCTGCTCGACCAATTACCGGTGTTATTCCCTCGATAGGAACCGCTAAAACCATTGCCGCCCGAAAGCAGTCCGGCGAGGAAGGCGCCGAAGCCGATCACGAACCATTTACCGAGATCAAAGGGCCGGAACAGGATCACCACCATTCGCTCCCAGGCAGAATCGAAGGCGCGGGTGAAGTTGATCATGTCGCTTATGCGCATAGCCTATGGCGGCGATAAGCCCAAGCTCCAAATATTTCGATGGAAGGTCGCTGGACCGGGTTCGCGCGGATCCCGGAAACGCTCGATTATTTTCCTGCAATGTCCCCTTGCGTTTTAACGGAAGCGCTGACAGCTTATTCGGCCATGCGATTGGCGCGGTTTCGATTAACTATTCATGGGGTTGTCGCTCTTATGGGAGCAGGCATCCTCTTGATTCCGATTCTGGGCGCCAAACCGGCGGATCCAAGTCCCACCCCTCCGCCCGTCCCAGCCGTCGCTCCGGCCTTCACGCCTCCGCCTGTCGCCTATCCGCCGGTCACGCCCGCCACCACGCTGACGGCGACCAGCATCACCGATTTGAGGCATCTCAAGACCGTGACCGGTTCGCCGCGTTTGCCCGTGCCGAACCCGTGGTTTCCGCTCGATCTTTACCAGGGCACGATCACGCGCCAGCAATTCGAGGTGAAGCTCCACACGCTTTACGATCCCTTCGGCGTCTTCCCGGCTTATCTCGATGTCAACGACTCGCGGGTCGTCATCTACCCGAGCCCGAAGGATCGCAACGTGCCGCAGTTCACCTTGGAATTTGCGTCGCCCGGCCAGCCACAGGCGCCGATGCGTTGGTTCCGCACGCCCGCTGAATTTCGCGCCGAGACGCATCCGCTGGATAAGCCGCTCAACGGTCTGCGCATCGCCATCGATCCCGGCCACATCGGCGGACCTTGGGCGCAGATGGAGGAGCGCAGCACCCGTTACCGCGGCAGCGCGCCGGTGCAGGAAGGCGATCTCAATCTCATCACGGGCCGATTGCTCAAGCAGGAGCTGACCAATATGGGCGCATCGGTTTTCGTCGTGCGCGATTCGACCGAGCCGGTCACCCCCTATCGTCCCGAAGACATGCTGCCCGAGGCGCGGGAACTTTTGCTGGAACACTCGGCGAAGTCGACCAGCCTGCGCGCGCTGCCCACCGACAAGCTCAATCTCCTCTTTGGCCATCGCGTGATGGACCTGGCCGAATTCCTTTTCTACCGCTGCTCGGAGATCAAGGAGCGGGGTAACCGCATCCGGAACCATTTCGTGCCCGATATCACGGTTACGCTTTACATCGACGCCACGCCTGGCAGCGGCCGCGGGCATATCACTTCGGGCAACGCGAATATCTTCTTTGTCGGCGGCAGTTACACCCGCACCGAAATGGCCGATCCCGAAATGCAGCGGCGGTGCGTTTACAAAATGGTCGAGGGCGGCTCGGACATCGAGGCGGAAGTGGCTTCCGACATCGCCAACGTCTTCACCCAGCGGACCGGTCTTGGCCCGGTGAAGTATGGCGACTCCGCCACCACCCGGGCGGTCATTCCCGGAAATTCCTACGTGGTCGCGCGCAACCTCGCCGCCAATCGTGAATACGACGGCCCGGTGGTCTGCACCGAGCCCTACTTCATGAATAACAAGGAGGTCTACCAGCGCCTGCTCGCCGGAGATTACGAGGGCCAGAAGACTTTCGACGGCAAACCCTACAGCAGCATTTTCCGAGAGTATGCCGATTGCGTCGCCCAGGGGCTCGTCAAAGCCTACTCGGGACCGACAGTCATTGCCGGCGCCGGGACGAATAACGGCGCGGACGTCCACACGAAATAGCGGCGGCTTCTTCTCGCCTCGTCGCGGGCCCTAAATGCCGGTGAGGGCAATCGCGGGGAGCGTTGCTCGCTTATCGCACGCAAAGGCCGCGTGAGATGCTGCGAATAATTTAATAAACTTTATTTTTCATGGAGAGAGTTTCCCCTGTTATTTGGCCCGCAGGAACGTTACATTCTCCCGCGCGACGGGTAATGTAACCCGTTCCGCTCTATGTCCCAGCCCTTGGAACTCGCCGATCTCGTCCCGGGAACTCACTTGGGGCATTACGTTATCTCGGATCGATTGGCGCAGGGAGGAATGGGCACCGTTTTCCGGGCGATGGAGCCCGCCCTGGAGCGATACGTCGCCATCAAGGTCCTACGGCCCGAGTACGCCAGCAATCCCGATTACGTCCAATATTTTCAGGAGGAAGCGCGCGCGGTCGCAGCTCTGCGCCACCCGAATATCGTGCCGATCTTTTATATCGGCCAGGAAGGGAACGTCGTCTTTTTCAGCATGTCCTACATCGATGGGGAGACCTTCGACGACTGGATCGAGACCAAGCGCTGGTTCACCGAGGAACATGCCAAATGGTTTCTGACCCATGCCATCGCGGCGCTGCATTCCGCGCACAAGGAAAACATTGTCCACCTCGACATCAAGCCGGCCAACTTCCTCGTCGATCGCGCCAATAACATCATGCTGACCGACTTCGGGCTCGCCGAGCGCATCGTCAAGGCGGCGGATGACACCAGCCAGCGCGAAGCCTTCGGCACCCCGGCCTATGTTTCGCCGGAGCAAATCACGCGCAGCAAGACCGATCAGCGCACGGATATTTATTCCCTCGGCGCGACCCTCTTTCATCTCATGACGGGCAAACCGCCTTTCACCGGGCGCAGCGTGGAGGACATCGTGTGGGGCCATTTGGAGAAGCCCTTCCCCATTGAAGTCGCACAAGAGGCGAACCTGCATCCGGGCTGGATTTATCTACTTAAGAAAATGATGGAGCGCTCGCCGGATGACCGCTTCGCTGACTATCGCGAGCTCCGCGCCGCGCTGGAGAACGTCCATAATTTCCGTTACGAAACCGAGTCAATCGAAGTCCCCGGCGGTGGCCGCACGATTTCCATTCCGCGGACAGGACGCGATACCCAGACCCTTCACGGTCTCCTGGCGAAAACCAAATCGAACTGGTCCGTCGGCGAGGAAAAGTCGTCCACCACCACCATGCAGCTTTCCCGTACGCAGGTGTTCGAGGCATGGAAGAGTCGACTGGAGCCACTGAAGATCCTCAATATGGTGGGCACCATTCGCGATCTCTGTGAACCCCGTGCGGAGGACCCGGCCGCCCTGGCGGAAGCGATGGAAAAGGTGCCCGGCTACGATTACGCCGTCCGCGCGCTGGTCGATTTCATGGTGAGTCCGCAGGAAGAAGAGGAGAGAGCGATCCATCTTCCGTCGGTCGATGTGCTCGAAACGCTCGGCCTGGAACGGGGCCGCAATCTGGCGCTGACTTTCTTTTCGCTCGCCTACGAGGCGCCCAAGCCGACGAATTTCGATTGGACTCCACTCTGGCGGCACCAGGTCGCGGTGGGCGTCGTGCTCGATTTTCTCTACGACGCGCTGAACCTGAAGCGAACCGGTCTCGAATATGCCGCCGGCGCATTCCACGACGTCGGCAAGCTGGTTCTCGCCGAGCTCTTTCCCTTCGCCTATTTCAACATCATGACCCGCGCGCTCCAGGACGAATTGCCGCTGGCCCAATGTGAAAAGGAGATGTTCGGAATCGACCATGCCGAGATGGGCGCGCTCTGGTTCAAACAGCAGGAATTTCCCCAGGCCCTCGTGGATGTGGTTGCGATGCATGAGAAGCCGGACGAGATCGGACGCCGTTCCCTTTTGGCGCACGCGCTCGTTTCCGCCAATCATCTCGTGAAGCAGATCGGGATCGGCTATAGCGGCAACCCCTATCTGGACGAGCGCGCATGGGAGGAGCTTCCCTCCACCGGCGCGATCTGGGAGGCGCGGGGCAACAAGGAATACGAGTACGAGGATTTTGCCCGTGATATTCTCGAGCAATTCCAGAGTTTCCCCGACCTGCTTTAGGAAGTTCCTGAAAAAGGCAGTCATCCTGAGCTTGTCGAAGGATCAGGTCGGACTGGCCCTTGTTCTTACCGCGGCAGAACTGATCCTTCGACAAGCTCAGGATGACCAAAATTTTTGGAGTGAGCCTTTTGCAGCGAGCTCTTGGAAGCGAAGTTGCAGGTTAGACGAGCTGGGCCGCTTTTTTTCGGCTTTCTTCCGTAGCTGGCGCTGAAATTGGGAGGGATTCGCCAGCGTGTACCGCTTGAAGGCGGTGGCGAAATATTGGGAGGAGGAAAATCCCAGTTCATAGGCCACCTCCGTGACCTGATGTTCCCGGAGCAGGAGAAGTGATTTCTCGATTTTTTTCCTGAGCCAGAATTCCGCAGGTGGCACGCCGACCTCGGCCTTGAAGCGGATCTTGAAACGGGTCTCGGACAGCCCGGCCACCCGGGCCAATGCCGAAACCTGGATCGGATCGTTCAGATGCTTTTCGAGGTGGGAAAGGACTCGCTGGATCACCGGCGTCGCGCCTCCATGCGCACCCCGATGCGAGGCCTCGATCGTCCGCGTCAGATAGGCGAGCAGGAGGGTTTGAAGGTAAAGCGGACGGGGAAGCATCTCCGGTTCGTCGGTCGTTTTCTTCTTCGACAGGCAGGCCGTGATCTCGCCCAGAAGGGCGGAGCAACCGGGGTACGCGCGAAAATGGCGGGTGGGCATTCCGAGCAGGGCCGTCTTCAGTCTCCGGGCGGCTGGCGGCGAGAGGCCGAGAAGATTCGCCGCGTCCAGCCGCAGGATCAGCCAGAAAAGAATGCCCCGTTCCTGCGGCAGGTTGGCCGTATCATGGACCTCGGATGGCAGCGTAAAAAATTGATCGTGGCCCCGAAGCCGATAAGCCAGGCCATTTACGCGGTAGGTTTGTTCACCCCGCTCGAGAAAGCAGATCTCGATCGCCGCCGCGTGCGAATGAGGAAGGAGGCCCGAACTGGAAGCCGCCAGTTGGTACCGTCCGAACATCACCACGCCCGGGAGCGGAATATCCCGGAAAGAGAAGAGCAGTCGGGAAGCCATGTTTGATTTTGTACTACAGGATGACTTTGAAAGTCATTCAATCTTTCCTGGGTTAAAAAGAGTCCATGCAAGAGACCGCATCCAAGCCCGCCGCCATCACCTGGTACCGCAGCCCCCTCGATTCCGGTGCGATGAAGAGCCTGCACCAGCGGAGCGACCTGCTGGGCGGCCTGCAAACCCTTTCCTACCTGGGACTGCTCGTCCTGACCGGCGGAGCGGTGCTTTGGTCCGCCGGACACTGGCCGGTCTGGGCCGTCCTCCTGCTGATTTTTCTGCACGGCACCTGTTTCGCTTTCCAGGCCAATGCGGTGCATGAACTTGGCCATGGAACGGTTTTCAAGACCAAGGCGTTGAACGCTTTTTTCGTTCGCGTTTTTGCCTTCCTGGGCTGGGTCAACTTCGAGATGTTTGGCGAGAGCCATGCCCGGCATCATCGCTACACGCTGCACGCGCCTGATGATCTCGAGGTGGTGCTGCCCCTTAAGATCCTGGTGCGGGATTTTTTCGTGCAGGGTTTCATCAATCCGCAACATGCCTGGAACAACCTCAAAGGCGCGGCCCGGATCGCGTGCGGCCGGATGGAAGGTGAATGGGAATTGCGGCTCTTTCCCGAAGGTTCAGCCGAGAAAAAAGCGGCGGTTCGCTGGGCCCGCTTTGTCCTGATCGGGCACGGGTTGCTCATCACCGTTTCTTTCTATTTTCATCTCTGGCTGTTGCCGGTGGTGACGTCGTTCGCGCCCTTTTATGGGGCGTGGCTGTTCATGCTGTGCAATAGCACTCAGCATATCGGCCTGCAGGATGATGTGCCCGATTTCCGACTTTGCTGCCGGACATTTAAGCTGAATCCGGTGGTGCAGTTCCTTTACTGGCACATGAATTTCCACACGGAGCACCACATGTATGCCGCTGTTCCCTGTTACCGGTTGGCGAGGCTTCATGCCCTGATCCGGCATGATCTTCCGCCTTGCCCCCACGGTCTTATGGCGACCTGGAGGGAAATCTTCGCGATTCAGGCGATCCAGAAAACGGATCGCGAGTACCAGCACGTGGCGCCGTTGCCGACGGTCCCAGCTGTTCCCGCTTTAAAGTAGCCGCCATCGTCAGATGGCGGTGCGTCTTGGTTCGAACGGCGGTGGCCTCGATTCGAGGCCACCGCGAAAAACTAAACCAGGCTCGCTTCCTGATCGGCTTCGAGGAAGCCGTGCAGGTGGCGGATACGGGTCGGGTGACGCATCTTGCGGAGTGCCTTCGCCTCGATCTGGCGAATGCGTTCGCGCGTGACGCGGAATTGGCGGCCCACTTCTTCCAGCGTGCGGGAATAGCCGTCGACCAGGCCAAAGCGCTGTTCGAGCACGGCCCGTTCGCGTTCCGTCAGGGTGTCGAGCACGTCGCGGATCTTTTCCTTGAGCAGCGCGTAGGCTGTCATCTCGGAAGGATTCTCCGCCGATTTGTCCTCGATGAAGTCGCCGAAAGTCGTGTCGTCGCTATCGCCCACCTGGGCCTGAAGCGAGATCGGCTGCTGCGCCATGCGAAGCACCGCGCGGACGCGTTCGACGGGCAGACAGATTTCCTCGGCCACTTCTTCCGGCGTGGGTTCGCGGCCGAACTCCTGCACGAGTTGCTTCTGCACGCGCATCAGCTTGTTGATCGTCTCGATCATGTGTACCGGGATACGGATGGTGCGCGCCTGATCGGCGATCGAGCGGGTGATCGCCTGGCGAATCCACCACGTGGCGTAGGTCGAAAATTTATAACCGCGGCGATACTCGAATTTCTCCACCGCCTTCATCAGGCCCATGTTGCCTTCCTGGATCAGGTCGAGGAAGGAGAGGCCGCGGTTGGTGTACTTCTTCGCGATCGAGATGACGAGGCGCAGATTGGCCTCGACCATTTCGGTCTTCGCCTTGTGCGCCTTGCGCAGCCATTCCATCAGGTGATGGTGATCTTCGTGGAAGCGGGGCAGGGGCATGCGCACCAACTGCTCGATCTCCTGGAGCTTCTGCTCCAGCTCGTTCACGTGCGAGATGGCTTCCTTGCTGCGGCTGCGCGATTTGTGATGCTTTTCCAGCGCGCGTTCGGCCTCGACCAGTTCGTGGTGGTGATGCTCGCAAACGGCGACGAATTCCTCGGTCACCTTCTGCTTGTAATAGAAGCGGATGAAAAGTTTCTGCAGCGCGGCGTCGGTCTTGACGAATTCCTTGTCCGCCTTCTCAAAGGCGCTCTTGTGGTCCTTCGCCTTGACGACCTTGGCGTAGGCCTGGTCGGCCTTCTGGTTCGCGCCTTCGACACTGCGGACGAGCGCCTTCAGTGTGGCGAGATACTTGTCGCGGCTGTCGATCTTTTTGTCCTGGATGACCCGGTCAAAACGTTCGCGGCCTTGTTCCAGCTTGCGGGCGAGGTTGAGATATTCGCGGGCGGTGAAGCCGAAGCGGTTCAGGTGCTTTTGCACCATGCTCTCGGCGTCCTCAATGCGCTTGGAAATTTCGACTTCCTGCTCGCGGGTCAGCAGAGGCACCTGGCCCATCTGCTTGAGGTACATCCGGACGGGATCGTCGAGGATGTCGAGCTTGGCGTCGGTCTTCTCTTCGTCGGAAAGTTCTTCCTCGGTGCCGGTGGCGCTCTGCTTGTAACGGTCGACCTCGGAGGCGTCGATGACGTCAATCTCCAGGTTCCGCAGGAACATGATGATCGCCTCGAGCTCTTCGGGATTATTGACGCTCTCGGGAATCGCCTCGTTCAGATCGTCCCACGTCAGGTAACCCTGGTCCTTGGCGAGCTTGACGAGATCGCGCAGGCGTTCCTGGCGCTCGGGCTGGCCGGTCCAGACGGCCTGGACGCCCTTGGCATCTTTCTCCGCGGAATCCGCGATGGAACGCGAAGGCGCGGCGACGCCCGGAGTGGTCTCCTTGCCATTTTTATGGCCATTTTTTTCCGCCTTCGGAGGGGCGGAAGCCGCGGCTTTTTTCGGAGAAGCTTTGGCGGCGGGGGCGGAGGTACGTTTGGGGGAGGAGGCTTTGGGCGTAATGGCTCGGCTCGATTTGGGCATAGACGGGGTGTGGAACGGGTGGAACTAGGCAGTCTCGGTTACGAAGGCCGCGCGGTCAAGGAGTTCTTTGAAGGAGGTAAAAGATTGCCGCGCGGATGGGAACGGCCTCTTCAGGCTTTCGTCACGCCTCGATAATGCAGCACCTTCACCTTTTCCAGCGTCACCAAGCCGCCGGAAACCATCGCATCCAGCTCGGGGAGGAACGCGCTGATCTTCTCTTCGCTATCGATGATCTCGATCACCAGCGGCAGGTCGGTGGAGAGATTGAGGATCTTCGCAGTGTGCAAGTGACTCGTCTTGCCAAAGCCCATCGCGCCGCGCAGGACGGTTGCGCCGCCCAAGTGCCGTTCGCGTGCTTTGAGCACGATCGCCTCGTAAAGCGGCTGATGTTCCCAGCGGTCGCTTTCGCCGATGAAGATGCGGAGCAAAATGGCGTCGTGTGGAATTTCCATGTGAGATTACCTGAGTTGATTGAACGCCCCGGCGAGCACGGCCCCGAGCCAGACCCCGACTAAACATAGCACAACGGAAAGCAGGACGTTGGCCGCCGCGTCCCACCATTGACCGCCCTGCGCGAGCAGCAGCGTTTGAAGGCTGAAGGACGAGAACGTGGTGTACCCGCCGAGAATGCCGATCAGGATGAATTGCCGCGTCAGCGGGCTGAGAAAGATGCGCCCCTCCGTCGCCGAAACCGTCGCGATAAAACCGATGATGAAGCACCCGGTGATATTCACGATGATCGTGCCCCAGGGAAAGATCGGCCCCACCGCCTTCGTCGCGCCGGAATCGATCCAGCTTCCTACGCCAAAGCGAAGCATGCTGCCCAGCGCGCCTCCCAGGCCGATGACTACATATTGCATCAACACGGAGCCCATTTAATCAAGTCGGCCCAAGCTTGTCGAACTCCTGTGGAGGGCGGTGAATCTTCCGCCATGGGAGCTCGTCGTCGTTATGTTCGGAGTCCGGAAGAAGTAATTGCGCTTTTGAGTTGAACGATAAAAACTTAGCCGTGTGGCCATACTTGGTAATCGTTTTTCTGGTCGTCATCCCTGCGATAGCCTTCTACCTGTCCCGATTCTTTTCGAAAGCGGTCTTCCGAGCGGGCTGGGGCTTAATCGCCTTGGGTGGCCTTAATTGGGTTATTTTGATACTGGCCTCCGCAACACGCTTTCCTCTTAACCCTGAGTGGCTTTGCTTAGGCGGAATTCTATTCCCGTTTAGCGGGATGAGCATCTTCATGGGACATGGAATTTGGAAGGTCACCTTGGGGCGCTGATTTCAAACTGTGCCACTACCTCTTTCCCCCACATTGCTTCTTCCGCCGTTTTACTCCATACTAGCTGGCTCATGAAATCGTATCGCATTGCGGTTGTTGGCGCCACGGGAGCGGTTGGGCAGGAAATCCTGCGCACGCTGGAGCGCCGCAATTTTCCGGTCAGCCAACTCAAGCCGCTTGCTTCGGCGCGTTCGGCGGGCAAGACCGTGGAGTTCCAGGGCAAGCAGCTTCCTGTCGAGGAACTCAACGAGAAGGCCTTTGCCGATGTCGACTACGCGCTGTTCAGCGCCGGGGCCACGCGCTCGCGGCAGTTCGCCGAGGCCTGCGTCAAGGCCGGGGCGGTGATGATCGATAATTCCTCCGCCTTTCGCATGCGCGAGGATGTTCCGCTGGTTGTGCCCGAGATCAATCCGGGCGACCTGGAAAAGCACCAGGGCATCATCGCCGTGCCGAATTGTTCCGCGATTATTCTCGGTGTGCCGCTCTGGCCGCTGCATCAGGCGGCGGGCATCGAGCGCATCATCGTCTCCACCTACCAGAGCGCCAGCGGCGCCGGGGCGCAGGCCATGGCGGAGCTCGAATCGCAAGCGCGCGCTTACGCCGCGGGCCAACCGCTGACGAAGGAAATTTTCCCACACCAGATCGCCTTCAACGTTTTCTCCCACAACACCGCCATCGCGGAAAACGGTTACAACGAGGAGGAGAACAAGGTCATCGAGGAGACGCGCAAGATTTTCCACGAGCCCGCGCTGCCCATCATGGTGACCTGCATCCGCGTGCCCGTCCTGCGCGCGCACAGCGAATCGATTGTCATCGAGACGAAGCGCGATCTCTCCCCCGAAGAGGCCCGCGAGATTCTCTCCAAGGCGCCTGGCGTGAAGGTGGTCGATGATCGTGAGAAGAACCACTTCCCGATGCCACTCGAAGCCAGCGGCCAGTACGACGTTCTCGTCGGACGAATTCGCCGCGATCCCTCGCATCCGCGCAGTCTCGGCCTCTTTATCAGCGGCGATCAGTTGCTCAAGGGCGCGGCGTGGAATGCCGTGCAGATTCTTGAGCATCTGGTGGGCAAGAGCTAGGTCGCTTTTCCCTCTGTCATCCTAAGCTTGTCGAAGGATCAGTTTCGCTGCAGTAAAAGGCAACTGAACTGGAAATCGCTCTAACGGTCGCGGATCGTTCCCCAGTCCAAGTTGACTTGGTTTAACGGAACGGGCCGGAGAAGTTCCACGATTCCGCGCACATAATAGGCGGTCAGCAGCGGTAACAGCACGTTATTGAAAACCATATAACGGCTGACAACCAGCAGGCCCGACGCGTCAAAAAGGGCGTACCAGAAAAAGAGCGCGACGAAGAAAAGCGCCAGGATCTGCTGGGCCAAGAAAGTAAACGCGAAAGGATTACTGCTACGCGCGCGAAGAATGAAAAAGCCCGCCATGGCGACGATCAAGGCCGCGGGTAAAATCCGGTAAACGGGCCGGTAGATGCGGCAAAGAAATTCCCCGATTTCCTCGCGCAGGGGGCTGGATTGGACGGCCCGGCGGCTCAGGGCCTGAGTGAAGTCGCGATTCGTGAATTGGGGAGACTCCTGCGCCCAGGCATAACGCGAGGGTTCATACGTCATGGCTTCCGTCACGTTTCGCCAGGCGGCCGGGAATGCCGCCAGCACGATTGGCCAGCGGCAATCGGGCAGGGGAATGATCGGGCGGACCTTCAGCTTCCCGCTCCGATTCGCCTCCGCGATTTCTTGCTCAACCTCCTTGAATTGGGCAATGGGCCGCTTGAGATTTCCATCGGGAGAAAGCATTTCAAATACCGCCCAGTGAAACCAGGCCGGGGCGAGATCGTAGGTTCCGTAAGTTTGGAGACTCACCTCCTTGAATTGCCGATCCTGGTCCAACTCAGCCATCATCCAGGCGGAGCGAGGACCAGCCTGGGCGATCAGATTTCGCCGGGCCTGATCGATGGGAAAATAGCGGGGACCGTCCGGCTCGCCCACCGCTTGCAGGCTCATGTAGAAGTGAACGTATTCACGGGAATCGAAGGCCGATATCCCGGAAAAACCATTATACTTCGAGTTAAAATAACAGGTCGAATAGTAAAGAAAGCAGGTCGAATAAATCAGGATGAAAAGGCCTCCTACGGGAACCAGATAAGCGCCGCGCGACCGGGGCCCGCGCGAAAAGCCAAGCAACGCGGCGATGAGTCCCCAGCCGAGAAGCGTCGCCATTAACGGCATGAAGGTGCTGCGCGTGATCACCGAAAAGCCCAGGCACAGTCCCGCGAAAAGGAAGTAGAACCACCGACGCGTCGGCTCTTCCCGCATCGCCAGAATGAAAAGCGAAAAAGCGGCCAGAACTTCCACCAGCCATACCTGGTCCGACATCAGATGCGACATCAATTCCTCCGGCGCCGGATTGAAAATAGCCAGGAGATAAAGCCCGAGGGCAAGCGCCGATCGCGTGGGACTTTCGAAAAGCGCCGTCACCACCAGCAGGCACGTCCCGAGATACACCACCTCGATGCCCTCGCGAAAAGGAATGCCCAGTTGATGGAAAAACTTTCCGACATAGCCCGTGCCCGGCCCATAGCAAAGGCCGCCGGTGGATAAAATTTGCTCCACGTAATGCGAGGGATCCGCCGCGTCGTCCGTGATCTCGAAAGGCGTAATTAGCCACAACTTGAACAACACTGCTACCGCGAGAATCGACAAGCCGAAGAGGTGTTTCGGGGTCATGGGCGCGGCTTCGTGGAGTGCGCCTGATTCGTCGGCTCTACTCGAGAACCAGGCCGACCGGCAGGTTGAATCCACGTGCGAATTCCGCCGCATGCATCCGCTTCTTGCCCTCGATCTGCACCTCGCGCAGAAGGAGGCCGCCCACGCTGGCGGCGACGAGGATTCCATGCCGGTCCACGCGCAGGATTTCGCCCGGCTTGCCCTTCGCGCGATGGGACAGGATCGTGGTGAAAATCTTCAGCATCTTGAGGTCTTTTTCCTGCGGCACCCAGGCGTAGGCCGAGGGCCACGGCGTCATGGCGCGGATGTGCGCATCGATCTCGCGTTGCGGGCGGTCCCACTTGATGTGGCCATCTTCCTTGCGCAATTTCTTAGTCACCGTCGCCTTGGTTTTGTCCTGCTTCACGCGAGGCGCGCGCCGTTCAGCGACGAGGGGCAACGCCTTCATCAGCGCATCCGAGCCAAGCTGCGCGAGGCGATCATGCAGTGTCTCCGTCGTCTCATGCCGCCGCAGGGTCACGGCTTCCAGCGAAAGGATGTCGCCGGTGTCGAGTCCCTCGTCCATCCACATGATGGTCACGCCCGCCTGCTTTTCCCCGGCGGCAATGGCCGCGTGGATCGGCGAGGCCCCGCGATATTTCGGCAGGAGCGACGCGTGGATATTCAGGCAGCCGAATTTCGGCAGGTTGAGCACTTCCTTGCTCAGGATCTGACCGTAGGCCGCGACCACGATCAGGTCGGGCTTTAAATATTTCATCTGCGCGACCGAGGTGGGCGCGCTGATTTTTTCCGGCTGATAAATCTGGATGTGCAGCTTGAACGCGGCTTCCTTGATCGGACTCGCGGCGAGTTTCAACTGACGGCCCACGGGCCGATCCGGCTGTGTGACGACAGCCAGCACCTGATGGTCCGGCGATTTCACCAGTGCCTGCAACGCGGGCAGTCCGATCTCGCCCGTTCCGATAAAAATAATGCGCATAAAAACTTCAGCTTCAGCTTTCCCAAGGTATCGCGTTTAAAATTAACCTGTTCGCCCGTGCTTGTCGAAGGAAGGCGCTGGATAAATCAACGCCGCCTCGGCTTCCGCAGGGACGCGAGCCGCTTGTCCGCCAGCGTGACTTCGCGCTGGCCCAGGGATTCGGCGCAACCGGTGCAGAGGTATTCATAGATGTCCTTGTCGGGGAGGATCAGCAGGAGCCGCTCCCGCACCGGCATCGACTTGGCGCACTTGCGGCAATAGAGTTGGGATGCCTTGAAGGATTCGAACTGTTCCATACCAGCGGGAATGATAAAACCCGAGACCGGGCGCGCGGCGCAAGCGAATAACGTCGCGACCGCCTCGCCCGAGACGATTTCACGCGCCGTCGCCCTTTTGCGCGAAGGCCAGGTGATCGGCCTGCCCACCGAAACGGTCTACGGCCTGGCTGGCGACGCGTTGCAGCCCGCCGCGCTCGCCCGCATTTTCGAGGTGAAGCAGCGACCGCTCTTCGACCCGCTCATTCTGCATCTCGCCGAGGCGGAGGGAGCGTGGGCGCTCGCCTCGCGGGTGCCCGAAGTGGCGCGGCGGCTGGCGGAACGCTTCTGGCCGGGGCCATTGACCCTGATTCTGCCGAAGAAGGAGATCGTGCCCGATCTCGCCACCAGCGGTCTGCCAAACGTGGCTCTTCGCGTTCCGGTTCACCCCGTTGCGCGGGAATTGCTCCGCGCCTTCGGCGGTCCACTCGCCGCGCCGAGCGCGAACCGTTTTGGCCGGATCAGCCCGACCGATGCGTGGGCGGTCTGGGCCGAGCTTGGCGATGCCGTGCCGCTTATCCTGGACGGCGGCCCGTGCGAGGTGGGACTGGAATCGACGGTACTCGACCTTTCCGGCGACGCACCTGTGCTGCTTCGCGCCGGCGGCGTGCCGGTGGAGGAACTGGAGGCGGTGATCGGCCTGATCGCGCGCGCCCGGCCCGTCGATGAGAAGCCCGCCGGGCCAGGGCAATTGAAGCACCATTATGCGCCGCGCAAACCGTTGCGACTGGTCGATGCGGTGCAGCCCTCCGACGCGGCTTGCGGTTGGCTCGTCTTTGGGCCGCAAAAGTCCGGGCAAAGTTTGGACGGGGTGGTGGAAAATCTTTCTCCCGTCGGCGATTTCCGTGAAGCCGCCGCCAACTTTTTTCGCGCCCTGCGTCGTCTTGATGATGATCCTCGCGTGGCGATGATCCATGCGGTGCCGCTTCCGCCGAAGGGCCTCGGACTGGCCATCAACGAGCGGCTCGAACGGGCCGCGCATTAGGAGCTTGCTGAAAAGGCTCGCTCTCAAGAATTTCAGTCATCCTGAGCTTGTCGAAGGATCAGTTCGGTTGCCTTTTGCTTTTACCGAGGCAGAACTGATCCTTCGACAAGCTCAGGATGACTGCCTTTTTCGGCAAACTCTTAGAAATCCCTGCCGCAAGCCTTGCGCCAGATCGCCGCGCGGCGCGCTACCAATCGCGCGAGGAGAATTCACCAGACGAGATTAAAAGTTTTTCATCGGGATGACAGATGAGGAGACATCGGTTATCTAGAAGCAACTCTTCATCTCCATGCCCTTCCTCGCCGATAACATCCAGAATTACGCGCCCGCTCTCCCCTGGGCGGGGGCGGCGATTGCCGTTGGCGCGCTCGTCGCTTCGCTCCGCGCCTGCTGGAAGCGGCGGTTGATCGATAATCTGCCAACCTCCAAAGCACAGAGTGTTTTTATTGGCCTCGTCGAGTTAAAGGGCACCGCCGAATGCGAGGAGCCGCTGAGCAGTTATCTCGGCGAAGAGGCGTGCGTCTATTACGCCTTCGAGGTTCAGGAACGTTGGTCGCGCCTGGTCACCTACACCGAGGACGATGGTCGCGGGCACATGGTCGAACGTACCCGCGAGGAAGTCGGCTGGACCACGGTGGCGGCGGAGACGCAATCCACGCCGTTTTATTTGCAGGACGATACCGGGCACATCCTCGTCCACCCGGACGGGGCGAACGTGGAAGCGCTGGGCGATTTCGACGAGACCTGCTCGGCGATGAACGGGCTTTTCTACGCGAAGGGTCCGCCCGGCCTCATCATGGATTCCGATGGCGTGCGGCGATTCACCGAGCGGGTCGTGCCGTTGCACGCGCCGCTTTTCGTCGTGGGGCAGGCGCGGGAACGGCAGGACGTGGTCGCGCCGGAAATCGCCGCCGCACCGGGGAGCGATTACCTAATTTCCACACGAACCCAGGAAGAGGTGAGCAGCGGGCTCGGGTGGCAATTCTGGCTCTTTCTTTTGCTGGGCACGGTCGTGGCGCCGGGCGGCCATATCGTGGGTGATCTCGCCGCCAACCAGGAAATCACGCCGCTTTCCATTCTCATCTACGTGAGCGAGTTCCTGATCTATCTCGCGATCTGGACGGTGGGCTGGGTGATCACGGTCTATAACAGCCTCGTCGCCTTGCGACAGCGCGTGGAGCAGGGCTGGGCGCAGGTTGATATCCAGCTCAAACGGCGACATGATCTCATCCCGAATCTGATCGATGTGGTGAAGGGCTACCAGGCGCACGAGGCCACGACGCAGGAGGCGCTGGCGACGATGCGCAGCCAACTGGCCGCGACCGCACCGGGACAGGCGGGCGGGGACTTCAAGGCGGTGGGCGCGGACGTGCAAATCCTGAAGGAAGCCTACCCCGAGTTGAAGGCGAACGAGAACTTCCTCGCGCTGCAAAAAAGCCTGAGCGATACGGAGCAGCGCATCGCGCTCGCCCGGTCCTATTACAACAGCATCGCCACGTTTTTTAACACGCGGATCCAGGTCGTGCCCGACCGCTTTATCGCGGGGCTCGGCGGCATGCAGCCGAAGGCGCTCATGGCTGCAAACGATTTCGAGCGCGCGCCGGTGCAGGTCGATTTTGCAGCGGCGGCAAGCAAGGCGTAAGGACGCGAGACTCCTCGCGTCCTTCACCCAGCGAATTACGCGCTCAGCATCCGGCCATCGACGGCCAGGGCCGCTTCCATCACCGCTTCCGACATGGTCGGATGGGCGTGGATGGTGCGCGCGAGATCTTCGGAACTGCCGCCGTACTCCATGAGCAGGACGGTTTCCGCGATCAGCTCGGAGGCGTTGCTCGCCACGATATGCGCGCCAAGCACACGGTCGGTCTTGGCGTCGGCGATGATCTTGACGAAGCCTTCCGTCGTGTCGTTGGCGATGGCGCGGCCGTTGGCGGTGAAGGCGAACTTGCCGACCTTCACTTCGATCTTCTTGTCCTTCGCCTCTTCCTCGGTGATGCCGACGCTGGCCGCTTCGGGCGCGGTGTAGATGATCCCGGGGATGACCTGGTAATTCACATGGCCCGGCTTGCCCGCGAGATATTCGGCGACCGCGACACCTTCCTCGTGCGCCTTGTGCGCGAGCATGGGGCCGTCGACGACGTCGCCGATGGAATAGACGCCGGGAACGTTGGTCTGCCAGTGCGCGTCGATGGCGATGCGTCCGCGCTCAGTGATCTTTACGCCCGCTTTTTCCAGTTCGAGGCCCGCCGTGAACGGCTTGCGTCCGAC
>JAMFSY010000129.1 GCA_026225555.1 Methylacidiphilales bacterium
AAAACGTTGGAAAGGTCGATGGACTTGAGTCCGTAGTAGGGCGGCAACGTAATTTTGACGAAGACCTTCCAATTGAAATTATAAAGGGCGTTGCCCACATTCTTGACAGGAACCGAAAACCATAATCCATATTCCGTAATCACCGGACGCCGGCTCATTGACAGCATTGTGCCAGCGCCCTCAGCGAGAGTAAACGACGTGGCGGTCGCCGTTCCGCGCAAGGGCTCGACGATATCATTCGTGGACTCTGCACAGCGGACATAATCAATGATGTTGAGCGCCATCTGCACAGTGCTCGTGGAACTGCCGTATTTCGTCGCAAAACTCTGTCCGGGCATGATGGGCCAGTTCGTCCGATTTAACTCCGCTACGATCTCCTGCGCGACCGTTTGGACGCCTTTCGTACTCAGGTTGGTGAATGGACCCGGATCGGTATTTTCTGTATTGAGAATATCGAGAAAGTTGGTGGTACCCGCCGTGTCCGCGAGGCTCTTTTGGGTGGTGAGCAAGATGCGGGGTTCTCCGAACATGTTGATCTCCGGTGCATGATTGTAGACCGTCGTCGAAAAATTATTCGTACCCAAAAGGGCGGCGACGTTCGCGTTGACCAGACGCGCGCCCTCAACGGAATCGTAATAATGTGTGGTGCCTCGATAGCTTTGAATGGCATCGATATCCGAGGGAACCAGCGGAGGAAACGCATTCAAATTGATCCGGGAGGGATGCGCCAGGCCATTCGTATTTTTGGTCGAATCCCCTGTCCACGCCGTATTCAAATTGATCTTGGCGCTTTCATCGTCCACCCAGAACGCATAGCGGCCCACGACCGGATTGGCCGTCGGGGCGCCCGTCGGCACTGTGGGGTCGAGCGTCCCGTCCTGATGCTGGTAAATCCATTTCGCATACATGGGGGCGGCAGGCATGGTTGCGTTGGTTGAGGCGACCAGGTAGAGCGAAGGATCCTGCAGGGTTGCCGGATTTAAATTCACGGCTTCGTTTGTCGGCGGGGAAGCGTTGTTCGGTTCCTCGCCGGAAGACAGGTCCACCAGTGTCGTCACCGGCAAGTTCGTTAGGGGCGGGGAAACATAAAGCCGGCCGGGTTGTGTCACCCAAAAGCGGTTGGTATCGGAAGTCGCATAATAAATCCTGGCGACTGCCGCATCGGTCGCCTCTTGCGCATAAAGGTCCGCCACCACACCGTTGAAATGGGACCGGGCGGAAAAGGTTTCCAGCCGCATGCTGGTGAGAAATCCCACGACGATAATGGTCATGAGACAGACAAAAAAGAGCGTGATCACGAGCGCGGAGCTACGGCGGGTGCTCCGCAGCGTCATGCGCTGCTTGTGAAAGGGATGGCTCATGGCTTTTCAGCTCGACGCGTCAGCGGTAATTATCCAGGACCACTTTGATACTCACGATATTGACCGCGTTCTTCAGGGAATTAGGCAGGGCGGCGACAAAACTTTGTGGATCGGTGGAAGCCGAGGAGAGCGATTTGATCGTGGCGGCCATCGAGGAATTGTTTTGCAAACGAACGGCACTGGAGACGTCCATGACGACGATGGAAATCACCACATAGGCCGGCAAGGGATGCGACGCGGAGGCGGCTGACGAGGAGTCGTATGGCAGGGTGAAGGCAACCGGCGTCGCCGTGGGCTCGGTAAACGGATAAGCCTGAATCCACAAACCGAGAACGTTTTCCAGAAAGAGACCCTGAAAATTGTGGGCCTGATCGGAGGAGGCCACGTTATCCAGACTGCCCGGATTGCCGCTGCCGGTTATCCACTGGGCCGGGGCCGCCGTGTAAATCAGATAGTTTGCGGTATCGGTCGGATTGACAAAATAACGGCAGAGATTCGGCTGATTTCCATCCCACCGGATGAAGTAGCCAATCTCGGCCATGACCCCACGACTCTTGTCGTCCGTGGCGATGGGGGCCTGCCAGAAGATGTTATCCGGATAGTTGTAGCCACTGCCCACACTGGGATTGATAAGAAATTGAAGCGTCGACTTACCGGCGGTCGCGGCGACGCTGCTGTTCACGGCCAGACTCGCGCAGCGAAGTTCGCGCCCCATATAGTCGAGGACAGCCCGCGCATGCAGCCGATAGGCGTTTTCATCCTGGGAGCGCGTCCAAACTTGTCCCACCTCCGAGGAAAGACTGACCAAAACCAGGCTGAGGATGGACAAGATACTCATGGCCACCAATACCTCGACCAGGCTGAAGCCTGCCGAGATGACATTCCGGTTTCCTTTTCGCCGTCCGGGCGGCAAAGACCGCCGGCTAGGGAGAAGGTAGGGTCGCATAAACCGTATTCGTGTGCGGAGCGTTGGCGAGCGATGCGGGCCAGGTGAACTGCAACGCGGCGAGAACCAGATTGGTATCGATCGACGCCGGGGCCTGTCCGGCCGTGGGATTATTGGTCGTGACCGCGCATTTGAAATAAGCGCCGCTGGCCGAGGTCAGGGATTGTCCCGTGTGATCGAAATAAAAATTCGTGGTAAACCCGCCCGCGAGATTGGTCTCACTCCGCAAATTATTCGCCGCCTCCCACGCCATGGAAGCCAGGACCGTGTCATCGTTCGACTTGAGCCCATTGCCGAGTCCCACGCCCAGCAAACCCAGCAAAGTGATCAGACAGAAAGAAAGGACACCGATGGCAAGGACCACTTCCACCAATGTGAAGGCCCTTCTTCCCCCTGCCCATTTCATGGACGAGTTACCTTCAACATCCCGGTGTAGGGATTGATGGTCACCTCATAATAATTACTGGGAATGCCGGCGCTTTTATTGCCCGTGTAAGTGATGTTCGAGCCGTTCATCGCGCCGGTGACCAGGCGTAGAAAAGGCGGCGTATTGACGGATGCGACGGGAGAGAGGAGTCCGCCCGAGGGAAGAAAAACCTGGTAGGCGCAATCGGAGGAAGAAATCGCCGTTCCTTTGTAATTCAGGGAAGGAAGTGGTGTCGCCAAGGTGGGCGAAGGGCTCTGATTCATCACGCTGGGATCGACCACCGTTCCGGGCGGCAAGATTTCCCATTTGGAAACGGGCGTCCAGGTGGGAGAACCCGTTGCAGACGCAGCCGGGGTAAGCTCCATCAAAATAAAGAGGCGATTGTTCAACTGAGGCTGCGAGGAGGAGGAGCTGACTCTGACCAAAGCGGTCATCGTATCGTCGGTAATCGCATTTTGCCGCGCTTGGTTGGCTAGACCGACGATCAGGTTGCCGGCAGAGGTTAACTGCCCCGAACTGCTCATTCCCACGATGGCGGGCAAAGCCGTCAGCGCCAGAATGGCCATGATGGCGGTGATGATCAAAAGCTCGAGCAAGGAGAAGCCGAGCGTGCCAGTGGAAAGGGAGCGTTTATTCATGGATAACGTCTGTTGAGCACCCTAGCTAATCGGGATTACATCACATGCTACTTATCATGCATGTATTCCGTCAAGTACATCTATTGCTTTCTCTCCGATATTCGCTGATTCAGGCGCCAGACTCCCTTAGTCTTAGCTGCAGGCGAAACCCCTCGGCAATCTCAATTCTCCTCTGAGAAGCAACTTTTCTATTTAACATGTATCTATTGTAAGATAAGCTTGCGAGAATCATGGTTTTTTTCTCTCCCTGACGTTAAGTTATTTCCGACACCATGAACATTATTGGCATCGATATCGGCGGAACCAAATGCGCGGTTTCCCGCCTGCGGGAAGATGGCAGGGTGGAGGAAATCTCCCGGTTTCCGACGGAGGAGTGTTCCGCCACCCTCATCAAATTTAGAAACGTCGTTGCCGAGCTCCATCCCGGCGATGACACCATCTTAGGCATTTCCTGCGGAGGGCCGCTCGATTCACGAAAAGGCCTGATTCTTTCTCCGCCTAACCTTCCGGGATGGGACCGCATTCCGATTTGTGAGGAGCTGACCTGCCACTTTGGAGGCCGCGCTTTTCTGATGAATGACGCCAATGCCTGCGCGCTGGCCGAATGGCGATTCGGCGCGGGCATGGGTTGCGAGCACATGATTTTCCTCACCGCCGGCACCGGAATGGGGGGCGGACTGATCCTTAACGGCCAGCTGTATGAGGGTGCTTCCGGGGATGCGGGGGAAGTAGGCCATCTTCGCCTGCGCGCGGAAGGACCAATCGGCTTCGGCAAGGCGGGTTCTTTCGAGGGCTTTTGCAGCGGCGGTGGTATGGCGCGTCTCGCTGGCCTCCGATTGGCCCGAACCTCACCCCTCCCCGCCTGGGCCAACCCCGTCGAAGAAATTTCCACCAAAAAAATCGCCGAAGCGGCACACCTGGGAGATCCCCTCGCCTGCGAAATTATCGGGGAAGCAGGACAAAAATTCGGGGAAGCCCTGGCCCTATTGATCGACCTCCTGAATCCGGAACGAATCGTCATCGGTGGAATCTTTCCGCGCTGTCAGGATTTGTTGCTGCCCTCGATAAAAATCTCCCTGGAGCGGGAGGCCCTTCCCTCGTCTCTCGCCGCCTGCACGATTGTCCCGGCTTTGCTCGGGGAAACCATCGGCAGCCACGGTGCCGTCGCCACGGCCTTGCATGGCGCCAAAATCGAAATGCCTTTTCACTTATGATACAGAACCACCTCGATCATCTCATTCAACGCGCGCCCGCCCTGACAGATTGCCGCGAGGAAATCCAGGCAGCCTTCGTTGCGATGCGCGATTGCTTCCGCCGCGACGGCAAACTTCTCCTCTGCGGCAACGGAGGCAGCGCAGCGGACGCGGACCACTGGGCGGGAGAGTTACTCAAAGGCTTTTGCCGCAAGCGCCCGCTGACCTCCGAGCAACAGGCGTCCCTGCCGCCGGATCTCGCCCAAAAGCTTCAAGGCTCCCTGCCGGTCATTCCCCTCACCGGGTTTCCTGCGTTGAGCACCGCCTTTGCCAACGATGTCGCGCCCGAATTGACCTTCGCGCAGCTAGCCTGGGGTCTCGGGCGGGCGGGAGATGTCTTCGTGGGAATCAGCACTTCCGGCAACGCCCGCAACGTTTGCGCGGCCGCACAGACCGCCCGGGCGCGCGGACTTTTCACCGTGGCCCTTACGGGTGAAAATGGCGGAGCGTTGAAACCCCTCTGCGAGCTGGCCATATGTGTTCCTTCCCGGGAGACCTACCGCGTACAGGAATTTCATCTTCCGATCTACCATTGCCTTTCCCTCATGCTCGAGGATGAATTCTTTTCGGCATGAAGAACAACGAAGCCCTAGAGCGATTTCCAGTTAAATAGTCACATTAAAATTGGTCATCCTGAGCTTGTCGAAGGATCAGTTTCGCCTCAGTAAAAGGCAACTGAACTGATCCTTCGACAAGCTCAGGATGACAGGAAAAAAGAGCGATAATCTAATTAAAAATCGCCCTAGTTCGCCGCGGAAGCGGGTGATGACGTCGGCGGTTTGCCGGCTTTGATTTCCGCCAGCGCATCATTGATCGATTGCGCCACCTGAGTCGCCAGGATGTTCGATCCCTCCTGGGTAAAATGGACATCATGGGGATTTTGAAATTGAATGACTTTTGCCATGACGAAGGAATAGAGATCATCAATCCTCACGTTATTCTCCTGCATGACCTTCTCGGCGATCGCGTTGTATTTGACGTCATCTCCCGGCACGCGCGGGTACTTGCCCTTGAAATCGGCGGGCACGGGCGTCGTCGTGGCAAAGATCAAAACCGCCCCGATTCGTTGCATCCGCGCCACCAGCGTCCGTAAGTTTTTTTCGTATTGAACGGGAGGCACGTTTTGCCTGGTCGCGCTGAGATACTTGAGGTCGTGAGTACCCCAGTTAAAATGAATGACGTCCCAATGGTCGGTACCGAGCCATGCGTCGATTTGCTTCAAGCCAGTGAGTGTCGAACCGCAATTGGTGGGAGGCCGATGCACATTCGCCTTCCCCGCCAAAGCCGCGCGCACAGGCAGCGTATACCCCATCGAAATGGAGTCGCCAATAAGCAGCACGCGTGGCAGGCCAGGCACATCGGTGATCGGGGCCAATGAAGGCGAAGCATATTCTTGGTGCGCATGGTCTCCGTCGGAGGTGTCCTCTGCTGAAGCCGATGACAGCGCGACGAAACAAGTCATAAAGGCGAGAACCAAGTATTTCATGGACGTATTCTACCAAAGAGATGTATTACTTCAATTACATCTTCGTGCGTCATCACGATTAGAGCTGCAAAAAGACTTTAAGAGTGGTTAAATTTCGTGCGTTAGGCCGGAATCGAGTAGGTTAATCTTTTCGACAAATATGGATCACGCGCCTCTTGGATTATTCCGTCACTGGGACCAGATCTTCCTTCATAACTATGAGGGTCAACTCACCCAGTATGTGGCAATCGCCGGTGTGGCTTTCCTGGTGTTTTACTGGCTGGGGCGACGAATCTTTTTATCGAGAAAAATTCAACCCTCTTTCCCACCGCAAAGCGATTTGCGGCGCGAGATCTATTACAGCCTTCTGTCGATCGGAATTTTTGCCTCCGTCGGTTTTCTCGTTGTCGTACTTCAGCGATTGGGCTGGGGACACATGTACCAGCATATCAATGAGCACGGCTGGCCCTACCTGATTTTTTCGGCCGTGCTCCTGATTTTTCTCCATGATACCTGGTTCTATTGGACCCATCGATTGCTGCATTGGCGTCCCCTGTTCAAACTGGCCCACCGCATTCATCATTTAAGTCATAACCCCAGCCCCTGGGCCGCCTTTGCATTTCATCCTCTCGAAGCCTTCATTGAGGCGATGGTTTATCCCTTGGTGATTTTAGTCGTGCCCATTCATCCTCTCGCCGCCCTCATCTGGCTGCTCTATATGACCGTCATGAACGTACTGGGTCATCTGGGCTTCGAGGTGCTTCCGGCCGGGTTCGCCCGGCACGGTCTGTTTCGTTGGCATAACACGGGGGTTCACCACAACATGCACCACCATTACGTTCACTATAACTACGGCCTCTATTTTAATATCTGGGACCGACTGATGGGCACCAACCATCCCGAGTATGAAGATCATTACGACAAAGTGACTGGAAAAGCGCCCGCCATTTCGCCGGATTCCTCCCATGCGAGACAGGAGGTTTCAAAGGAAGGCGGCATTTATCGGTAATCAGTGCCGAGCTCAGGTTCCCGGGTTTGATGCGGCGAGATGATATAGTATCCTAAAGCCGCTTCTTTTCACGGGGATGCCGATTGTCCGGCCTCACTGAATCGACGTCCACATCGAAGGGGCGACGACCGTCTGATTGGGGTTCAGGCTCTCGGCGTGGCCGTCTGTGAAAATAAAATTCGAGAGCGAACCGTGGTAGCCACTGCTGTTTCGCGCCGAGGGAATACCTCCGACGGAATAGATGACAGCATCGAAGCTGGCCTGATATTGAAAATTGCTGGCCGCGCCTCCCGGCCCACTGACTCCTGTGTACCATTCGGCAAGCATGACCGTTTGGGATGAGGACGATGCCTGGATTATCTTTGATGGAAGGGCGCCATTGAAGGAGTAAGACCTGGCAAATTGGCCGGAGGCACCGATCAAGGGCCGCGTGTCTTCCGGGCATTTGAAAAAGGCAACATAGCGAATCATAGAAGGGAGAGAATCTCCGACGGCTTTTTCCTGAACGGCGGGTTGATAAACGAGTCCTGGCGGACGAGGTCGCCGATGGAATTCGGAATGGGCGGCAGACCGATCAAGAAGACATTGGTAGCACACGCGAGAGAACGGATCAAGCGCTCTGGAGAGCTTCCAGCAAATGATTTCAATTCGCCTTGCGCCACGCCAGCGGACTGACGCCCTCAATGCGTCTGAAGGCGCGATAAAAACTGGAGAGATCCTCGAACCCGCACTCAAAACAGACGGCCACGATGGATCGATTTGTTTCCGCCAGGAGACATTTGGCGTGGTCGATCCGCCTCTCCCGCAAGAACGCGGGCCACGAGGTGCCGGCGATTTCCCGAAAAATCTGGCTGAAACGGCGGGACTTCAAACCGGCCCGTGCCGCTGCTCTTTCCAAGCTTTGCGGACGATAGAAGCGCCGTCGCATCTCCGCGATGACCGCGCCGACTCGTGCCCGCGAGAGCGATTTTTCCTTCGGCGGAAGGCCCGGTGTGGTGTCTTTCCGGATTCTCCACCGAAGAAGTAGCCCGCAAAGTTCCAGCACTCGTCCGGTGACCATCAAGTCAGCCCCGGCGTCCCCCGCAGTCTGCTCGTAAAGAAGATCCTGGAAAAGCCGTCGCACCGTCTCGGAAAGCGGAGCATGACCAATCACGCGGCATTCCCCGAGGGCGATCGCCGTTCCGGGCATCGCCAGGACCGGGTTGCGCACGCAGAGAAAATAGAGCGAAAGCGGACGACGCGGATCATCGCAAAGATAATGAGAAATTCCCGGCGGAATCACCGCGATTCGTCCTGGACGCAAAGGCCATCGTCTCCCCTTCACGACCAGGCTTCCTGCGCCTCCCCAGATGTAGAGGAGTTTCCCAAAGGCATGAATCGTCGGCTCCATGCGAAAGTCATCGGCATGCCGGCTTTCCGCTACGTAAACACCGGATTGCGGAAATTGAACAGCGGCGGGACGGTTCCTTTTACGCCTTAACATCGACCTCTATGTTCCATGTCGATTGCCGAAAATGCAAATTGCTTTTTCCATTCGCGCCGAGACACCGTGCCCTGTTTCCGGGCAGGCTTCCACTTCATGAATGCGCCTGAGCTTGAATTCACGGAGGAAACGCCCTTCCAGGTCATGAAACGGACGTGGCAGCCGGTCGCATTGAGCCGCGACATCTCCATCGGCGGCCTCGCTTCCTATCGGCTCTTCGATGTCGAACTGATCATCGCCCGCTTCGCGACCGGATGGCTGGCGGCGGAGGATGCCTGCCCCCATAAGGGCGCGCGTCTCAGCCGTGGATCGTTGCACGACGGCGTCCTGCAGTGTCCTTATCACGGATGGCAGTTCGACGCCGAGGGAGGCTGCACCAATATTCCCTCCCTACTGTATCCTCCCTGCGACAAATTAAAACTCTCCCATCTGCGGAATTATCCCGTGCAGGAACGCTATGGAATGGTCTGGGTGCAGATGGAATCCGATCCCTCTGTGAAACTGCCGGAGGTGCCGGAATTCGAAGATCCGGCGTGGACTTTTCTGCCCGGCCCTCCGACGCTCTTTCGGGCTGGTTTCCGGCGCGAAATCGAGAACTACCTGGACATGACTCACTTTGCCTTCGCCCACGCCACGACCCTGGGCAAGGCGGCCAGCCCGCTGATCCCGGAGATGAGAATCACGGTCCTCGATGACGGCTTTCAAATGGACGCTCCCTTTCCCGCGCTCGCCACGCCGCACGAGCAGCCAGGCAAACTCCAAAGCGCCCACCTCCGACGTCAACGCTGTCATCTGCCCAACTTTACCACCATCCGGCAAACTTTCGCCGATGGAGACGAACGGGTATTGGTCCATATTCCCTCGCCGAATACCCGAACCGAATGCACCTGCTTCTGGGCCCTGGCCGTCTCCCCTGGCTTTGACGGGCCGCCAACCCAGGCGCAGATGGAATTTGCGGTGAAGGTTCTCGATGAGGATCGAGTGATGTGTGAGAACCAGGTCCCGGCCGAGATTCCACTTAATCCCAGCCGGGGTGGATGGGGTGTGCTGGTCACACCGGGAGACACGCTGGCGAATACGTTCCAGAAATGTTTCCGTCGTTATCTCCATGAGGAACTCGCGGACGGGGCAGTGGCACGAACCATTTAATCCCTCCCCCCGCGCAAGATGAGCGCTCCGGCACATTTTAGGAGCGGCACGCATTATTGACTCGGCAGCTTTGCAATCCTAACCGTGGGACCTCGCATTCATCTCCGTGAGGGCTTTCTTCCGCGGACTCGCGCCACTTATGCTGAAATCCAGACTCTCCATCCTTTCATGCGGTTTCGCTCTGGTTGCCATCGGCAATATCAACGTCAGCGGACAAGCCCCATCCAATGAAAACGACGGCGGCGCTGCCCTCGCAATTAAGCCTCCCAACCCGATGCGTCCCACCACGATCACCTGGGGTGGCTTTTCGCATAATGATCAACTGATTGGGGCCGATGCGAAGTGGCCCTTCGTCCAAAAATACATGGACGGCTTTTTGATGCACGGCGCCTATTGGCGGTCACATTCCTCTTACTGGGGAAAAGTGAACGAGG
>JAMFSY010000130.1 GCA_026225555.1 Methylacidiphilales bacterium
CCGCTTGGAAATCGACCATGGCGAGCACCTGCGGAAGCTGCCGGTTGATCTCCGGCAGCGCCTGCATCGGCGCGATGGCGTTCAGGACGAGCACGCCGCGACGGCCCAGCACGCGGATGTTGTAATTTAGCGTATCGGTTGGCGAGCCCGCAAAGCGGACATCCTTGGCCCAGTAAAGCTTGTGAGTCGTCTTGTCATAATGGGGTGGCGTAGCCCAGCCGACCAACTGCACGGAGGGGTAGCCCTCCTTTTCCCGCTCCGCGTTGCTGTCGCTGACTTCCTGCTGCATCTGCTTGAGCAGGTCGTTGTAGTTGATCTTGTCCGCGTCGTCATCCTTGACGTAGCCGCCCTCCTCATACTCCACCGCGATGGCCCAGCCGGTCTCGTCGAGCGGCCCGGAATCGGAGGGAAAGATCATGCCCAGCACACCTGGATCGGCAGGATTGCCCCAGAGATCGTGCAACACCTTTTGCGAGTCCGCCTGGCCGAGAAAGCGGAACTTATCCGAGAGATTGATTTTCGCCAGTCCGTCCTTGAGCGAGACCGGGCCACTCTGCCAAGTCAGGGAGGAGGCGATTTGGGCTCGGTCATCCTGGCTGGGCCGGGGCGTCGGCGTGGGATCAGGATCGGCGCGCAGAACACCGGCGACGCAGAGGAGCAAGAAAGCGTTGCACCCGAGAAGAGTCTTCATGGTTTGTTCTAAGTAGATGGGCGCATCGCGATGGTCAAGAAGCGCGGGTTAATTCGCCGCCGGGCTCGAGGCCATGACCTGTTCGATCCAGGCGACCACGAGATCGTGATGGGGCTGGTGATGCGCGCCTTCGATCACCTCGCTGGTGACGTTCTTGCAGTCGGCCGATTTGAGCATGTCGAGGGCCTGCTTGTTTTGGACCGGGATGTCAGGCAGGTCCTGCGAGCCCCAGACGATCTTGATCGGCTTATTGTACCACTTCGATAAATTCAGGTCGAAATAGTCGCCGGAAAAATTGCCGCTCTGCAAAAAGATGCCCCGGAAGATCTCGGGCCGCTGGGTGGCCAGATACCACGTGGGAAAGCCGCCTCCGCTGAAGCCGGTCATATAGACGTTCGCCTTGTCGTACTGGAGGTTGTTCGCGATCCAGCGGAGACAGTCCTTGAAGTAGTCGGCGTCTTCCGAAAGGAGGTTCGAATTGCTCGCGGCGGAGAGAAAGGAGGGGCACACGATGGTGAAACGGTGTTCTTTGGCAATGCCCAGCCAGCCCTTGATTTCGCCCGGGCCGGTGCCGCCGCGCCCGTGGGAGGCGACGAGCAGGGGGCGCCCCGCGATGCCTCCGTCGGGCCAGACCGCCATTTCCTTTGCGGTGGCCCGATCGCCGATGCTCACAGTTCTGGGCGGGCCGCCGAGCGTTGGAGCTGGATTTACAGGAACAACGGGGGCGGCGGAAGCTGTGGCAATGGCAGGCGGCGTAACTGAAGGCGCCGCGACGATGGGTGATGGCGATGGCGCGGGAACGTTTGTGGCCGGCGTCGGGGCGGGAGCGGTCGCCACGGCGGGAGGCGTGTAATCGGTGGCCGAGAGGGCAATCCGGTAATGCGTGCCCTGCGCGTCCTGCAGCGTCAGTTGCGAGCCGTCTGTGCTGATCCACGTGAGTTTATCGCCGACCGAGGCCTCCTTGACTCCGGTAATCTCGCCAGTGGCCGAGACGCTTTCGATCGGCGCACGTTGCGTGATGGTGACGGTCACGGCATCGGCAAAGGCGATGGCCGGGAAGATCAGGATGGCGGCCATGGCCTCAACTGCCAGATGCCATCCTCGCCGACGCGCGATGTTAGGGGTGCTTTTCATATCCGGGAGGGATGCACTCTATCTTTGCCGTTTCGGCAAAGGCAATGAGATCATTTCCTTCAAGGGATTCGGACTGACGCCAAGGCTTGTTAAGGATTAATTAAGAATATATCCACGCATCCAGATACGTTCATAGATAATGCTTGCCCTGAGTGCCCGAGTCGTCCTACCTTAAGCCTCATGGCCAAATCCTATATTTTCTCCTCCGAATCCGTGACCGAAGGTCATCCGGACAAGGTCGCCGACACGATTTCCGATGCCGTTCTCGATGCCTGCCTCGCGCAGGACCCGGCCAGCCGCGTGGCTTGTGAAACGCTGGTGAAGTCGAATCTCGTCGTCGTGGCGGGTGAAATCACCACCCGCGCCGATTTCGATTACAATAAGGTTGTCCGCAATGCGATTGAGGAGATCGGCTACACCGATTCGAGCGAATCTTTCAATGCCAAGGGCGTGCATATCCTCAATGCGCTGACGGCGCAGAGCCCCGACATCGCGCAGGGCGTCGATGACAAGGCCGCCGAGGGCAAGGCGACCGCCGAGCAGGGCGCGGGCGACCAGGGTCTCATGTTCGGCTTCGCCTGCACGGAGACGGATCATCTCATGCCCGCCCC
>JAMFSY010000131.1 GCA_026225555.1 Methylacidiphilales bacterium
GACAGATTTTCTAGAATGGTTTCAGCCGTCGGCGTCAGGCTGACGACGACTCGTCGCCGATCGTCTTCTGCTTCTATCCGGACAACCAGGTCGGCCCGGGCCAGCCGATCGACCAGTTCGACGGCGCTGTGGTGGCGGATGAGTAGACTGTCGGCGAGTTCGCCAATGGTCATCCGTCCGCCCGCGCCCTGCCCACGGATCGCCAGGATCGCCTGATGCTGCTGAGCGGTAAGGCCGGCCTCCCGCGCCGCCGCTTCACTGAACACCAGGAAGCGGCGCAGGGCGTGTCGATAAGCGGCCAACGCCCGGTAGTCCTCATCCTTGATCCGCCGTTTGGTCGTCGCCGTCAATTCAAGCTCCACGCCGCTCCTTGATCTATATCGTATCACGATATATTCGGCAGCCTCCGTCAACCTGAGGGCTAACGATCTTGCGTCAATCCGTACAGAAAGCCCTCGCGCCGTCCAGCCGTCGGCCAAACCTTGGCGACTTCACAACCGACAATCGCGTCTTAATCCTGATCGGCATGGCGTTCGTGGTCGGCGTGGCCAGCGCCGGAGCCGCATGGGTCCTTCTGAAGCTGATCGCGCTGGTCACCAATCTGGTTTGGTTCGGTCGGATCAGCGTGGCGAATGCGTCGGCCGGTGACGCGTCGCCCAGTCTGTGGATGGTCTTCGCGCCGTCCATAGGAGGTCTGGTGATCGGGCTGATGGCCCGCTTTGGATCGGAGAAGATTCGCGGCCACGGCATTCCCGAGGCGATCGAAGCGATCCTGATCGGCAGCAGTCGCATGGATCCAAAGGTCGCGCTGCTGAAACCCCTGTCGTCGGCCATATCGATCGGCACGGGCGGCCCCTTCGGCGCCGAAGGCCCCATCATCATGACCGGCGGCGCGATCGGGTCTCTATTCGCCCAGTGCTTTCATCTGACCGCGGCGGAGCGAAAGACGCTGCTAGTGGCTGGCGCAGCGGCCGGCATGACCGCCATCTTCGGCACGCCCATCGCCGCGGTGCTTCTGGCTGTCGAACTGCTGCTGTTTGAATGGAAGCCGCGCAGCCTGATTCCCGTGATCGCCGCGACCGTGGCCTCGGTCGCGTGCCGGCGACTGTTGTTTGCGCCAGGCCCGCTGTTTCCCTTTGCCGGCAATCCCGATCTGCCGTGGTGGGGATTGGCGGCCTGCGTCGGCGTCGGGATCGTGGCGGGTCTTCAGTCGGGCGCCATGACCAAGCTGCTCTACGCCGCCGAGGATCTCTTCGAGCGTCTCCCGATCCACTGGATGTGGTGGCCGGCCCTGGGCGGTATCGTCGTTGGGCTCGGCGGATTGATCGAGCCGCGCGCGCTGGGCGTCGGCTATGGCGTTATCGGCGATCTGCTGTCCCGCCACATGGCGGCGGATGAGGCGGGCCGAATGCTGCTGGTCAAGTCCGCGATCTGGATCCTGGCGCTGGCCTCCGGCACCTCGGGCGGTGTTCTGGCGCCCTTGCTGATCCTGGGCGGCGTCCTGGGCTGGCTTGAGGGCCAGTTCCTGCCAGGTGGCGCCTCCTTCTGGGCTCTCCTCGGCATGGCGGCGATGATGGGCGGGACGATGCGATCGCCGCTGACGGCCGTCCTGTTCGCGGTTGAACTCACCGGCGACATGCATGTGATCGTTCCACTGCTGGCCGCTACGGGGGCGGCCTACGCCGTCACCGTGCTCTTGCTCAAGCGGTCGATCCTCACTGAGAAGATCGCCCGGCGCGGGCAACACATCGCCCGCGAGTACAGCGTCGATCCGTTCGAGCTGCTGCGGGTCGATGACATCATGGTCAAGGTCGTCGACACCCTGCCCGCGACCATGATCGTGGACGCCGCCGTCACCTTCTTCACCTCGGAGGAACACCGACACAAATCCTACCCGGTCGTCTTGGACGACGGGCGGCTTGTCGGCATGGTCACGCGTTCGGACGTGTTGCGCTGGCGAACCGAGAGCCCGCACGGCGCCGAGACGCTCTACGACCGTGTTTCGGATGCTGACCTTACCGTCGGTCATCCCGGTGAAGTTCTTGGTCATCTCGCCGATCTGATGGTCGCGACGGATATCGGGCGTGTGCCGATCGTCGATCCCATCAACCACCACCTGGTCGGGCTCGTCGCTCGCAAGGATCTCCTGCGTATCCGCTCGACGGTGAATGCGTCGGAGAACGATCGGATGGCCTTCTTCGGCGGCCGAGCGAAGCCGACTGCCTCTTCGGTAGCATAGATGCTACCGCCCACAGGTGAGCGGGCCACCTCAGGGCAATTGATGTTTAGACTGTCCCCTCAGCTCCGCGGGACAAATTCGCTGACCTGGATTGCCCCGGCGAGTGGTAGCAGAAGGCGACCTCTTTTGGCGGGAGCGAGATCAACGGACGTTCCAAATTACGAGCTGAAACGTCCACTTTTCCAATTCATTGAAAAATTGGCGCCCCGCACAGGATAAACATAACGAATACGTATCGCCGTTCGTACTACTCTAGCACGTCCTCCGGCCGCCGCTTTTCGCTCTTGACCGCTCGCGCCCGACCGCGAGTGCTACTGCTTGTGAGACGATAGATGGGGCGCTGAAGCGTCCCGTGCGGTCTTAAGGGCAAAGGTCCACCATGCAAAGTCGTCCAGCATGGCGTGTGCGGCTTTCACCAGGTGCGACAGCTCCAGTTCCTCAAAGCTCTTGCCCTGGAAGATCAACGCGGCGGCGTCACTGCCACTGATGTGAACGCCCGGGCGGGTCGGCGCCATCTGCAGCTCGATGCAGATCAGCCGGAGCTGCTCGATCGCACGCGCGCCCCCGACACCGCCATAACCGAGATAGGCAGCCGGCTTACGGGCATATTCGCGATAGGCCCAGTCGAGAGCATTCTTCAGGACGCCGGTAATCGACCGATTATATTCCGCGGTGACGAACAGATAGCCGTCGAGTTCGGCCATCTTACGGCCCCAGCGAATCGCCGCCTCGTCGGTTACGGGCGCATAGAGCGGCGAGATGCCTTCGAAGAAGGGCATCGGATAGTCGCGCAGGTCTACGATCTCGAAGTCCAGATCGGTTCGTTCTGCGGCAAGCCCGTGAATCCATCTTGCGGCCCTTTCTCCGAACCTGTTCTCCCGCGTGGAACTGATGATGATGCCTATCCGTGGATTGGTCATTATGGGTCTCCGTATTGGTATTGGGGCCGCGAAGACCGACCGGAGCGGACGACGGCGACGGCCCGGCGCTGTGGTGATCGGGTTGTGACAATGGAACGAGCCGAGGGCCTGTACTCTGCCGAACTCGCTGACGCAGCCACGGGCTCTCGCGTCGCGGTCCCTGGCGAGGGCAGACTTTGCCGATTTCTAGGGTGTACCTCCGAGATTCCGGATCATCCGGCTCAGCACGCCAATAGCAACAGCGTAGTCGTCATCAGGAATTCCCGCCATCAGTCGTGAAAAAAAGTCGTGCTGAATTGCAAGTATATCGGAGAATTCCCGTCGTCCAATTTCGGTAAACTCGACCTCGATATCCTCGGAATCAGCTATAGGCTTAACCCACCCTCTATCAAGCAGAGACTGGAAGAGAGATCGTAGTTCATCTTCGGTGACGAAGTTGCGTACACCTGCAAGCATGCCGTTTACACTTGCTGCGCCGGCCTCATTAATCCTGTTAAGAATCTGCCAGTGAAATCGGGTAATCTGTTTTCTTCCAAATCCTTCATTGGCAACCTCGGTAATGAGGCGATCGGCCTCCTTAAGATACCAGCCTATTGGGCGAAATTGCCTCATTGCCGCCGCTCGCGGCCGGCCCGTTGGGTTGCTGCTATCTCCTCCTGGCGTCATCTGCATCGACCTTCCTAACACGGTAATCGTTCGCCCTGATCGACCTCGATCCGTGACTGTCGGTATCGTGGCGCTCCCTGCCACGCTACCGCTTTACCATGTCCAAATATGGTACTACCATATAGATGATTGATTATGTGGCAAGGCGGATTGTCTATGAGTGAGTGCCGACTTTGAAGAGGCAGCGCAGACGGCCGCCGGAAGGGCGACAACGCGATGCCGAGCGGACGCGAAAAAAATTGCTGCTCGCAGCTCTGGAAGAGTTCGCTGAACGCGGTTTTGCGGGCGGCCGGGTTCAGTCGATCGCCGCGAGAGCCGAAGTAAACGCTCAGCTTATCAACCACTATTTCGATAGTAAGGAGAAGCTATTTGCGGAGGTCTGCGCAATGCGCCTCTTGGAGGAAGAGGAGGTCAGTGATCCATCTCTTCCCCTTGGCGTGGTAGCGGAAAAGTATTTCCGCCACGCTATCGAAGATCCGAAGATGCTTCGGCTCTTGGTATGGGCCGGACTGGAAGGTGCAGATCGTGGATCCGGGGACATAGTTGCCGGCAAGAGATTGGCCGGCACCATGCACCTGCGGCAGGCGGCTGGTGAGATTAGCCCCGATCTGGATGTCGAGGCGACGTTGCTGATTATGATCGGCGCGGTCGCCGCCCCGATTATCCTGCCACATTTGGTGCAGTTGATATTCGGGGACGCAATCGAAGGTTCCGATTTCATCACGCGCTACGGTGAAACCTTACGGAAGCTTTTCGGGCGGTTGTCAGAAAGCACCACGGACTCGGCGAAGGTTTGAAGCGGCAATGCCCTTTGACATCCGCCAGCTTCGTTACGCCATCGCGGCAGCGAACCACGGCAGCTTTTACCGCGCGGCGCGCGCGCTCGATGTCGAGCAATCTGGTCGTCGATCCGTGGGGCGAAGCATGACGCCCGCCGCAGCACGCCCCTATCTGCGCTACGCCGCGATAGAGCCTTTGCGCGCGGCGCGGCTGCGACGCAGCGTGTCGGGATGGCCCTTCCTCGCAAGCTCCGCCGCCGCACGCCTCGCCGCTGGGCCGAATGCCCGGATGACCTGCACGACTACACCCATCGCGTCGCGCCGCGCAGAGCTTCGCGCCGGTCGCGCGAGGATGACGGGCCGATCATCGTCACCGATGACGGGCCGGATCAGGTTCCAATCGGCGATGCCGAGCTGCGCGCGATCGAAGGCCATATGCGGCAAGAGCTGGACAAACTGTTCGGACCGCTGCCGTGAAGTGAGGAGTGAAGCGTCATGACCAGCGCCGCCAGATTGAAGGCTATTGTGTGCGGCGGCGTGGAAAAAGGGCTCTGACTCACTTTTGATGAAATTTGGGTGCCGGCTGGCGTTAGTTTCACCAAAGGAATCAACGCCATGGGCCAGGCCCTTCGACCTTCTACCCTCGTGCCTTACGGCTTTGTGGTCGACGCTGCGGCCAGTGTTGGCGAAGCAATGCTGATCACGGTGCGTCCCGCGAACAAGTACGCCAGTTGCCCGGGTTGCGGAACGAGATCTGGGCGGATGCATAGCCGGTATCAGCGCCATCCCGCGAGCTACCTGAATTGAACTTGAGGTGAGTCAGCTTTCTGCCGAGACCGTCAACACGATCTTGCCTTGTGACCGCCGGCTCTCAATCAAATCATGGGCCTCTTGGGCGCGCCCAAGTGGTAGTACAGCGTCAATTTTCAACTTGAGCCAACCTTCCCGAATGCCTGCGATCACGTCGGTGGCTCTCGACATTAGCTCTCCGGGTGTCCGCGCCCACCGGCCGCCGAAGGACAGCGACGCCGAACGCGGAGCTAATGCATACGGTTGGATTGGTTCGTGAGGTCCACTGGAGGCTCCGCAGCACACAATGTGCCCCCTCCAAGCCACGGCATCGAGGTCCCGCTTGAATGTGCTTTGGCCAACGCTATCCAGGATCAGATCAGCGCCATGCCCACCTGTGATTCGCATAGTTTCAGCGGCAAAATCGCTCTCGGTGTAAACGATCACATGGCTCGCCCCTGCGCCTTGTGCCGTCGCTATCTTTTGCGCGCTGGAGACCGTCCCGATGACGGTCGCCCCAAAATGGTGCGCCCACTGCACCAACTGCCCTCCAAGGCCACCAGACGCCGCGTGGACGAGGACAAAATCTCCTGGCGCCGGCTTTCGAAATTCGTGAATCAGATAATGGGCCGTCATGCCCTGAAGTGGAAATGCAGCGCCCTGTTCGAAAGTAAACTCATCGGGCAGGGGGATCAGCCAAGCGGCCTCGACCATGATCTCTTCGGCATAGGCGCCGGGCTGGCCGCTGAACGCCACGCGGTCCGATACTCTTACGTTATGAACATCTGCGCCAACTGCTGAAACGATGCCCGCGCCTTCCACTCCCGGAGTGAGCGGCACATCACGGGGGTAGTCCCCTCGCCGTTGCGTGATATCCATGAAATTGACCCCTGCCGCGCGTATGCTTACGACCGCTTGTCCCGGGCCGGGCTCTCCGATCGGGGCGACTTCAGTCAATTCCAGGACTTCTGGGCCGCCATGTCGTTCGACACGAATCGATTTCATGTTTGATCCTCGGCCTTTTGACGTTCAGCCGATAAGTCATCAAATTGACAACCGGTTGTCAATATTGCTCAAGGGGAGCGGAGGATGAAACGTACGCCAGCGGGTGACGCCTTCACGGACGTCGTGACGACCGGCCTCTTGTTGGGGGGGGTACTAGAGCAGGCGGGGGACACGCTGACGGCTCCCGACGGACAATCGGGTGCGCGCTGGAAGGTGTTGGGCATAGTCTCCAAGCGCGAAATGACGGTGGCCGAGATCGCCCGTTTTCTAAAGCTATCGCGACAAGGCGTTCAGAAAGTCGCCGACCTCCTCACCAAAGAGGGTTTGACCGCCTATCTCGATAACCCAAGCGATCGGCGGGCGAAGCTTCTTGCTCTCACGAACCGAGGGCGTGAGATTTTATCGGCCATTCAGACCAGGCAGCGTCGATGGGCAAATCATATGGGCGAGAAATTTGAGGTCGGGAAATTGGCGGAGATAAAGGCCGCCATTCAAAAGCTAATAGCAGTTTTGAGCGACAGCGATTGATCCAGAAGACGCCAAACGTCGGCTCATGTGGCCCGGAATGCCCGCCCACGAACGCTCGTGGCCCGATCGCAAGCCAGCGGCTACGTCCACGACAACGTTGCGGAATCCACCGAATGAAAAGGAGATGGCGCACCCGACAGGATTCGAACCTGTGACCTTCGGCTTCGGAGGCCGACACTCTATCCAGCTGAGCTACGGGTGCTTGAAACGCAGAACTAGTCGTCGCTGGCGGGCTTGGTCAACGACTCCACGGCGCACCCTTCGGCTTGCCTGAAGCTCCGACCACCTGACGGTTTACCCAGAAAACCTACGCCTGGGCTTGCGCCAAGTTGGTTGCAGTGTGGTTGCAACGCATCTTCGCCAACATCGATCCAGAAAAACCTAGTTATAACCTCCTGAAAATACTAATAAAATAGACCCTCTCAACTCCGCTTGCCCGACGCTATCCCGCCTTCGGAGGGCAACAGCTCGGCGCTGGCGAAATGCGCAGACTTGTTCGCAGTGCAAGTACAGAGGAACTCACGTGTTGAGCGCGACCACCTGGGCTATGATCGCTCGCAGGCGGGCCGCGTCCGATCCTTCTTTCGATAGCCGTTCGGCCAGCACGCGGATCAAGTCCGCATCGAGCTCTGGGACATCATCGGCGGACTCGCCGTCTTTCGATTGCGCGGCCCTTCCTTCCAAGGCTGTCGCCAGCAGCTTTTCAACGCGCTTCGCCGCCTCAAGGGACGGATCGCGTTGCACATGCGCGTAGATCGCGGTTGACCGGAGGTTCGCGTGACCCAGGATAGCCCCGGTGAGCGCTAACGCCTCGCCGCTCGAAGTGGCTGTCGATCCGAGCGTGTGTCGCAGCGTGTGCGGGGTGACGCCAGGCAGCTTCGCGATCTTGATCACCTCCGCCCAGACTTTGCGCGTGCTTTGGTAGAAGCCTTCTCCCGTCTCGGCCGGGAAGACGTAACCCGACTTCCGCTCGTTCAGAAGCTGCTGAAGCAGAGCCGCGGCCGCCGGCCCGAAGGGACGAATGGACTTTCCGGTCTTCGTATCGTCGAATTCAAAGAGGCTTTGGTCCAGCTTGACCTCATGAACCTTGAGTCCTGCAATTTCATTGCGCCGGCAGCCTGTGAGCGCCCACAGCCGCGAGATCGCGACGGCTTTAGCATTGGCCCCGTCGGCCTCGACCTGATTGAATGCCTCTCCCAGCAGCGAGACCTCCTCCAGCGTGAGAAAGCGTCCGCGGCGGTTGTCCGTCTTTCTCACCGATGCGTTCTCGACGGGGTTCGTCGTGACGAAGCCGTGACGCGCCCCGAAGCTGAACACGGCCGACACGTCGCGGACGACCTTACGTGCGGCGCCTTCGCCGCCACGGACGATGATGCGCTTGCGTGGCGCGACCTTCTCGTCCTTCGCCGTCTTTCCTGTCGTAATGTCAGCGACCATCGTTTCGATGTCGCCCGAGTTGATCTCGCTAGCCCGCCGATGGCCGAGCAGTACCTCGAAGTGATTTCGGAGCCGGGCCATGGTGTACTGCTTGGTCAGAGGCTTCATCGGCTTCCCCTTGTGGATGCCGCGCTGAATGAAGCAGCCATGCTCCTCGTAAAAGTCGAGCAGCTCGCGCACCGTTTTCTCGCGACGCTTCTCCTGCACGTCGCCTGCAGGATCTTCGCCGCTAGCGGCCGCGCCCAGTAAGGTCTTGGCCTTCTTCCTCGCTTGCTCGACCGTCAGCGTCCCAAATCGCCCGACGGTCAGGAACCGTCTCGGCGCGGACCGTCCGCCCCCGTCGGTGCGGTAGCGGATGATGAACGTCTTCGTGCCGCTCTTTTCGACCCGCAGGCCAAAGCCGGTAAGCTCCAGGTCCCAGATGTCGTATCGGGTGTCGCGAACCTCGGCCTTCTCGGCCATCGTTTTGGTCAATCGAACGCTGGACGACCGATCCATGGCATGCCTCCCACGCCCGTTTTCCAGTGGAAACCAGCTTACAATGGTGTCCACATGGTGTCCACCGTGATGGAAAAACGGGGCGGGGTCAGTCGTAGTCTCGGCGACAAATTTCTATCTAAATAATTGATATTTCGAGAATTGATCGCAGCGTAGAGAGCGTGAGGTGACCCTGGCGTAGGTAGCACACAACCTTGCCAAGGTTGGGGTCGTGGGTTCGAATCCCATCGCCCGCTCCAATTTTTACGGGTTTCCCTTTGGTTTCGGCGCTATCAGCCACACCATCTAAGTCCAGTGAAGTCCGGCACAATTCA
>JAMFSY010000018.1 GCA_026225555.1 Methylacidiphilales bacterium
AGCGCCTCTTCATCAGCCCCGCCTGCGACGATCTCGCGCAGGTTTCGACCGTGCTCGCGCTCCTGCGCCGCCTGGCGCTCAACGGAAGCGCGGCCCATGTCCACGCGCTCTTCACGCGGGCGGAAGAAATTGGTTTTGCGGGCGCCTTTGCCTCACTCAAGACGAAGGAATCGTTGACGCCGATGGCCACGCTTTCGCTGGAGACCAGCCAGGCGCGCGGCTTTGCCCGGGTCGAGGGCGGCCCCATCGTTCGGGTCGGCGACCGGCTCAGCACGTTCGATTCGCGCATCACCCACTGGCTGGAAACAGCCTTCCGGGATATCCAGATCGCGCGGCCCGGAGCGATTTATCAGCGCCTGCTCATGGGCGGCGGGACGTGCGAGGCGTCCGTCTTCCATCGCGCGGGGCTGCCGACCGGCGCGCTTTGTGTGGCGCTAAATAACTATCACAACATGGGCCCCGGCACTTCCCTGCGCGCGGAATCGATCTCACTGCGGGATTGGCAGGGCCTTTACGACTTCCTCTTCTTCCTCGCCACCGAAGCCCAGTCGCGCGCCGCGGCGGACCAGGCGGTGGCGGAACGCCTCTCGCGGCTGGAAGAAAAGGGACTGGCAGCCCTGCGGTCGGCCGCTATCGGCAAAATTCACGCCCACACTTAACCATTGACCCGCTCGCCGGGATTTTTATTCTCTCGTGATGGCAACTCTGGATTCTCAGGACGCAAACATTCTCGACGCGGAAGCGATTAACTGGCGGCTGATCGTTTACCCGATCGTCGCGGTCCTGGTCGTCGTCCTGGGCGGATTCGGGATCTATTACTACACCCTGAGCCAGCAGCAAATCCACGAGTCCCAGGCCCGGCAGGCTTTTCTTCAGGCGAAGACTCCGGAGACCTTGATCCAGGTGGCCGACCAGTATCCCAAGACCACGCACGCGGCTTTCGCGCTGATCAGCGCGGCCGACCTCTCCTTCGCGAAAAAAGATTACGACGCCAGCGGCAAGGACTATCAGCGGGTGATCGACAGCTCCGACGTCGATGCCGGGCTGCGGGATTCCGCGCAGATCGGCCTCGCCTCTTCTCTCGAAGCCGGCGGCAAGATCGATGACGCGCTCAACGCTTATCTCAAGGTCGCGAACCGGGGGAACAGCTCGCCCTACGCGCCCTATGCCTACTCGTCCGCCGCCCGGCTTTACGAGCAGAAGAACGATAAGGACGACGAACGCAAGATCCTGACCCAAGCCGCGGCCCTGAGCGCCACCGAGTCCCCCTTCGTCAAACAGGCGGAAGGGAAGTTGCGCGAGTTGAACCAGACCGCGACCGCGCCTGCGGCGAAATAGAATCTGTCATCCTGAGCTTGTCGAGCAATGGTTAAGACTTCAAACGAAAGTTACTTATGCGAGTAACGGTCTTGAGCATAACGAATCGCATACCAATGCGTAGGGGGTTGTCACGCCGCCATACATCAGATGGCAACAGAAATCTCAAATGGCAGGCAGACAGTCAAACTCTATCACTCGGTCAATCGTGGCAAGGCGATGTACCAGTTGGCATATTATGCCGGTGGCAGGCGGGTTCAGAAAAACTTTGCCGATAAGTCGGAAGCCAAACGGGTCGCGAAACAAATCCTCGGAGAATTGTCAAATGACGCGGAAGCGATCGAGGCGATGGCGACTCCCGAGCTGGAAAGCCTCATAGCAGCCCGGCGAGTCCTCGCGCCAAACTATGCCTTGCATGTGGCGGTGGAGGAACACGCGCTGGCGATAGCCAAACTCGGCAAGGCGACGTTGCGGGAAGCGGTCGAGTTTTTCCTGCGGCATCATCGGGCCGACATGCCCCGGTTGCCGTTGGGGGAAATATCGGAGCAATTCGCCCACTCGCGGGAACAATCGGGCCTCTCGCCTCATTACGTGTTTCTGTGCCGCAAATTCACGCGGAGGCTGGCGGAAGCCTTCCCCGGCCTTTGCCTGAGTGACCTGACTACGGCGGCGCTCGATAACTGGCTCGGCAATCTCAAGCTTGGCGCTACGACCAAGAACGACATGCGGCGGGTGTTGGGCACCTGCGGTAATTGGGCGGAACGGCAGGGCCATCTGCTCAAAGGGACAAACCCGTTCCTCGGCATGATGCGGTACAAGGAAGAGAAAGCGGCCGTTTCGATCTTCAACCCGGAACAAATCGCGAGCCTGCTCAAGAAAGCTGATGCCGCCTTGCGGCCTTACCTGGCCATCGGTGCATTCGCAGGCCTGCGGACGGCGGAACTGCATCGGTTGGATTGGAGCGAGATTGATCTGGATCGGGGCTTCATCACCGTAGCGGCAAGCAAGGCCAAGACTCGGCGTCGTCGGCTGGTGCCGATCTCGGACAATCTGAAATTGTGGCTTACGCCGATTCGGCAAGCCTCGGGGCCGATTGTCGTCCATACGTGCGCCCAACACGCCGCCAGGACGAAGTGCGAGGGATTCGCGTGGGCCAAGAATGGCCTGCGGCATTCCTTCATCTCATACCGGCTTGCGGTCCTACGCTCTCTGTTGAAGAGACCGACCTAGAGGCCATTATTAACCAGATCAGACAAGGAAGTTCAGGCGCTAAAGTCACGGATGTAAACCAGCTTTTTGACGCTTGGGCATACGTTATCCAATTGACGGATGCAGACGGCTTTTCCGTGTTAGCCTTTCGCAAAACACGCACCGGATGGAACACGAAGCAACGTGATAAAATGTGGAGCGCATTCTTTAAAGACCATGTCCTAACCGCAGTCGATGACTCCCAGGTTTTTCGGATCGACAAAGCCATCGACTTTTTCGTTTACGACGGCTCTGTATTCATACTCGACAAGACCTTTTTTGAACGAGCAATGAATTTCAAAGCGGGCATGGAAAAGGCACGCGATGTAGTGCTCAAGGATTTGGATACACGCTCCCTTGTCACAGACACCGCAGTCATTCGGAAAGCCATAGGTGAAAACACCAATCTTTTGCGTAAGCTCGCCACGGTCAAAAAGAATGGCCACTACCAAAAGCCAGGATTCATCAAAAAATGTAAGGCCGCGCAGAAGAAGAGAAAGTGGCCCATCACTTTTGACGGGGATAAGCTGCCTACCCAGCAGCAAGCCAGACATCTGCCGCGCCAAGGCTGGCTGGCGGGTCGTCAAATCGTCGAGGGTTCAGTTCGCGAGGGGCAGTGACCGGGCCTGTGCCTCGACTGCCCTCTGCGCTGCCTGTAACCTCACCTCCTCTGCGACCTCGACCATCCCTGTCACGCCAGATGCAGAAGGCCGAGCTGTCGTGCCCGCGACAGGTAAGAATGAATCCCGTGGGCTTTTGAGGATTCATTTTAATCGCCCCTAGTAGGCTGCGGATTTGACGCCTGAACTACAGGAAGGCCTAAGACTAAGTCAAATGCTTAGTTTTTATGCCACCCCACTTTTCACACAGGTACTCAGCAACTAGCCGACGATGGCAATGGTGAGGTAAATGCTCACTGCAAAGGAGGCATCCCCCCTGAAGAACACTAGGAGTTATTTTATTTTCAATCTTTCGCTCGGACATTAACTCCAAAAACTTTCGTTCGTAAATGGACCATTCTCCTTTGTTTTTTTTATATTCATCCAAGATGTTTTGTGTAGGAGCAAGGTCAGGCAAATGCACATACTCGATTCCTGCTACCTCCTTCAGGAAATATGCTAAATCTTCCTTTTTAGAAAAACCGGCAAGTTGCGAATTATTATTCAGGCGCACATCGACTACTTTCCTCACTCCAGCTCTCTGAAGCAGAGTGAAGAACTCGCGAGCGCTTTTCTGAGTAAAGCCAATGGTAAATAAATCAAGGTCCATGAGTGAGTGTCTTAGGAGAAGATTCTGTGTACGCGATTTCCTCAGCTTGCCGCCGATAAGCCTCGATGATTAACTCAGTTTTTGAATGAAATAGTTCATTTGCAGGTAAGTGCCAAAGATTTAGTAAGGTTGCTTCTACTTTCTCTTGATCTTCAATATGTCCATCAGCAAAAATATGCTGAACATCTATCCCGCATTGTCTTAAATGAGGCGAAACTAAGATACAGCGATGGCACTCAATTGGATTTTTTTCCGCGCAGAGAAGCGCGATACGCATTTTCTTAGAACCACTGACCAACCGATGTATTCCTTGTAAAAAAAGAGGCGTTTGAGCAATTCGACTATAATCAGCTCGTCCATCTACATAACATTCGCGCTCAGATCTTCTAGCTCCAAGTTCATTGCCTAAAAAAACATATCGTATGCCGATATGTTTTAAAGAATCTTTAAGTGCTTCTTGGTTATACTGAGGATTGTAGCTGCTATAAGGGGAGGATCGAACATCAGCAATAGCTTCGATTTGATGTCGTTCTAGTAAAGAAAGAAAGCTTGGAAGTGGCAAAGTAGAATGCCCAATCGTGAATATTGGGTAATTTGCTGTTTTCATGGGGCTAATTCAAAGACTGTAGCTACCACTTTGTAATGCAAATTGTTGAATGGAGGTGTCAAGCTAACACAAAGAAAAACCGATTTACTTTCTAAATCAATGTATCCTTCTGCCATCTGCGATAGGTTGGGATAATACTTTTCTCCAATCAGTGGATCGGTCAATGAAAGGTCGTAGTGTCTCCCTCGGTAATCAAAAATGGCATGCGTCCGATTCTTGCTTTTCCCGTCCCATACTTTCGCCCTAATTTCAATTCTAAAATGTTCTGGTTTGATTATGTAAAGTGACGATAGGTCGGTCAATTGCTGTAGAAAAATCGGTCTAGCCTGATCGCTTCTAGCTGCCTGTTCATCCCACCAAAGATTATCGGGCTTTTCTTCGATATTTCTTATACTTTCTATCCCAACGGCACCTGCATCAACCCATCTGTCCCCAAGAACTATCCGCCAGTTTTCGGGCTGAAGGGCGTTTCCTTCGTTATCTGCCAAATTCAAATCAACGATGTCTAGGGGCTTGGGGGCCTTCCCGTCGGAAAGCCGTCGCTCTGTCCAGTTTAAGGCACCTTCATCATGGTTCGAGATGGGCCGTACCCAAGGGCCGAATACCCCTGATGGGTGCTGCTCATCGACCAAAAGCTCTCGTCCAGCGACGCAAGTCATGGGGTAGTGCTTGGCGGAATTTGCCAGAATGACTAATTTCTTTTTCATGCCTTAATCACTTGCATTCACCTTATACTCTGGGCTGCAATTTACAACGCTGCTTTGGATTGACTGTTCTCATCTCTCAAAAATGCAAACTGACACCAATTGGCAGTGAAGAAGCAGTAACGGAGCAGTGCCAGCCAGTGCTTGCTTAGCTCCTAATAATCAGCTAAACCAAGTGTGAAAACACAGCAAATTCGATTCGAGCCCTACCTCCGGAGCCATTTTCTGTTTCCTGGCTTAGCACCGAGCCATTTCAACATACGCAACTGTCTTCTTCCCCCACTGGAATCAGTTTGTTGGCTCGTCTGTGCTTGTCCCCACAAACCACAGAAACGCCCCCACAACGCGAAACCCGACGCCGCCCACGCAGACGGCGACCAAAGAGAGCCCTCACCCCCGCGTTTCGAACCCCGGCCCCTTCTCCTTCTGGCCGGGGCTCGGAACGCGGCACACCGACCGCAGCACAAAAGCAGCCGACGTGACGCGCTTCTGGCTCGGCAGAAGCGTGGCACGGCGGTTGCTTGGCTTCGCAATCAACGGAAGGGGCACGGAGAGAATTTATTCAACGAAGCTGACCGACTTCCATCACTTGCGGGGCGTATCCTGACGGGCAAAGCGGAAAGGTTTTCCAACCAAAACGACCAGAGACCTCGTTTACCCGGCAGGTTCCGTTTTAGGAGGAGGCAGAATCTTTTTCGCCAGCTTCCGAAGAGCCCTCCAATCCCAGCGCAAAAGCCCTTGGATGACGCCAGCCAAAACCGCGAAAACGACAAAATGAACATGGACCGGAACGGGAGGCAACGACTCTAAGATCGCATATTCTAACGCCATACCTAATCCCAACCCAATCGTCGTCCAATTCGCGCGGATTTCCTTGGTCAGGTGTTTGACCATTTCCAAGGTCGTGGTGTGGATTTCTTTAACCTCGCCAACGGTCTTCTCCGACCGCTCGATAGACGTATCGAATCTCCGTAGGTCGTCCCGGAGCAAGAGTAAGTCTTTTCCGATTTCCTCGGTCCGGGCGATGACCGGCTTCATTTCCCCATGAATCCGTTCGGCTTGAACCACGGTGGCCTTGGCTTCAAGCGCGGTTTCACGAAAAGTGAGGCTGGCCCGGGCGGTTTCGTCCTTAAACGCGGCAATGACATTCGCGTAGCCTCTCTCCTGCCGGTCGATAATGCCGCGTTCCAACTGCCTTGCCTCAGCCACCGCCTTGATAAAGGCGGTGGTAATCTTGAGCAATTCATGTGGCGTTTTGGCAAACTGCTCGGCACACGAATCGAGAAGGACGGCGAAAGCCACGGGGGCGCTCTTGGGATCGCCCTGGGCAACCTCGTAGTAGCAACGCGCGATCATGTCGCGTTTTGCACCCTGCGAATCGCCCTGCAAATAAGTCAAAGCGTCGTCGCTCATAGATCGTTCAAGGGGTTGAACTCATCGATGGCTTTGCGCGTGGTTTTGTCGGTGGGCCGAAAGACCTTGTTTTTGATGATGGCCGGGTCAGGCAGAAGCACCTGCGCGGCGTCCTCGCATTGGGTGAACACCCGATTGAGGAAATGCTCGATCTCGAATCGGCACATAGGATGAATCGAAGGTATTTTTACGGCCTCCGAATAGGTCAGATGCTTTTTCTTTTCCGCGCTGGCGATTTCGATGGCTTGGATGGTGGTTGCGGTCAGGGCCGGTAATTCAAGCACGGGCACCTTGTTCTTTCGGAACAGTCCGGCAAGGGCCGACTCGTCAAAGGCGTGGCTGCGTAAGCGGGCTGGATTTTTCACGAGGAAGTAATCCACCCGGTCACCCAAAGCCCGGTAGGTCTTGGCCATGCTCGCGGTGGCGGTCGGATCGTCGGCCGCAAACATGAGGACGGTCAGGCGTGTTTCGCGTGCGTCGAGTGCATCAAGCACGCGCAAGCTTTCCACGGCGCTCAACAGGAAGTCGGTGGCCTGTGCCGGGAAGTCGGCGACGGCCAGTGGCACGTCGGGTAATTCCATGATGAGTTGCAAAAACTCGTCCTTGGATCGGGTGGCATCGACAAAGACGGCTTCGGGGAATCGCTTGCTGAGGGTTCGGTGCTCGGCGTCGCAATCGACGGCTCCCGCGGGGATTCCGGCGAACCTCGCCCAGGTAAGGATACCTTCCAAGCCGGTGGACTTGCCCATGCGTCCGCTCGATTGAAAACAGGTGACTAAACGATGATTTATTTTTACAGAATTTGACATAGTGGTTGGTGGTTTAAGTTGGGGGCACGATGCCCCACTTCTTCTTAGTGCTCAGTGTCAACGGGTCGGGGCCAAACTCACTCGGCGGCGGCAACGATTCCGGCAAGTTTGGCACTCCTGCGGAGGGCAGTAGGTTTGGAACGGATGGCTTCATCTCAGGTGCCATGCCGAGCGCATATCGGCGCTTCAACCGCCGTTTAATGAAGGCGTGGACGGCCTGCTTGGTCGTGTTGATTCCGTGCGCGGCGAGCGCCTGCGCGATGTCCTCCAACGTCTGACGTTTGCGCCTCGCTTCGAGGATGAAATCGAAATGAGGCTCCAGTTTGCTCTGAAAAGATTTGCCGGGCATACCCATAGGCCCGATGACAACCCGTCTACAGGAATCGCCAGATGTAAATAGATCGTGAGGCGACAATCCGCCTCGGCATTGATTCGTAGAGACTCCTGTTGACGGATTGAGGGCTGAAATCAGTCCAAAGCGGAGCTTAGGGACGTGTCTGTTCCCTACTTCCTTCCTCTATTGGAGATGATTATCTCCAAGTTGAGTTTAAGGCGATGGTTATAGTAAATAGTGGTAAGGCCAAGTAAGGGCTTAAGTTATCGCTTAT
>JAMFSY010000132.1 GCA_026225555.1 Methylacidiphilales bacterium
CTCGACACCCAGATGTCCCGCGCCGATTTCACCACCATGGTGACCGCGATCAAGAAGGGCGGCTGCATTCCCATGGCGACGCCTTTCGATGAGGCCTCGATCGACTTCTGCGTGGAGCTGAGCCTGCCCATCCTCAAGCTGGCCAGTTCGGATGTGAACGATTGGGTCCTGATCGAGAAAATCGCCAAGACCCGCAAGCCGGTCATCTGCTCGACCGGGGGCACATCGCTGAAGGACCTCGACGATCTCGTCACTTTTTTCGAGAACCGCAACATCCCGCTCGCGATCAATCACTGCGTCTCCCTTTATCCCTGCGAAGAAAGCGACCTCGAGCTCAACCAGATCAATTTCCTTCGCAAGCGCTACCCGAATCACGTCATCGGCCTTTCCACCCACGAGCACCAGGACTGGGATTGCTCCATGCACATCGCCTACGCCAAGGGCGCACGCACTTTCGAGCGGCACATCGATATCGACGACGAGGGCATGCCGGTCTCTCCTTACTGCAGCCTCCCGGCCCAGATCGACCAGTGGTTCCGCGCCTATAATCGCGCCAAGGCCATGTGCGGCAGCAGCGAGGAAACGCGCCGGGTGATCTCGGACGTCGAAGCCAAATACCTCACCGCCCTGGTGCGCGGCGTCTACGCGAAACGCGACCTGCCGGCCGGTCACATTTTCAATCACGAGAGCATGAACAAGGATGTCTATCTCGCCATCCCGTTACAGAAGGGCCAGATCTCCTGCCGCGAACTCATGCAGGGCGAAACGCTTCTGCAACCGCTCGCCAAGGACAAGCCGATCCTGATCGATTCCATCGATAGCGCCTATGCCTACAACGACGAGTTGAAGAAGCTCATCTACGACCGCGGCATCTGAGGTAGTTGCCGACCGCCGGACGGCAGTGCCTTCTTGACCGGACCGTCGCCCGGTGATCGACGGCTACCATCTGCACGAAATTAAAGAACCCGGAACAAGCTCCAGGCATTCCAAGGTAGCCGTCGCACGCCGTGCGCCGGAGGAGAGAAGAAAAGCTCGCACGCTCGGATCCTTCTTCGAAAAGACACCACCGCACGGCGTGCGGCGGCTACCGCTCGACTCGCAGCGAGCTTCGGGGAATGAGACCCAACGAGATTAAAGACCGAGATCGGACAACCCGGGATGATCGTCCGGGCGACGGCCCAGCGACCAATGATATTTGCGCTCCGATTCCCGAATGGGCAGATCGTTGATGCAGGCGAAACGATGCGCCATCAAGCCGTCGGGCGCGAACTCCCAGTTCTCGTTACCGTAGGAACGAAACCAATTTCCGCTGTCGTCATGCCATTCATAGGCGAAGCGAACCGCGATGCGATCTCCGTTGAAAGCCCATAGTTCCTTGATCAAACGATAGTCCAACTCCTTCGCCCATTTGCGGGTGAGAAAAGCAATAATCTCTCCCCGGCCGGTGGCGAATTCGGCCCGGTTGCGCCAGACGCTATCCACTGTGTAGGCCAGGGCGACTTTTCCCGGGTCGCGTGAATTCCAGCCATCCTCGGCGAGCCGCACTTTCTTGATCGCGGATTCATAATCGAAAGGAGGAAGCGGCGGGCGGGAATTTTCGGCGTTCATCGTGACTAGAGGATAAACTCGTTTGAGAATTTCGCGAATCAAGCCGCCCGCGAAAGGATCAGGCGGTCTCGCGAATGATCAATCGCGTGGGAAAGACCTGCGACCAGCCCTCTGTCGGACATTTCTCTCCCGCCATTTTCTTCAGCAAGATTTCCGCGCCCGCCCGGCCAATATCGTGGCTTGGCTGGGCCACGGTGGTCAGCGCGGGCCACGAGAATCGGGCGGCGGTTCGGTCGTCGAATCCAATGAGGGCAACTTCTTCCGGAACCTTGACCTTCGCCTCATGCAGCCCAGCGAGGAAAGCGAGCGCGATGTAATCGGAGTGCGCGACCACCGCATCGGGGCGCGCCTTTTGCGCCGCGAAGCGCCGACCGGCCAGGCGCAATTCCTCGATGCCCGTGCCGGGGTAATCGAGGCAGATTGGCTTGCGACCCAGTTCCTTCAGCGCCTGCTCATAGCCGTCCAACCGGGTCCGGTCATCCTGCGGGCCGAGGAAGGCAATCCGCCGCGCACCGCGCCCGGCGAGATAATGCACCGCCTCGTAAACCCCGCACGCCCGATCGATGGTCACGGCGTCGTAGCGCGTGCCCCGAGGATCGATCAACACATAGGGCAGGCCGGAACGGATTACCTCGGGCATCACGGCTGGAAAAATATGACGGGCGATATAAGGCTCGTGGCCCAGCAGGACCAGCCCGGCCGGATTTTGACCGATCAATTCCTGCACAATCTGGATCGCCTTTTTCTTTCGCGTAAATTCAAAATGAAAGGTGAGCGAAACCAGGTAATCCGCCTCCCGAAGACGCTGCTCCAACGCGGCGACCTGGGTCATGCGCAGCTCATTTTCGCTGAAGGTCAGGACGGAAACGAAATGGCTCTTCGCCGTCTTGAGCGCGCGCGCCGCGAGATTGGGACGGTAGCCGAGCCGATCGACGGCCGCCTCGACCACTCGTCGGGTCTTCTCATGCACGTACCCGTCATTCTTCAGGACCCGATTGACCGTCCGGATCGAAACTTGCGCCGCCTCCGCCAGTTCCTTCAGCGTCGCCATGGATCAGCGAGCTGTCGTTGCGGCGACCTTCCGGTTTTCACCATATTCGGGAGCGAGCTCGAGACCAAAAAAGTCCCGCGCATTTTCAAAGCTGATTTCCCGGACCATCGCGCCGAGCAATTTCATGTCGCGGGGGAGCAGGCCCTTTTCCACATCGCCCCCAATCAGATTGCACAGCAGTCGCCGAAAATATTCATGCCGCGTGTAGGAAAGAAAGCTGCGCGAATCGGTCAGCATCCCGACAAAGCGGCGAAGCAGGCCCAGGTTGGAAAGCGCGTTGAGCTGCCACGTCATGCCCTCCAGCTGATCGAGAAACCACCAGCCGCTGCCGAATTGAATCTTGCCGGGAACGGAGCCGTCCTGGAAATTGCCGGCCATCGTGGCCAACACATAATTGTCATTCGGATTCAAGTTATAGAGAACCATCTTGGGCAGGTCTCCGTTGTCGTTCAGGCGATTGAGATACCAGCCCAGGGCGGCGGCCTGCGGAAAATCGCCGATGGAATCGAAACCGGTATCGGGTCCGGCCTTCTGGAGCGCGCGACTATTGTTGCTGCGCAGGGCTCCGAGATGAAGCTGCTTCGTCCAGCCACGAGCGGCATCGAGATGGCCAAAATAGAGCATCAGATGGGTGCCGAACTGCCGGACCTCTTCCGGCGTCACGGGCTGGCCCGAACGCGCGCGCTCAAAGATCCGCGCTGCCTGCCGTTCGTCGCACTCGGTCGCGAAACAGGCCTCGAGACCATGGTCGGAAAGACGACAACCCTGCTCGTGAAAGAAATCATGACGTTGCTTCAATGCCTCGAGAAATTCCGCCAGCGTCGAAACTCCGCGATTGCTGGCCGCTCCCAATTTTTCGCACCAGGCATTGAAAAAAACCGGCTGGTCGATCTTCAGCGCCGCATCCGGCCGAAAGGCGGGATAGAGACGCGTCTTAATGTTCAACCCGCGTGCCTGCCGATGATATTCGAGCGAATCGGTCGGATCGTCCGTGGTCACGATGACGGCTACGCGGTTTCGCTCGAGGATGCCATGGACTCCGAAGTCCAGCTCGGCCAGCCGCGCGTTCGCCGCCTTCCAGATCGCCCCGGAGCTTTCCTCATTGATCAGGTCATCGATGCCGAAATAGCGCAGGAGCTCGAGATGGCTCCAATGATAAAGAGGATTGCGCAGGGTGTAGGGAACCGTTCGCACGAAAGCTTGGTACTTCTCCTCATCGCTGGCGTTGCCGGTGCAAAAGCGTTCGTCGATCCCATTGGCCCGCATTGCGCGCCACTTGTAGTGATCCCCGCCCAGCCAGATATCATAGAGATTCCGAAAGCGATAGTTCTCCGCGATTAACTGGGGAGGGAGGTGGCAATGATAGTCGTAAATTGGCTGGGGCGCGGCCTCGTTAAAATAAAGTTCGCGGGCTGTCTCCGTTTCGAGCAGGAAGTTTTCCGTGATGAAGGTCTTCATTTCAAAGGCGAGAGGGATTTATTGAAACAGGGGGAGGATATGCCGGTCGAAAAGATTCGCTGTGACGTTGCGCGCGATGATCGCCTCATGTTTTTCCAGCGCCTCAATATAGCGGTCGCCCATCTCGGCGGCGACCTTGAAAGAGACGTGTAAAAGCTGGCGGAAATGCGAATTGTATTCCGGCGCGGAGAGATCGTGCCGCAGCGCGGCGCAATACCGCGCGGAATCCCAGCCCTTCACTTCCGAGCCGGAAGGAAGACGCGCCGGATCGATATCGACCACGGTCGCATACGGCTTCACCAATTCGTCAAAGCGTCCATGGGCCGTGACATAAATCTCTTGGGCGATCCTGAGCCCCTCGCCTCCTGATTCCGCCAGGCCGATGACCTCTTCCAGCCAAGTCGTTCCCGCGGTTTTCACATGCACGCCCGCGCCCTGCTTTTCCAGCAGGCGATGGATGATCGGATAAAGAGAAAATTTGTCGCTGCCGGAATGAACGCTGAGCTTCAACGTCTCGGGCAGACCGAATTCCTGGACCGCGTAGCGGACCACGCAAAGGTCCTCGTCGAATTCCTTTTCAAACCGGGCGAGGTCGCCGACGTAATCTACACCCTTGTTGAAGCGGCCCGTGAATTTCGGCGCGATCGTTTGGCAGGGAACCTTTTCGCGGGCGAGCATGGCCAGGATGAGCAGTAGCTCGGCGGGAGTCTGCGGGGTGTCCGTTTCATCAACCGAGACTTCGGCGATGAAATCGTCGCCTTTGAGCGCTTCGATATGGCGATAAATCCGCCCCGCCTCCTGCATCGCCCAAAGAAACTTGCGGGCGGCTCCTTCGAGTAGGGAGCTGTCAATCTCCAGCGGCGCGGCGAGGCCGGAAATGAAAAGACGCCCCTTATATTTTTGGGCTTCCTCCACGAATTTGGCGATCTCGGTTTCCTCGGCGGGCTTGCCTGTGTAATCGGCCACATCGATCGTATAGAAGTCGGACGCCGCGATGAACCGATCGACATTGCCGAGATTGATGTGATCGGCATCGACATGGTAAGGACCGCTCCAGCCCAGGGAGGAAACGGCCGCATCCGCCTCGGCGCGGACGCTTGCCGGTTCGGACTTCACGATCAGGTGTTCGCGATTCGATTTGTTCCAAACCGGAGTGATCTGAATGCCGCGTTTCTGAGCTTGGACGACGGCTTGCAACTGGGCGCGGCCTTGATGGGCAAAGCGGTCGCCCATGCCGAGGGAGTATTTTTCGATTCGTTTCATGGGTGGGAAGGAGCTGAAAACGAAAAATAAGCCAACGTTGGCAGAATGAGCAATGAAATTATGGTCTTTGCCCGTTGCGATCTTTCTTTGCCCCGGCAACGAGAGTGAAAAGATAAAACTTACCGCCCTCCGCAGGAGCGCAGGAGAGGGAGGCGAGGGCGGGAATTGAACCCGCGCATTCGGCTTTTGCAGAGCCGTGCCTTACCACTTGGCTACCCCGCCCAAAATCGATCACTCCGACAACGTCGACTTCCTTAAAATGGAAGGATCCGGAGTCGTCCGTCGGCCATGCGATAGGCCGCGCAACGGGCGCCTTCCTTCGCTCCAACCGCGAACAGACTTTCCGTTGATAAATTAAAAGCCCAGCGCCCGGAGCTTCCGCCCGTCCGGCGACAATCCCGCAGACTCCGGCGAACGGTGGTGCGCGGGTGGTTGCGACGGGTTAGCTTTTGCATAAATGGACGAGCAGGGTTGGAAGGGGAATTCGCCGAGAGATCCCAGATCCGAGCGAGGAAGGGCCTTGTCCGCACATCCCCAGTAAGGAAATCGAATTGGAATCCAGCTCTCATTAGGCTTAGTCTTAAGGCATTTTTACATTATGTCAATAGATTTAATATAGAATTGGCATGCGCCCCTATCCAGTCCTCTCTTAATCACCTGTTTGCAGATTCCTGTGGCCTGCTTAAATTACCCAATGGATTTAAACAAACTGACGGAGCGCGCCACGGCGGCCTTGGGCGCGGCGCAAGACGAGGCAACCCGACTCGGCAATCAGGCTGTCGATGTCGAACATCTCTTCTACGCCCTGCTCACGCAGGAAAGCGGACTCATCCCCCGCCTCTTTGAGCGCCTGAAAGTCTCGCTCGACCTCGTGCTGACCAAGACGCAGGCCGCCCTGGATCGCATTCCCAAAGTCAGCGGGTCCGGCGCTACGGGCCAGATCGGCGTCACGCAGCGCCTCAATCAGCTTTTCCTCCGCGCCGACGACGAGGCCAAGAAGCTGAAGGACGAATATATTTCCGTGGAACATCTCGTCCTCGCCATGTTCGGGGAAAAGAGCGACACCGAGATCACCCGCATTCTGCGTAGCCTGACCATCACGCGCGGCGCTTTTCTCGAAGCGCTGCAGGAAGTGCGGGGCAACCAGCGGGTTACCAGCCAGAATCCAGAGGCGACCTATGAATCGCTGCAGAAATATGGCCGTGACCTCACCGCCCTCGCGCGCCAGAACAAGCTCGATCCCGTCATCGGTCGCGACGCTGAAATCCGCCGCGCCATCCAGGTCCTTTCTCGTCGCACGAAGAATAACCCGGTGCTGATCGGTGAGCCCGGCGTCGGCAAGACCGCCATTGTGGAAGGCCTCGCCCAGCGCATCGTCGCGGGCGATGTGCCGGAAAGCCTGCGCGACAAGAAGATCGTCTCGCTCGATCTAAGCGCGCTCATCGCCGGGGCGAAGTTTCGCGGCGAGTTCGAGGAACGGCTCAAAGCCGTACTTCAGGAGGTGACGAAGTCCGCCGGACAGATCGTCCTTTTCATCGATGAAATTCACACCATGGTCGGCGCGGGCAAGGCCGAGGGAGCGATGGATGCGGGCAACATGCTCAAGCCGATGCTGGCTCGCGGCGAGCTCCATTGTATTGGCGCGACCACGCTCGATGAGTACCGCAAGTATATCGAGAAGGACGCCGCACTCGAGCGCCGTTTCCAGCCTGTCATGGTGGCTGAACCGAGCGTCGAGGACACCATTTCCATCCTGCGCGGGCTGAGTGAAAAATATCAGGTGCATCATGGCGTACGCATCCAGGACGCCGCGCTGGTCGCCGCGGCCATGCTTTCCCACCGCTACATCACCGATCGTTTTCTCCCCGACAAGGCGATCGATTTGATGGATGAGGCCGCCGCCAAGCTGCGCACCGAAAACGAGAGCATGCCCGAGGAGCTGGAGAACCTCGAACGGCGCGTCACGCAGCTTGCCATCGAGCGCGAGGCGTTGAAGAAGGAGAAGGATTCCGCCTCGAAAGAACGGCTGGCCGGTCTGGAAAAGGAAATTGCCAATGTGCAGGCGGACCGCGACCGACTCAAGGCCCAGTGGCAGAATGAAAAAGAAGCCATCGAGGTCACACGCAAACTTCGCGAGGAACTCGAGCAGGTGCGCGCGCAGATCGACCAGGCCCAGCGCGCCAACGATCTCAACCGCGCCGCCGAACTCCAGTACGGCGTCCTGCCGCAAAAGGAGCGCGCCCTCAAAGAGGCGGAGGAAAAAATCACCCAGTCGATCAAGGACGGCAAGGGCGCCCCGCGCCTGATGCAGGAGGAGGTAACCGCGGACGAGATCGCCGAGATCGTCGCCCGCTGGACCGGCGTGCCCGTCGCGCGGCTCGTCGAGGGCGAGCAGGAAAAACTCCTGCGTCTCGATTCCATTTTGCACGAACGCGTCATTGGTCAGGACGAGGCGGTGCAGGCCGTGGCCGACGCCGTCATTCGCGCCCGGGCTGGTCTGAAAGATCCGAAGCGGCCCATCGGCTCCTTTATTTTCCTCGGCCCGACCGGCGTGGGCAAAACCGAGCTCGCCCGCGCGCTCGCCGAATCGATGTTCGACAGCGAGGAGAATATGGTGCGCCTCGACATGAGCGAGTACATGGAGAAGCACGCCGTCGCCCGGCTGATCGGCGCGCCTCCGGGCTACATTGGCTACGACGAGGGCGGCCAGCTCACCGAGGCGGTTCGGCGCAAGCCCTACTGCGTCGTCCTTTTCGACGAGATCGAGAAGGCGCATCCCGATGTCTTCAACACGCTCCTCCAGATTCTCGACGACGGCCGCCTTACCGATAGCCAGGGCCGCACTGTCGATTTCAAGAACACGATCATCATCATGACTTCCAATATCGGGTCACGATTCCTGATCGAGAACGCCTCCGAAACCGCCGGCGAAATCGCGGAGAAAACCCGCGAGCAAGTCATGGCGGAAATGCGCGGACACTTCCGGCCCGAGTTCCTGAATCGCGTCGATGAGATCGTGCTTTTCAAGCCGCTCACGTTGAAGGAAATCGAGCGCATCGTGGATCTCCAGCTCAACCTGCTGCGTTCGCGCCTGGCCGAACGGCACATCGATCTGCAACTCAACGAGAGCGCCAAGGAGTTGCTCGCCCGGCGTGGTTACGATCCCGTCTATGGCGCACGCCCGCTCAAGCGGCTCATCCAGCGCGAGCTGGAAACCCGGCTTTCCCGTTCCCTGCTCAAAGGCGAGATCACCGATCACTCGCTGGTCGAAGTCGTTGCGAAGAAAGGCGAGTTGGAATTCAAAACAACAGCAGCGGTTCGGGATGGAAAATAACCGTGGCCTCCAAGGATGACGCTCTATTAAGCCGGGGGCCCAATCGGCATTCCCACGGTTAAGAATTTTTGCGTTTGATCACCGAATCGATCAGACCATGAACCATGCGGTCCAGACGCCCCGGCTGTTTTGCTCGGGGCCGTCGAATATTCATCAGCACGATCAGCTTATAAACAAGCGCAAGGCAGACGCGGAAACGGAGATGCAGGCGAGGCACCCGAGGTAGCATCAAGAGATAAAACTCAATTGAGGCCAGTTCAAATGCCCCCGGTCGATCCATCATCACCGAGGTCAGACTCGTGGTCTGGAGGTCGTAAAGACTAAGAGGCTCCGGGTCGTAATAAAACAAGCCGCGAAAGGCCACGGAGGATGTGAGCACCCAGTCCTCAAAGCCATTTGCCATGTAGGAGGGCAGGTCTTCCTCGGGACGAATGGCCGAGCGGCGGCAAACGATGGTGGAGTTGCAGATGAAATTCCGCATCAGGAACGAGCGCGTTTTGGTAATATCGTAGAGTAGCGTCTTCGTCCCCAGATCGAAGGCCCAGTTAGTCTTACCCGTCAGATCATGCGGCTGGCGGGACGCGCTGTGAACGAGGACGACCTTGGCATTTTCCCGCATGATCCGGATATGGCGTTCCAGCTTTCCCGGCAGGTATTCATCGTCCGCATCCAGGAAAGCGACGAACTCTCCCCTCGCCTCCTGCAGCGCCAGTCGGCGAGAAATACAGACGCCCCGATTCACACCCCCCGGATGAGTCAGAACCCTGACTTGCCCACGCTCCTTGAAGGTCTCGAGCTCGGCTGCGGTTCCATCCTTTGAACCGTCATTGACCACCAGGATTTCGCATCCTTCCATCCCCTGATTAAGGACCGACTGGATCGCCTGACCGATGAATTTTTCCGCATTGTAAGCCGGAATAATAACGCTGACCACGCAAGAAGGAATGCCCGAATCAGCCATGCGGGCAATCTAGGGGAAATGCCCTCTTCCGAAAGAAAGAAATCGGCTACCGCGCTGTCAGCATTACGGACCCGCCTCGCTGCAGAATGAACGGCCCTTCCGACTGCACGTAAATCACATGCAGCCGGACATTCGTGCCGGCTTGCAAGTGGCCGAGCTCGTGCGGCAACGTCTTCTCGTCCGTCACCTGCCGATTGCCGATGCCCACCACGACCATATTTTGCTTGAGGCCGGCCTGGGCTGCGGGACTTTGTTCCTGCACATCGGTGATGACCAAACCGGTTGACTCCATGCCAAGCTCAGCCGCCTTGTCCGCGCTCAGCGTCTTGAGTCCAAGACCGAGGTGTTGATGCACGCTGTCCAGCAGGGTCTGCGATCGGGCTATGCTGGGCGGTTTCAATCCGCGCGCCACCGAGATCGCATCGTTCGCCCAAGGCACGACGATGTCGTTGGGGATCGCGAAACCGATATTCTCGATCGCCTCGCCCGCGAGCTTCGCCGAGTTGATTCCGACCAGCCCGCCGTTGATATCGACCAGCGGACCGCCGCTGTTTCCCGGATTGATCGCCGCATCCGTCTGAAGAAGATTGGAATAGGTGTGGCCTTCCACCGCGAAGGAACGGTTCTTCGCGCTAAGAATACCGTGACTGACCGATCCCTGGTAACCCGCCGGGCTGCCCAGCGCGATCACCGTCTCGCCGAGCAGATCGGGCGACGTGTAGGTCAGGTCGAAGTAGGGAAATTGCACCGACTTGTCCTCGATCTTCAACAGCGCGAGATCCGCGTCGTCGTCGGCGGAAATGATCCGGGCCTTGTACTTCGAGCCCGATTGCAGCGTGATGCTGACCGATTTTTCCTGCTCGGCCAGGGCCACCACATGCGCGTTGGTCAGGATGTAACCGTCGGCGGAGATGATCAGCCCCGAGCCGATGCTCTGCTCCGGGCGGTTGCGCAGGGCGCGATAATGGCTGAAGAAGTTTTCATAGTTATTGTAATACTCCGGCACCGTCCCCTCCGCCGTGATGTTGACCACGGCCGGCTGGACGTTCGCCACCACGCGAACAATCGGTTCTCCCGAGATATCAATGGAGCCGAGAGGTGGTGGCACCTTGCCCTGAGGCGAAGTCAGGGCCGGACCATGGACGTTGGGCGTTGGCGTCGATGGAGCCGGGGTCTGCGCGCGTCCCAGGCCGGACACGGCGGCGATAAGAATGATGAGGTAAAGAGGCAGGCGCGTTTTCATGAGACGACTTCACTTATCCTTGAACTGGGCTAGAAATCAAATTACGAGGATGAAAGCCAGCCGCCCCCCTCCCAATTATTTGCCGCCGTCCTCCCTGCAGGAGGAGCGGATCGACGGGCCTTCCGAACTGGAGGTGCAGGCGCTCTGGTTCGAGCAACTGCATCGACCTGTGCTGGCCACCGACGATGGCCGTACGGTCGAGGTCATCCAATCCGGTTTCTGGAATCACGCGGGCGGCCCCGACTTTAATCGCGCCGCGCTTCGATTTTCAGGAAAGGACGGTGGCCCCGGCGAGCCTGTCATCGGGCAGGTTGAGGTCCATCTTCGCCCCATCGACTGGCATGTGCATGGACACGATCTCGATCCCGCCTACGAGGACACCGTCCTCCACGTCGTCTGGGAGACGCCGGGAAAGAAAGCCTTCTTTCCCGCGACTTCGACCTTCCGGCGCGTTCCGCAAGTCGTGCTGGGCACGCAACTCCTCGCGTCGTGGGCCGAGTTGCGTCCGCTCTGCGGCTCACTCCTGCAACGGCCTCTGCCCGGTGCGGTTCCAGGCCGCTGTTCCCCTCTCCTCGGCGATGCATCGCCAGACCGCGTGATGGAGATCCTGCGCGCCGCGGGACTCTTTCGCCTTCGCCAAAAGGCGCAGCGTTGGTACTGGCGGCAGCATCTCACCAGCCCCGAGCAGGCTGGGGTTGAGAAAAAATACCTGACCGTTGCGTGCGTAAGTTGTTGAAAGTCTCCGTAAGGATAGTCAAATGACCATTCCATCCGTAAGGCCCACATCATCAATATACGTGCCTCTGTTACCACACTTTCCTCGTCCCCTGCCGGATGAACTACTCTTTAGCGTTCTATGCCGGCTCCTCGAACGTCTCGACTACACCCCCCGACAGTTTCGACGCCTACTCGGTTTCAGCGCTACTTCTTCTTTCAATCCCCTCTTTCCTCTTCCGATCAGGCGACTTCTTACATACATACCACGCGATTTCATTTCAGAAGAGGAGTTGGTTCGGAACAATTCGATACTACCGTTCCTCAAGCCTTTCGTTCTTCCACGCTATTACGCGGGCCTCTTACAACGAACGCTTCACGAAATACCTCTCACAAAGAAAATACGGAATCCTCGAAAGGCAAAGATACCATTTCTCAAGTTTTGTCCCCATTGCGCGGCAGAGGATAGATCAAATTATGGAATGCCGTACCTTCGTCGGACGCACCAAGTGCCAGGCGTTGAAATCTGCCTAAAACATCGGACACTCCTAAGCCAAGTCCCATTTTCGACGACTAAGGGTTACAACTTCTTTCGTCCAAACCAGCAGCTCTACTCGACCAAACAACCCACGCGAACAATATCGACTCAGTTGCTTAGGCTCGCAGAGGACCTACAGGCACTTCCTAACACACTCGACTCACTTTCCCCAAGTGAAGTGTGGCCTGCGATTCACTGGAACATGGGGAGTACGCGGTTAAAACTGACTCGAGAAAATACTAGAATTCGATTTCTCCATTATGTCCAACCCTTCCAGACGATATTGCGATTCGACTCGGATATCTCCCGTCCGGCCTACAATAGACAACTCGATAAGCTGACAACTCCTGCACTAGCTCTCCTCTGTATTCGCTTCGGAGGCAAAAGTCCGGAGGAGTTTTTGCGCGAATTACGTGGGTTCAACCCCAACGCACTAAACGCTCGGCCATGCTTGAACGAACAATGTACCGCATACAGACAAAAAATCATCCCGGATTCTCAGACAATTCTCCCCAATACTGGATACTTCATCTTCAGGTGTCCCAACTGTGAGTTTGCCTATCTCCTTAACCGAATGACCAAGCACAGAGAAGTTAATCGGCTGATCGTTTATTCGCTAGGCAAGGAAAAGGATCGCCAATTCTGCCGTCTCTGGCGGGATCTTAAATTGTCATTCGAAGAGATTCGACGCGCATTCAAACTAGGTTACCGCGAAACGTACTTCCTAGCACATTACCTTGGTCTCCCGATGGATCGTGATGGCCTGAGCATAAACCGAACGTTCTACAAAACTGTCGTAAAACAATTCGAGAAACGCGACAACACTCTGGAAAAGGCCAAACAAACTCTGCTTACGGCTTCAAAGCGACATCCACGGCTATCGTTCAGCCAACTGCGAAATTTAAACAATAAGAACATGACCGCGGCAGGCACTGTAAACCTATTTCATCCAGAGTGGGCTAGAGAGAAGTTCGGAGTTCGAGAACGCCCTCGGAGGAGTGCGAAATTCCATCAGAGCTAGGGAGCTCGTTTCGTAGTTGGTGCAGCAGTCCGCACGAATCAAAATGGAACAAATTCCAAAAAATCACGATCACCAGTTACGCTCCGTGCGCGCCATTCGGCAGATTGATACTACCGTCTCCCAAGTCACGGGAGTATGATCCGAATCATACCAATCCAGAAACAATGTCGTTCCAAGATGCTTTCAACGCCTTTTAAAGATCGAGAAGGAGAGGCAGGGAAGGAGCGCTCTGACCGGCTTCCACGCGCTGAAGATGCCTGGTTGAAAACCCAGTGCGGAAACTCTCATTCCAGAGGTCGTTAATCTCGTGCTGAGCTACTCGCCTCGGCATTTTCTATCTCGCTTACTATCGGGGTCTTCCACTCGACCGTAATGGTCTCAGCATAAACCGCACGTTTTACCGATTGATAATTTCACGTCTTGAAGGGCGTAAACGGAGGTTGGAGGAAGCCAAAGCCCTTCTAGTCGCTGAGGCTACAAAGCTGCCGGACCTTACCTTCAGTAAATTGCGCAATCTGAATAACAAAAATATGACGGCCGCAGGCACCGTGAAGCTATTCGATCCCGAATACCATATTCGCTTATTCTCGATGAACAGTCTTCAATTTCGCCCGAACAAAATGCCTCTGATGCCCTTCCGGAAGCAGTTGCATCCACGGTTACTTTGTGAACAATGCGGAAACCGGCACGTGTAGTGCCTTTGCCAGAGCGGCAAGTTCCAAATCTGAAACCGACCGCGTTCCTAGCTCGATGCGATAAATCGCAGTGCGGTCCAAGGTAATTGACATCGCAGCGACACGCCCAGCGAGATCGTCCTGAGTCAGTCTCGGCTTAAATCTGCGACGCAACTCCCGTATGCGTGGCCCAACGATATTACGTCTACCATCACGTGCCTTATTCCGGCTCCGTGTCTTAATCTTCTTTTTAACATTGCGCTTAATAAGCACATTCTTGACTTACAGGCACGCTGCCCTAATAAATCGCTTATTAAGCTCTTTTATAAAATAAGTGCCGATTTTTTGAAATCGAGCTCCCAAACACCACCTATATGCGGATCGTGATCCTAGACGACCAACCCGGCCTCGCGAACACGCTCGCTCTGAGCCTTAGGCACGCAGGCCATACTGCTCATGGGTTCACCGACGCTATCGAAGCCCTTGCCGCCATCTCGGAGGCGGATGTGCTGCTACCGGTGCCGAAATGGGCCTCCATTCCGTCGTCATCGAAGGCAACGGTATGGACGCAGAGCGGATATCCCGGGAAATCCGGAACTATCTCGTCGCCCGAACAAATTTATGAACCCACTAAAACACAGCTCCCTCCTAAGTCTCATATTCGTCGCCATCATCCTCTGCTCCTGCTCGGGCTCGAGTTCGTCCAGCCTCAGCGGGACATATTCCGGGAAAAACAGCCTCGGCTATTCCTATAGCATCAATTTTATCTCCGCCACGGATTGCATCGTATCGGACCCGAGGCGTGGACAAGGTCCTGCAACCTACCGATTGGTAAACGGTCATGTACTCCTGTCCATGCCAGGAGGCGGTGCCGCTGATCTCGTCATGACCGGAAACACCATGGCCCTCGACGACGGCGGGTAGCCAAGGTAAGCCCTCCGCGCTCGCCCACCTTGGTCTACCTCTGAAAAATTGAAAATTGACGTCCAATACACATTCTATTCGGATCTCGACCCCCATAAGCAAGAAGGCCTTACAAAGGCAATGGTCATTATTTACGGGGAACATGAACTAAGATCAACCACTTACAACTGCAACGGTCAATATTTACGCGAACGGTCAACTTTTACACCCAACGGTCAGCTTTTTTTTCTTAACATCACAGGCGCTCTACGAAGCCCTCGCCGAGGCGCTCGGCTTTCACGCCAACCAGATTCCGATGCGCCTCATCGCGCAACGTCTTCCCTGGAAGACCATGCGCGGACTCAAGCTTCCCGCGCGGCTCGCGC
>JAMFSY010000133.1 GCA_026225555.1 Methylacidiphilales bacterium
ATTCCCGCCCAATGCGGCGACGATATCAATCCAAACCTAAATCTCTTCGCCCCCGAGCCAAACGGGGACATGACCCGAGGCCTCAACGCGGCGATCAAACTCAAGAACCGGCAGAAGAAGGAGATCGCGCAGGAGCCCGAGGTTCGTCCGACGAGCGAGATCGAAGTCTGGTGACGGAGCCGTTTCCAATCCCGCATTGAGGATCACGCCCGCGCAGGTCAGCCCGGCGTCGCGAATGCTATCGACCGTGAGACGCGTATGGTTGAGCGTCCCTAGCATGGGCCGCGCCACCACAACGACTGGAAAACCGAGATCCCGCGCCCAATCGCGCACATCGTAATTCGATGCAAGAGGCACGCGCCATCCACCGACGCCTTCGACGGCGAGATGGGTGAAGCGTTTCGATAAAGCGAGAATGCGATCGTTCTCGGTGGTAAAATCGATCTCGCGATTTTCCGCGCGGGCGGCCACGAGAGGCGCGGCCGGTTCGCGAAAATAGAGGGGATTGATTTCATCCAGGGAAAGAACTCCTCCGGCAGCTTCGCGGAGAACCTCACTATCCTGGCGGTCGCCGGAAGAAATTGGTTTCAACGCGGCGGCGGAGTATCCCTGCGCGCGCCACGCCCGCGTCAGCCAGGCGGTGAACCAGGTTTTGCCCACGCCGGTATCAGTGCCGGTGATAAAGAAGCTTGGCATGGGGAACGGTAGCGCGACAGGCGGGCGAAGGGCGATCAATTCCCGGCAGGCATCGCGTCTCCACCTTGGTGATTGCTTCCCGAACGGCGACCATGCAGTTTTCGACACGACTATGTGGAAATGGCTCTACGGCCCCATCCTGGCAGCGAAGGCGGATCGCCTCGGCACTTACGCCGCCGCGCTGGCCTATTGCATCGTTTTGTCCCTGATCCCCTTTCTCATCGTCACGTTTACCATTGAGACGGAACTGACCCACCAGGACTTGGTTAAGGCCTACAGCGATTTGCTGGTCGATATTCTTCCCGCCCAAAGCATCGATGTCTCGCAGGTCCAGGCCTCGAAGGCCGAAACGGCCGATGCCGAGCTACAGGCAAAACGGGAGCGCGTGGAGCGGGTGGCCCAGATGATCAGCGCCCTGCAGGAGAGCTCACATCCCGGACTGGCCACGGTCGGTTTTCTCCTGGCGGTTTACACTTCGTTCAATTTGATGACCCAGGTCGTCCGCACGTTGCTGTTTATTTTCGATGATCCCCGAAAGGCTCCGGATTGGAATCTGCATGTCGTCTTCAAGACCATTTACCTGTTCATGATCTGGATGCTGTTGCTGCTCCTGCTTGCGGCCTGCTCGGCGGTGTCGCCCCGGGCAGTTCTGGCCCAGTTGCATCTCAACCCCACGTTCTGGCGGGTCCCACTGATCATCACGCGGGATCTGGTCGGACTGGCATCGCTCTTTTGTGCGTTCTTCCTGACCTATGCGTTGGTTCCGAGCAAACGATATAAACTTTCCCAAGTGCGAAATGGGAGCTTCGTGGCGGCATGCGGCTGGATGCTTTGCAGTATGCTCTTTGCGCTGCTGAACATCTGGCGCACCAATGCCGTGTACGAGGTGCTTGGCTCGGTCGTGATCATTCTGCTCTGGGCCCAGGCCTGCGCGTGGTCGCTGATTATCGGCGCCTGCTGGATCGTACGGTTTCCTTCGCGGCGACGTTAAGACGTCAGTCGAGTCAGGAAGCCAGGTAGGCGAGGACCTCTTCCGCCGCCCGGCGACCGTCCAGCCAGACTTCCTCCACCGTCGATTCCTCGCTGCGGGAATCTCCGCAGATAAAAGCGCCGGTCGGGAGATCGAAATCGAGAGGATGCGCCTTGCGCGGTCGGGACAATCGCCAGCGATGACCGAAGCTGGCGGTACATGTCCCGGAGGGAATTTTCCACAGGTTTTCATGGGCCCGGATGAGGTCGGGAAGATAGGCATCCTGCGGAGCATCGGCGTAAGCCGCGCTGAAGCGGGGCGAGCCCAGGGCCACGAAAACAGTCTTGTTGCCGATGATCCGGCCCGACTTGTGATTTTCGCAATAACTGCCGAGGATCGGCTCACTTCCCTCCGGCAGGATCCGCGCATAACACTCGCGGGAGTCTCCGACATGCGCGCCCTGGTATTCCAGCAGCGCCGAAAGACAGCAGAGATATTCCTCCCCCGTATCCCCGAGCGCGAAAAGACGGGCCGTCTGCGGAGCGGGCAGGGAACTAACGACCACCCGGTATTTCTCCCCCTGGCATTCGATGCCGTCATTGCCGAAGGTGATCGTTTCCACGTTCGTATTCAGGCGCACGTCGAGACCTTGGGCGAGCACCTGCGCAAAGTAATTGTTGCCCTGGAGAACATAGAACCGAGGGCCATTGGGGCTGGGGACGATCTTCTGGTGATGATCGAGGATGGGCGGAACGATGGGGCGAAACTGACGCAACCGGGTCAACAGTTCCCGTTTAAATTCGGAGGTCTGCGCGGTGAAGTATTGGACGCCATGGTCGACCAGGTGGCCTTGCCATAAGCGGGTCGCGCAACGGCCGCCCACGCGCCGGGCGCGTTCGAAAAGCCTGGCTTCGACTCCCGCCCCCCGCAGGGCCTGTGCGCAACTGAGGCCGGAAAGGCCGGCTCCAATGATGGCGATGGGGCCCGATGAATTCTTGAGTGACATTGCGAATTTAGACGGCAAAGGGGCGGGCACCTATCAAACCTTCATTGAATATTATTTGGAGAGTATAGATTATTTGGCTCGTCGTCATCCTCGATTCAAATGTAAGAGGGCGATAACGGCATTGGAGACTTGCTTGCCCTCTAATTCCGTTGATTTCGGCACGTGAGGGGCTAAGCTCAGTCATCATGTCTCGGATGCCTTTTTTCGTCGCCTCGTTGCGGCTTTTCGCTTTTGTTCTGATCATCGGTTCCACCTCTTGGGCCACGCCCTCGCCGGAAAAAATTCCCGCGATCAGCGGGCTGGACGTCGATGGCCGCTCCGTGGCGGTAAATGGCACCGGGCACTACACGCTGGTGATGTATACCAATCCCGATCTGGAAGATGCCTCGCGCAAGATGACCCTGGCGCTCGACTCCTATCGCTCGCGCTCAGACTTCACCCTGGTGCGGGTGGTGGACTTGCGCGGCGGTGTGCCGCCGGAAATGCGTGGCATCGTGCGCGTGCAGATTCGCAAGGAAGAAGCCAAGGAGGCGATCCGGCTCAAGAAAGCCGGTGTGGGCGGCAATCACGCCCCGATCATCCCTGACTTCAGCGGCTCGACCCTGGATGCTCTCGGCTGGGACAGCGTCTACGATCAAGTGCACCTCGTGATCTACGACCGCAAGGGGCATGAGATCAAACGCGTGGCCGATGTCAGCGACCCGAAGCAACTCACCAAGGTCGTCGATAGCGTTCTCTAAGCACGGCGAACCGGGACCGACGTTGGCTCGATGCTTCCGATGCGCGGGCGGCCTGGCGGCTTTCGCGATCCTTCTCCTCGTGGGAATGGCATCGCCTTTACCGGCCCAACCCGCCGCCAGACCGGAACCGTGGCAGCGCGCCATCGGACCGTGGTCTTGGGTCTTTCCACGCGATCACGGGGCGCATCCCGATTTCAAAACGGAGTGGTGGTACTTCACTGGTAATTTGCAGGATTCGCGGCAACACCATTTTGGCTACCAGCTCACGCTCTTCCGGCAGGGCATCCAGTTTACTCCCGCCCAGCCGCAAAGCCGCTGGGCCGTGCGGGATTTTTACTTTGGTCACTTCACGATCAGTGACATCGAGAATGATCATTTTCATGTCCGGGAACGGGTGAGCCGCGGCGCACTGGGCGGAGCCAAAGCCGAGGTCGGCCACATGGATGTCGCGCTGGGGCCCTGGACGATTCAACAGGACGCGGGTGAGGGGATCCATCTCGTCGCGCCTGAGCCCGATCTGGCCATCGATTTCATGGCGCATCCGCTCAAGCCGCTTATTCTCGAAGGAGTTGGCGGATTGAGTCAGAAAGCGAAGGGTGCCGGTCAGGCCTCCTATTACTATTCCTATCCGCGTTTGGCCACGACCGGGAAACTGCGGATCGCCGACCAGACCTACGACGTCTCGGGCCTAAGCTGGTTTGACCATGAATTCAGCACCAGTTCGCTCGGGCCCGATCAGGTGGGGTGGGATTGGTTTTGCCTCCAGCTCGACAACCACGAAGAGATCATGCTCTACGCGATGCGCGATAAATCGGGCGCGATGGACCCGGTCTCCGAAGGTACGTGGGTCAAGGCCGACGGCTCTTCTGAGCGGCTCGCGCCGGGCAGTTTCTCCATCGAGCGACAAGGGACATGGCGAAGCCCGGTCAGCGGCGCCGTTTATCCCGCAGGCTGGCACATCGTCGTGCCGGGCCATCGCGCGGATCTCATCATCTCCCCGGAAATGGCGAACCAGGAACTGCATTTGATCCGGATGGGCGCTCTCGATTATTGGGAGGGCGCCTGCTCCACGCGCGGAAACGTGGCCGACAAAAATGTCTCGGGCGTTGGCTATACCGAGTTGACCGGCTATGCCGGATCGTTGCAAGGCGGACTGAAAGACTGAGCATGAAAAAGAAACAACCCATTTTTGAGGTGGAGAAACTTCGGATCGAACGCGACGCCGTGATTCTCCACGAGGTGAATTGGCGCGTGGAACGCGGGCAGCATTGGGTCATCCTGGGTGCGAACGGCTCGGGCAAGACCTCACTGCTCAGCGCGCTGACCGGCTATCTCGTCCCCACCAGCGGCGAGGTGCAGATTGGCTCCGCACAATTCGGGGCGACCGATTGGCGGGATGTCCGCACCGCCGTCGGGCTCGTCAGCGCGAGCCTCGGGCACCAGATCGAGCCCGACCAGACGGCGCTCGAGGTTGTCATTTCCGGTCGCACGGCGCAGATCAATTACTGGGGCCGCATGCCCGCCTCCGAGGCGAAACAGGCGGCGCAAATTCTGCGACAGGTTCACGCCACGCACCTGGCCGACCGGCCCTGGTGTTATCTTTCCCAAGGTGAACGACAGCGGATTCTCATTGGCCGGGCCATCATGGCGCGGCTGAAAATGCTATTTCTCGACGAGCCTTGCGCGGGCCTCGACCCCGTCGCCCGCGAGGATTTTCTCGCCTTCCTGCAAAAACTGGCAGGGCGGCCTCAGGCCCCGACCCTCGTTCTAGTCACGCATCACGTCGAGGAAATCATCCCTCTTTTCACCCACGTCCTCCTGCTGAGCGGCGGCAAGGTCCTGGCCAGCGGAACGAAGGAAAGCGTCCTCACCTCGGAGCGCCTGACCGAGACCTTCGGCTCGCGCGTTACCCTGCGCCGCACCGGCCCCCGATACCGCCTCGACGTGGGCCACCACACCAACTCCTTCACCCGTTGACCCCAACCAAGATAATGACGCGGTTCGGAATTGCATTTCTCCCGCCGCTTCGACAAAGTGACGGACTTCAGCGAGTTCCCCATCGCGGGCGTAGTTCAATGGTAGAACGGTAGCCTTCCAAGCTACACACGAGGGTTCGATTCCCTCCGCCCGCTCCACGCTAATAATCAACGGCTTGCGACTTTGAATTATGTTAAAATGACGAAGTGAGAAAGAAAGTGAGAAAGTGTCCAAGCCAATCCAAGTCCAACCGCGCCCGTTTTGGCGCGCTTTCTACCCGTGTGGCAGGCGATCGGGGTGGAGGGAGCAATTAGTTTTTTTGCAAAGAATCACCGCCAAGAATTGCTTGTATCGGCCCATGGAACGAGTTACGTAGCTCTCTCTTCTTGGGTCGCCTCGACAGTCCTCCGCCACAAACTTCCATGCGTAAAATTGAGGTCCGTCACATAATTTTAGTAATTTTAGACCCAATTCAAGGGGCTCTACCGGAGTCCACTCTCCAACTTTTCGTGAACTTGAGGATTCGACCTAAGGCTGACGATCTCGAGTTCAAGGAAGCGCTTAATTGGCTTACAACCGAAGGGTTTATTAACTCGCTCAAAAGTGACTTGGACCATGATCTTCTTCACTGGTTCATAACCGAACGAGGAATTGTGGTTCTCAGAAAATAACTTAACGCTTTAGGCAGCGGGTCTCCCTTGATTTGAAAGGCGGCGTGGTGGCCCTAATAGTGGCCATTTGTGATTTAGTTTTTGTTCTAAGCTCCTGAAAGAGAGCTTCACGGGCCGTGCCGGAATGCCCAATCAAGGGAAGTTCCTCGCCCGCCAACTTCGTGGACTTCTCCATCTGTTTTTGCAGGGCTGGCGTTGTCTTTTTACCCGTTCGTATGCGCTCGATGCCCATCTTAAGCTGCGGACTAATCAGGCGATTAGTCACGAGCGTGAAGGTGCTGAACGGACGCTTGCCGCGTTTCTCTTTCCGCGCTGCTTGGAAGCGGGCCGCAAAGCCTGCGAGGGTTTTCTGAGCATCGCTGAAGGTCAGATTTTTATGCAACCGTAGCGTCGAGTGCTTCAACTGGAAGTACGCGATTTTAGCAGTTTCATCAGTCTTTTCGGCGTACTCCGCTAGATCGATTACGCACTCTCCGTCCAACTTCGACTGCTTGGACCCTTCAATCGTGATGCTTTTTACGGGACTCTTCGGGTCAATCATTCGAAGGCAGCGTCTGGCCGCCCACCTGTCTCATTCTGGCGAGTGAAGCTAACTTCCGTTCCACGAACTGGAGCAATGCCGCTGAACACGCCGCAGGAACGATCATGGCGACGGGGCGTGCACCGTTCATCCAACCTGGGTTCGCCAGCAAAGACCTATTCGGAAACGATGTTTCGTCTGCTACCCCGATTACTTCGCTTATGACCGCCCGTGGGACGGTTGGCATTGTGCTGTAACTTCTTTTGGTGTTTTCGGTACCCGAGGGGGCAGATTTCTGGCTTTTGAGCCTGGGTTAGCAAAACGGCTTGGCTGGAATCCCAGCGAACGAGGCCTCTTCGCATGGGAGGATGCGGAGGGGAAGATCGTGGCTGAGAGCCTCTGGTGGCAAGATGGTCCTTATGAACGGCGAAACCTCTATTCAGACATCGAGTTCGCGCATGGCTGGATAGTACTGGTTTCTCCATCCGGGATGGAGCAGTTGAAGCGATCGATAGGACCGCTGTGTCGAGAGCGACATGTACAAAGGTCTACTAACGACGGCTAAAGGGCTCGAAGGGGAGCAGTTTAGGTAGACAAAGATGCCAGAATTTAAACCCAAGACCATTCATACAGCGCACGACTGGCCCATGCATTTTGTCGATCTGAGCTAGGAGAACGGCTCGACTGGTCAAAATTCTCGGAGCAGCCTTGCGACATGGGAAATTGGTTCAATGCTATCGCACAAAATCTGACCGCCAGCATGCCTTTCACGCTGCTGCTCATTTTGGCGGCGGTATATCTTGGGTGTCAAAAGGAAAGGGATGGAAGGAGCAATGGAAAAGGATAACGAATAAGATTCTTATTTTTTTGGCTTAACTTGAGAAAGAGTCAGCCGATATCCACTTTCCAAAGTAAATTTAACGGGAAACACCTCTATAAATTGGCTTCTTAGAGTTCACATTGCATGTGTCAATTTGAAGACTTTAAAATAAATTTTTCTTCAGTCTGAAATCTATTGCGCAGATTAATATTTCTTCATAACAAGGGTCGGTGGACAGGAGAATTGATTGCCGAAAGGATAAAACGGATTCATACGTTGAAGTCCGAATCATTTTCTTGATTTTTCTGGCAGTTTTGGCTTTGGCTTTGATCCTTCCCGCCATGATTTGGGCTTCGGATTGGGAGGGGGACAACCTGCCGGATTCTTGGAAGGCTCAGTACGGGCTGGGAACCAATGTTTATGATCCGAGTGATTTAGTCGCTTGGTGGCAAATGGAGCCCAGTTCGACCAATACGGTTACGGATCGCTGGACAAACCATATCGATGGCGCCATGACTGGCTTTTCGGCCAACCTTTATGGCGCGGGACTTTTTAGTAATTCTTTATCCTTCACGACCAACGCGGAGGTCAACTTTTCGACCAACAACGCGCTGAACGCGGCAACCAACCAGTTTACCTTTTCGACCTGGTTCCAAGCTACCAATAGCTCGGATCAACCCACGACTATCGCGACATGGATCAACGGCCAAACAAATTCCTGGAGTTTGGGGGCGGACGCGGACGGTGTAGCTGGGGTTACATTTTCAGATGCAGTTGGCGATCTTCAAACGATCGGGCCAGCGACAAATGCCGTTCAACTTTACGATGGGACTTGGCATCAGGTGGTTGTTACTTATGCAACCAACCAGATTGCGACGGTCTATATCGACGGTCAAAATCAAGCCAGCGGAACTGTAACTAATTGGTCCAATGGGCCGGTGGCTTCGTTCACCTTGGGGGCCTCAGAAACCGATGCCACTAATTCCCCTTTTGCCCTTGATGAAACACGGCTTTATAGCCGGGCCTTGGGTCCGCAAGAGGTAACCCAATTGCCGGTGACTTATACCGATCTCAATGGCAGTGGGCTGACGGTTTTTGACGATTATCTCGAAGGTTTTAATCCTTTAGGGACCAATACGCTGGTTACTTCGCAATTTATTAGTTCAGGGTTGACGGGTTACTACGGAACTCAAGTTCCGACCTTGATCAAGTCCAGCGGCGATGGTCAAACCGTAGCGGCCAATACGTTTGAAGCCAGTCCTCTTGTCGTTCAGGTCACTAACGGTCTGGGAGGACCTTTGGCCAATGCGCCGATTACCTTCGCCCTGGCCTCAGGATCGGATGGCGGCCTTTGCCAGACGAGCGGTGGAACTACGACGGTGAGTGTCAGCCTGACAACCGATGCGAGCGGTAACGCCACCATCTACTACCAAGCGGGCCCGGAGGCTTTAAAAAATAATACAATTACCGCAACTGCCGTTTCAGGTGCTGGCACGGCGACAGTTTGCTTTTCCGTCCGTTGTGGAGTTCAAAGTGGCCTCGAGGCCTGGTATAAATCCGATATAGGTGTCACAAAGGATGAAAGTGGAAATGTCAGTAACTGGGCCGATCAAACTGGAAACTACCCAATTAGCCAGACTGGAAGCGCCATGCCCACCTATGTGGCCAACGATATTAACGAGAAACCGGCCTTACGGTTTAACAGTAATCAATGGCTTTACAACAGCGGTGCGATCGGTTCGGCCATCAGTGCTGATATGACGATGATTACGGTTTCTGAAAGTACAAATCCCACTCAAAACCAATACGCTATTTATTTGGGAGCCCTTGCAGAAGGACAGGGACGAAGCCAATTCTACTATCAAGCGCATGAGTATTTAGATGCGTATGGAGTGGGTTGTTACGGGGAAAGTGTTCCCCCTGCCAACACCTTCGTTTCAGAAGTAACATCTCTGGATTCAAGCAGGACTGGCGTCACCTTTTACCGAAATGGGGTTCAGCAAGCGTCCAGTGGTATAAGTGGGCTGGATAATGTCGGAAACGGCATCACGGTGGGGGCTTACGGCGGTGGTTCAGGAGGAGGGGGATGGCAGGGAGATATTGCCGAAGTGCTAGTGTATAACCATCAACTCTCGTCAGGCGAATTAATGCATGTCGATGAGTATCTGGCTGATAAGTATGGCTATTATAGTCCGAACGCCACATGGCCTTTAGCCTACAGCAGCGATGTTCAGGCTCAAATTACGGCGAACCAATGGAATAAGGGGCAGTCAGATGCGTACGTGGCTTTTGTCGCCACGGTTCCGCCCGCTCCTGCTAAAGGTTTAAGCCTCTGGTTCAAGGCGGATGCAGGGGTGACGGCGGACGGCAGCGGCAATGTAAGTTCCTGGGCCGATCAAAGCCCCTTCGGCAATAATGCAGGCCTGGGCAGCAGTAGTCCTGTAACGGTTCTCACTCAGGGGGCGGGCGGCAAGCCTGCGCTGCATTTCGCTGGAAATAACTACCTGGTCATCCCCGATGCATCAACATTGCATCCAAGTTACTTTACCGTTCTGGCTGTAGCACAGGAAAACAGCGCTTCAACCTATCAGACACTCATTGGTCGAGGGTATCGCTCCACTGGATGGGACGCTCCTTATGTTACGTGGTTTGCCAGCCTCTTTGGTGTCAATGCCGGGAATTATCTCAGATCGGCAGTCGGAGTCGCTGGGAATTTGGACGAAAATAATTCAAATAACACCTATAGCCTGTCTCAGCCTCATGTTTTTGGCTGGAAATACGATGGGACGGCCCAGCAGGTTTTCCTTTCGGGAACTCTCACGGGAAGCACCGCGACATCCGGTGTAATCGACTATAGCGGTGGAACCGCAAATGTTTGCATTGGTGCCCGTAGCGACGCGAGTCCTTGGGAGTATCTAATCGCGGATGTCTCTGAAATTCTGGTTTATGATCACGCTTTAAGCGATGCCGATCAGGCTCAAGCCGAAGGTTATTTGGCGGACAAGTACGGGCTCTATGATATTAACGCTACATGGCCTTTAGCCTACAGCGGCGATGTTCAGGCTCAAATTACGGCGAATCAATGGAATAAGGCGCAAGCAGATGCCTATGCGGCTTTTCTGGCCACGAATCCTCCCGTCCCGGCAGTTGGTTTGGCTTTGTGGCTCAAGGCGGATGCAGGAGTTACCGTGGACGGCAGCGGTAATGTTACTCAATGGCAGGACCAGAGCATTTCTGCAAATATTGTCACGCAGACAGCGAGTGGAGTTCAGCCTACTCTAACAACGAACTCCGCCGATAAGTTGCCAGCGCTTAGCTTTAATGGAAGCCAACGATTAGTGGCTCCGTCTTCTACCATTGTTCCCCTCAATCAGGATTGGACCTTTATTACCCTCGGTTCTTCTAACGATACAAATTCAGAGAGGTACATGTTCAGCGTTGGTGATGGAGGCGTCACAGGAGGCCTTCGTGCTTTGGGAAATAGTGGTGGCCAAAATCTTTTGGCTTTTTGGAATTCTACGGCGTCGGCGGGAAATTACTTATCAACAGGGGAGACGGGTATCGTCGAGGCTGTATACACTCAAAGCATCGGCCAAGTGGCTTTTTATGATCGAGGTAATCTGGCCGGAACGGCAACGGCATCGTTCTCGCCTACCAACTCGGGCTTAATCGTTGGCGATGTAACCAGCGGATCTTATCCACGGCCTTGGAACGGAGAGTGCCAGGAGATTTTGGTTTATAATCGGGCCTTGAGCGACACGGAAAGACAACAAGTAGAAGTTTATCTTGCAGATAAGTATGGGATTTATCAGCCGAACGCCACCTGGCCCAGTTCCTACAGTACGGCGGTGCAAGCAGAAATCACTCGCAACCAATGGACCAAAGCACAGGCGGATGCCTACGTGGCATTCCTGGCAACCAGCCCGGCAGTGCCTCCAGTAGGATTGATGGTTTGGTTCAAGCCCGACGCGGGGATTACAAAAGATGGTAGTAATAATGTTACCGCATGGACGGACCAGCGTAGTGGATTCACCGTCGTTCCCAACACGGCGACAGACCCAACATGGACGGCAAACATGCTTAATGGAGAGCCAGGCTTGGTTTTCAATGGTTCGCAGAGATTGACATCACCCGATTACGTTCCGCTGGATCAAGACTTCACCATCGTTGCCTGTGGAGTGTCCAATGACACGGTTGGAGAGCGGTACATTGCGGATGTCGGTAACCCTACGGGGGAGACCCGAACATTGGGTAATTATGATAACGTCAATATTTTCGGTAATTATCCCAATAACGTTCAAGCCGGCCAATTCCTCAACGTCGGCGAGGATAATATCGTGGAAGGGGTCTACACGAAAAGTAACCAAACAATCAGCTTTTATGAACGAGGTAATGCCAATGGAAGTGGAACGATTGCCACTAACGCCACAAGTGCAGGTTTAAATATCGGAGACGTATCCAACGGGAGTTATCCACGATTTTGGGATGGAACCATTCACGAGGTCCTGATTTACAATCGGGCGTTAAGTACTGCAGAGCGACAGCAGGTCGAAGGTTATCTCGCCGATAAATATGGTTATTATAACATTAATGCGACGTGGCCGCTAAGTTATAGCAGCGATGTCCAGGCGCAAATAACACTCAATCAGTGGACTAAAGCCCAAGCAGCTGCCTACGCAGCTTTTTTGACCACGGATCCACCCATTCCGGCAGCTGGTCTGGACGTGTGGCTCAAGGCTGAAACGGGAGTAACGGCAGACGGAAGTGGAAACGTTAGTGCTTGGGCAGACCAAGGTCCGGCCGGAAATAACGCGGTACAATCTTCCTTGGGTGATCAGCCGGCGGTTGTTTCGAGCGCAATTAATGGTCTGCCAGCGTTAAGCTTTAATGGTACAAGTTCTTATTTGACGGTGACAGATAATACAAGCTTGCGGCCAGCGCAGATGACGGTTTTTGCTGTTGGAAAGACAGGTGGAAAAACAGATTATCAGCCTCTTTTGTCTAAGCCTTATTACAACAGCAGTTCTTGGAACAGTCCCTATGTCGCTTATGCATTAGGAATCGATCCTAACAGTGATCCCTATTTTCAATGCGCGATTAGTGGCACGCCTTTAGGAGCTGGCAGTGTGAATTCTGTTGGTATTAATCAACCCTTTTTGCTTTGCGGCGGCTATAATGGCTCGATGGGACTTTTGGAAGTTTCTGGCATAAGCCAAGGCACTTCCTCTGTCTCGGGTTCAGTGGATAATGGCGATTCTTCTCGAAAAGATTTAGTTATTGGCGGGGCCAGTTCGAGCTGGCTGGGACAATTCTTCAACGGTCAGATTTCCGAAATTCTTATCTATAATCGGGCATTAACGGATACCGAACGCCAGCAGATAGAAATCTACTTGGCCGATAAATATGGGTTGTATGATCCGAATGCCACTTGGCTGCTGGCCTACAGCAGCGATGTCCAAGCGCAAATAGTACTCAATCAATGGGACAAAGCGCAGGCGGAAAACTACGCCGCTTTGCTTGCGTCGAATCCAGACATGCTGACCGACGGCTTGGTCCTGTGGCTAAAAGCTGATTCCGGGGTCACAACTGACGGGAGTAACAACGTGACCGCTTGGTCGGATCAAAGCGGTAATAACAGCGTTTCACAAAGCACCTTAGCCGATGAGCCCAGCTATGTAACGAATGACGTCAATGGGTTACCCGCTCTGCGTTTCAACGGATCTCAATGGTTGACTAATCCAGCCAATTTCGGGCCCGGGCTAAATGCGGATATGACGATTATCGAGGTGGGCAGCACAAGTAATCCCTCCGCTATGCAATATGCCTTTTTCCTAGGAGGCACGGGCACCGGACAGGGGAGGGGAATAGGGTATGAGTCGAATTCAAATGTTTTTGAGACGACGGGTATTGCTTATTTGGCGGGTGCGGTTCCAAGTGCCAACGTTTTTGTCCTGCAAGCTGGGGTATGTTATGGTCCTCAAAATGGGGCTACGCTCTATCAAAATGGCGCGAATGTAGGAACGGGACCTCTTAGCGGGCTACAAAATGTTTCCTCTGGCATTACGGTGGGGGCCTGGGGCGGTCAAAGCTTCGGCTGGCAGGGCGACATTGCAGAAATACTGGTTTACGATCACCAACTCAGCTCGGATGAATTTGCGCAGGTCAATTTGTATCTGGCCAACAAGTATAATATCGGAATCTCCGTCCCAGGGCCGGTGATCACTCCACTACCGGGTTCGTACGGCGCTTCCCAAACCATCACCATGTCCGCGACAGCTCCGACCGGCGCGACGATCCGTTACACCACTGACGGCTCGTCGCCTACAGCTTCTTCAACGGCTTATACCGATCCTTTTACTCTCAGCAGCAATGCCTTGGTCGAGGCTGCCGTCTTTTGGACGGATGGCTCCCAAATCGGAGCGGTGACGACCGCCCAATATGCGATCAACAGTGCCACTCCTCCGAGCGCTCCCCCCACGCCTACTGGACTGGCGGTCAGCGTTGATGCTGCTGGCGGAGCGCTCGATCTAAGCTGGTCCATTGGATCGGGCACCTACGATACCATCAACGTTTATCGCAGTGATAACGGAGGCGCTTATCATCTCATTGCCACGCTTGATGCCGGAACAACAGCGTATGTGGATCAAACTGTCGTAGCAGGTGTCAATTACCAGTACGAAGTCGGCACGTTGAATGAGGCAGGTCAGGCAACGAGTTCTGGCACGACCGAGACCCAGCCTTCCGCCAATTCCCCGGTGGGAATATCCGTCACCACGCCTTCAGACGCGGTAGCATTACCCTAATGGCTCGATTTTCTATGCGTATGAAACGATTGTTGTATTTAGCCGTGACGTTCTGGGTGGCCGCCACCGGAGTGAGGGCGACCAACGTGGTACTCAATTCGAGCTACCCGCCATCAGAAGACTCGGTGACGATAAATATCAAAATCAATTCTGCGATCAATCCACTTACAGGTCCGCAAGCGGTGGCCCCTGGACTTTATCATCTTCATTTTGGACCTTTCGTCGATACTGAGTTCAGGGTCGCCGGGGATGGTAAAATTGTGAATTCAGGGTATTATGGGTTGACGGCGAACTTTACCGGCGATTACAGCATTACTTTTACCTGGACGTATGCGAATAATCTTTGGGAATTTCGTGACGGGTGGGGGGATTACGATCCTCCCTATAACGAATGGGATTTGGGTCAACCGCCGGGGGAATTCTACAACGACACCCAGACGTGGAACCTGTACGTGGAAGGGCCCATTCCCGATCCACCAGCTACGGCCAACCAATTTTGGAACCAGACGGTAACCGCCGCCGAATATTTTTTCCATGACTGGGTTGCGTATGGTGCCGCGGTTCCAGGAATTAAGCTTTTCTACACGGGCGACTCAAGTGGAAACTATCTAACACGTCCGCCCCAATCGTTCGTGCGCAACTTTAGCGTGCAGCTACCTCCCCCCACGGGGCTGCCTGCCAAGGCTGATCAATCCCCCCCCGGGGGATGTTCGTCCTGCGCGGCCTGCAGTAACGCGTCTCCGGCAAATTCTCATATGGCAGGCTATTCATTTGATGGATTGAGGGGAAGCCTGCGAGTGACGGACACACCTGCGTCCTATAGTTCGCCTATAGGACCGGGAATGGCGTTCACCATTACCTATAACCAGGGTGATGTGGGCCAGGAATCGTTACCATTCCTCGCCAACATGGGCAACCAGTTCACCTATAGCTATTTATCCTACATCTCCAATAATCCCACCAGTGGAGACGTCACCCGCTTTGTGCCCGGCGGCGGTGTGGAGTATTATCCAAATTTTAACATAGGAAATGGCTCGGATCTGGCGTCATCCGGCAACGTGATCTCCGATCCGGAGCGCAACAGCCGAGCGGTGTTATCGTGGGACAACGCCAACCAACGCTATATTCGTACTCTGCCGGACGGTTCCTCTCAGATTTATGGTCAGGCGGCGACGGATCCCAATAACGTTCCTCTTTTCCTGATCTCCAGCGAAACCGACGCGCAGGGCAATACGGTTTCCTATGGCTATGACAGCCTGAATCGCCTGGTCACGATTACCGACGCCATCGGACAAGTCACGACGCTCAGTTACGCCAATGGCGACCAGTACAAGATCACGAAGGTGACTGATCCCTTCGGCCGTTCGGCCAAGTTCCAGTACGACAGCCAGGGACGGCTCACTTCCAGTACCGACGCACTCGGCATCGTCTCAAACTTCGCCTACGACGGAACCAACTTCCTCAACCAACTCACCACCCCCTACGGCACCACCGCGTTCACCACCGATAGCGATGCGTTACATCATGGGGTCAACGCCACCAATCCGCTGTCGCAAACCGAGCGGATCGAGCTTCGCTACAATAGCGTCTCCACGATCTCGGATACGGATACGGTTCCTTCGGCCACCGGGATTCAATCGGCGGCCAGCGGCCTCAGCAGCGGCAATACCTATTATTGGACCCGGCGCCAATATTCGCCCACGCCCGATTATACCAAGGCGACGATTACCCACTGGATGAACGGCCCCCGTGGTTTAACGAATATCGTCGATAGCACGAAGAAGCCGTTGGAAGGCCGTGTTTGGTATAATTACCAGGGCCAGGCCCAGGCCGATTATATTGCCGATGAAGCTTCGGCCAGCACGACGATCACGGCCCGACTGCTCGATAGCGGCGCTACGCAAGCCAGCTATGCCACTTACAATAGCACCGGCATGATCACACAAAGCGTCGATCCGCTCGGGCGCACCACCAACTACACCTACGACACCAACGGCATCGACCTGCTCACCGTCACGCAAACCCATGGCACCGGTCAGGACTTGCTAAGTACAGTGACGTATAACAGCCAGCACGAGCCTTTGACCGTGACCGATGCCTCGGGCCAGGTCGCCACCATGACCTATAACGGGCAAGGGCAATTGCTCAGCCGTACGGTAGTGGTCGGTGGCAACAATCAAATCACCACCATGACCTATGCCGGACCCACGGGATCTGGCTCCGGCAATTATCTCACCTTGGTCACCGGCCCGGTCAGCGGAGCCACGACCAGTTATACCTACGATGGTGAAGGGCGGGTCCACACCGTCACCGATAGCGAAGGTTACGCCCTCACGATGGCCTACGACAACCTTGACCGGCCCACGACGACGACCTATCCCGATGGCACCACCGACCAGACCTTCTACAAGATCCTCGACGTGGCCAAAACGGTTGATCGCCAGGGCCGCGCGACCACCAACCAGTACGATGCGATTCGGGAACTGTTGCAAACCACCGATCCGCTCAATCGCACCACCAAGTACAGCTGGTGTACTTGCGGCGGCCTCTCGACCCTCACCGACGCCAACGGCAACGTCACAACCTGGAACCTCGACATCATGGGCAGGGTCACCGGCAAGGTCTATGCCGACGGCAGCCAAATCAGCTACACCTACGAGAACAATACCAGCCGTCTTGCCTCCATGACGGATGCCGATGGCAACTCGGCCGCCTACACCTATAATCTGGACAACACTCTGTCGGGCACCACGTATGATCCCGCTTCCGGCATGGGCATCACGCCCAATGTCAGCTTCACCTATGACCCGATTTACAATCGCGTTCTCAGTATGACCGATGGCACCGGCACGACGAACTACAGTTACAACCCGATCACCGGTTCGGTCACCACCGGCGCGGGACGGCTCAGCTCGGTCAGCGTGCCCATCGCGGGCTCAAGCGCCACGGTGGCCTATACGTACGACGAACTGGGCCGGGTCACGGGCCGCAGTGTCGATGGAACGACGACTAATGCCAATAACGTCAGTACCACATTCGATGCGCTGGGCCGCGTTACCAACGTCAGCAACCCGCTTGGCGCGTTCATCTACGCCTACGTGGATGAAACCAGCCGGTTAAGCGAAGTGACCTATCCGAATGGACAGAAGACCGATTACAGTTACTTTGGCAATACGGGCGATCAACGGCTGCAGGAAATCAAGAACTACGTCTGGGGCATGATCAGCAACACGCCGCTTTCGAAGTTCGACTACACCTACAACTCGGTGGGAACGATCGCGACGTGGACGCAGCAGGCCGACAACACTACAGCCGTGGTGAACACCTTGAGCTACGATAACGCGGACCAGTTGACCAGCGCCGTGCAAAGCGGCGGGGGCACGGCCAGCAA
>JAMFSY010000134.1 GCA_026225555.1 Methylacidiphilales bacterium
ATCCTTCCAGCCAATCAATGCCCGTCAAGGGCATCAATCGGCCTAGCAGGACCGGTACACTTTTGCGCCGCCATAAAGGCCGCAAATAAGCCGGTTCAGTGGTACACTTTGCCGCCGCTATTTATAAACCGAAGCGGGCCTTTTGCAGATTGGTTCTGGTCTGCTTCCGGTTGGCGCCGTGTTGCTCTCTTCTCGCGCTCCTATCGGCTACATGGCAATTGCAGAGATACCAGTCGCGGTTAATCAAGGATTTATCGCGATGATCTGTAAAAAGCGCCTGTCCAACGTTTTCGTGTGGCTATGGGCGCAAGCCAACATAGAAAAAGTTCACCAGAATGCCAACGGATCAACGTTCCAGGAAATTAGCAAAGCGAATTTCCGCCCCATCAGCGTAAATATTCCCTCGTCGGATCTACTGCGGGCTTTTGATCAAGCCGTCACACCTCTATTTGAAGGCCTTGTAAGTAATGAAAAGGAAATCCGCACACTCGTAGCTACCCGCGATTTCCTCCTCCCAAAACTCATGTCCGGCGAAGTCCGCGTCAAGGATGCGGAGAAACTCTCGGGTGAGGCTACATGAGCGCCGATTGGTATCCCGGAATCAAGTCGTTCAGCACGCACTGGCGACATGCGCCAATGCTGCAACAGACGTTCGAGACTTTGGAACGCGAATTCGCCGACGAGAATGACGCCTGCATCGACGCCGCCAAGGGTTTTGTGGAATGCGCTTGCCGCTTGTTGATCGAAGAACTCGACGATCCATTAAGTCCGAAGAAACCCGCCGCGCCGGACACGCCACTCGGTGAACTGGTTGGCTTAGCAACGCGTATGCTTGATCTTGGAACCGTTCGGCATCGTGCTTTTTCAGACCTAATCAAGCAGCACAACAAGCTCACCGATACACTCAGGGTTTTGCGAAATGAAGCCGGCACGGTGAGCCACGGCAAAGACGGGTTCATCGCCAAACTTTCGGCGCATCATCGCCGCTCGGCCATGCTTGCTGCGGACGCCATCGTCACATTTCTGCATGAGGCCTATCTGGAGCGTGAACCCGACCCGGTTCGTACCTTCGAGCCCTATGAGCGCTTCGAAGTCTCGAACGCACTCATCGACGAATATGCGGCGCTGCGTGCTGGAGATGACGAGGACGGCCTGTTGCATCTTGCGGTGATCTTGCCCGATGGCGAAGAGGTTCCGCTGGCGGTCGAAACATCCCGTCTGCTCTTCGGGGTGGACCGTGAAGCCTACAAACTCGTGCTCAATGCATGCCGTGAGGCCAAAGACTCTGCTCATCAAGAGGCGGTGGTCGACTGATGGCCTATCTTTCTGAAGCTGCCGTTGAACGGGTGCTGCTCGATCAGCTCGCCGGCCTTGGTTACGTCATTTCAACCGATGCTGAGATTGGACCGGACGGAAGGGCTCCGGAGCGCGAAGCCTACGCCGATGTCATCCTGACAAAGCGGCTCGTCGCCGCTATTGAGAAGTTGAATCCGACGATCCCGCTTGAGGCGCGTGGCGATGCCTTGCGGAAAGTGCTCGCCACAGAGAGGCCGTCCCTCATCGAGGAAAACCGCCGCCTACACAAGCTGATGGTCGAGGGGATCGACGTCGAGTTCTACAGCGAAGACGGCACGATCCGAGGCGATAAGGTCCGCCTGATCGATTTCGACGATCCAGACGCCAATGAATGGCTTGCAACGAGCCAGTTCGCCGTGATTGTGGGCAGCATCAATCGGCGGCCGGATGTGGTCATTTTCGTCAACGGTCTGCCGCTGGGAGTAATTGAACTGAAGGCCCCGGGCGGTGAGAACGCCACCCTTTCCGGCGCGCACAACCAGCTCCAAACCTACAAAGATCAGATTCCTGCCCTCTTCCGGACGAACGCGGTGCTCGTCACATCTGATGGCATAACGGCCCGGATCGGCTCGCTGACCGCCGATCAGGAGCGGTTTATGCCTTGGCGCACAACTGACGGAACGGCGATAGCGGCCAAAGGCCAGCCCGAGCTCAATACCCTAATCGAGGGGATTTTTGACAGGCGCCGGCTGTTGGATCTGCTGCATGATTTCACTGTGTTTGGTGAGACCGGCTCGGGCCTATCGAAGATCATCGCGGGCTATCACCAGTTCCATGCCGTGCGGCACGCGGTCGAGAAAACCGTTGAGGCCTCCGCGCCGCAAGGTGACCGCAAGGTCGGCGTGATTTGGCATACCCAAGGCTCCGGCAAGAGCCTTTTGATGGCGTTCTATGCCGGCCAGCTCGTGCGGCGGGCCGAACTCAAAAACCCAACCATTGTCGTGATAACTGATCGCAATGACCTAGACGATCAGCTCTTCGGCACCTTCTCTATGTGTCGGGATCTGATCAGGCAAACGCCGATTCAAGCCGACAGTCGCGATGATCTTCAGTCGTCCCTCAGCCGCGCGTCGGGTGGCGTGATTTTTACGACAATCCAGAAGTTCTCGCCAGCGACGGGCGAGACAATCTATCCAATCCTGTCTGATCGGCGGAACATCGTTGTGATCGCGGACGAGGCGCATCGCAGCCAGTATGGATTTCGCGCAAAGATCGAACAGAAGAGTGGCGAGATAGCCTATGGTTTCGCAAAATATCTACGCGACGCCCTGCCAAACGCTTCATTCATCGGCTTCACGGGGACGCCGATCGAGAAGGACGACGTCAATACCCCGGCTGTGTTTGGCGAATACATTGATGTCTACGACATCAGCCGCGCAGTCGAGGACGGCGCCACGGTCCCTATCTACTACGAAAGCCGCCTGGCCAGGATCGAACTTTCAGACGATGAGAAGCCGAAAATCGATGCCGAGATCGATGAGCTAACGGAAGACGAGGTCGCGACCGAACAAGAACGGATCAAACGCAAGTGGGCGACCGTCGAAGCTCTCGTTGGGTCCGAAAAGCGCCTTGCGATGGTAGCGGCGGATCTGGTTCGCCATTTCGAGGATCGCGTCACGGCCATGGATGGCAAGGCGATGGTTGTGTGCATGAGTCGGCGTATCTGTGTTGCCCTCTATCAGCACATCGTTGCGCTCCGCCCTGCCTGGCATAGCGACGATGACGCGGCCGGTAAGATCAAAGTCGTCATGACCGGGTCGGCAGCTGATCCACAAGCGTGGCAACCTCACGTCGGAACGAAAGGCCGACGCAATCTACTCGCAAAGCGAGCCAAGGACCCGAAGGATTCGCTGAAGCTTGTTATAGTACGCGATATGTGGCTGACCGGATTCGACGCGCCATCGATGCACACGATGTACATCGACAAGCCGATGAAGGGCCACGGCCTGATGCAAGCCATCGCACGCGTTAACCGCGTGTTCCGCGATAAGCCTGCCGGCCTTGTCGTCGACTACATTGGAATTGCCCAGAATCTGAAGAATGCTCTCGGCCAATATTCGGGTTCGGATCAACGCCAGGCCGGGATCAACGAGGCCGAAGCGGTCGCGGTGCTAATTGAGAAATATGAAATCGTGAAAGCGATGTATCACGGGTTTGACTACGCGCGGGGTTTGGCGGGCACGCCGCATCAACGCCTTGTCGTGCTGGCGGAGGCCATTGAATGGATACTTAATTGCCAGCACGAGGCCGCTGCCAAGGAAAGCAGTGAGGACGGGAAGCGTCGAGAGAATCGTCGCTATCAGGATGCGGTGCTTGCGCTCTCGAAAGCGTTTGCATTGACGTCAGCAAGCGATGAGGCGCGCGATGTCAGGGATGAGGTGGGTTTCTTCCAGACGGTTCGCGCCGCTCTCGTGAAGTCTGCCGATGGCGGCGGAAAAAGCGGGACAGATCGGGAATTTGCGATCCAGCAAATTTTGGATCGGGCGGTCGTATCAACCGAGATCGTCGATATCCTCGCCGCCGCCGGCATCACCACACCCGACATATCAATTCTGTCGGACGAATTTCTCGCCGAGGTTCAGCAGCTCGAAAAGAAAAATCTGGCCCTTGAGGCACTGCGCAAACTGCTGAACGACGAAATTCGCTCACGCACTAAGACGAACGTCGTCGAGACCAAACGCTTTTCTGAACGCTTGGAAGCCGCTATCGCGCGCTACCATACGAACGCGATCAGTACCGTCGAGGTACTGCAGGAACTTATTGACCTCGCCAAAGAGGTCCGAGCAGCCCGCCGGCGGGGCGAAGATGAAGGATTGTCGCAGGATGAGATCGCCTTTTACGATGCGCTCGCGGAAAGCGGAAGTGCAGTCGAGGTGATGGGTAACGATTCTCTGAAGGTCATCGCCCATGAACTCCTCGTCAGCCTCAAGGGCAGTATCACGGTGGATTGGTCTCACCGCGAAAGCGCTCGCGCCCGAATGCGGGTGCTGGTGAAACGAATTTTGCGCAAGCATGGTTATCCACCCGATCTCCAGGATGCAGCAGTCCAGACCGTGCTCCGTCAAGCGGAGGCGCTTTCCGCCAGTTGGGCAGCCTGACTAAGCAGAACATCCAGTCAGGATATCTGCCGGGATCTCGCCCACCTGTTGATCGCTGCCGGCGCAGGGTCGTCGAGCTTATGCCTGAGGATCTGGCGAAATTGTTCGGACCCCGATAATTGGGTTCGGCCGCTGTCTCGAGTCTACGATGCATCGCGTTGAGCTTCACCGGCATTCGAGGCGGTCGCCGTCGCGGCCGCCCCCAACTATCGGCGAAAGCGTCGGCGCCGGGCGTGAGGGGGAAGAGCTGCTGGTCCGTCACGACCGTCGCCGGCCGCGCCTGGGATCACCCAATCCAAGCCTTGAGTTTGGCCCAGATCGACCTCTTGCCGACTGGCATCGGGTCTGGCGCTGCTGGCTTCACCGACGACGATCCAGCTTTATCGAACATTGCAATACGAGCCGCCTTATCGTGAGCAAGTCCGGCAGCGATCTGCTCATCTGACCATGTCCCGGCCTCAATGACCTTGCCGCTGCGGATTACGTAGTGCGACCGGCACCTCTGGAGCCAGTTACCCACCGACGGATTAAGAGACACCGTTTCGCCATCGAAGGTTATTTTCCACTGGGCTGGTGTGAACGGCGTGACCACCTCCTCTCCGCAGCCGCAGCAGCAGAGGTGCGAGGCGGTGGCGTACTCCATGGAGATGTAGAGGAGGCCGGGGCACAGAACGTCCGGCAGATGCCGGACGAACTGATGATCGAGGTGCAGGTGTTTCAACATCATTGATCCCCGTTGAGCAGCATGTTGCCGTCGGTCGTGTAGGTGCTGTGATGCTCGCGCTCTAGGTCCCGGTAGAAGCCGCGCAGCTTCTTCCACTTGATCACGGCCATGATCGCGTTCAGCGCATTCAGGTCCGCGACCTGGATGTTCGTGGCGTAGAGGTCCTGGCCCCTGTCGTCGCTGAAGTCGATCCGGCCGCCGTGGACGTGCTCGCGCTTCTCGGGGGTGCTGGTGGTCACCCGCAGGATGCCGCCCAGCGACCCGTCGTCGAGCTGCAGGCCCATCCCCACGTCGACGAACGAGGCGCCGATCTCTTCGAGCTTGGCGATGATTGCCCTCTTGGAGGGACCGTCGTCGATGCAGATGAAGGCGAAGGTCACGCCGTCCAGCAAGTGGGCGTTGGAGGCGTCGATAGCGACCGCGTGCGGAATGACCCGCTTGCGCATGCGCGAGTAGATCGCCGCCCAGTAATCGACCTTCAGAGGCACTTCGCGCAGTTCGTCCAGCGACGGCGCGCCCGGCCCGCGGAAGGCGTTGTGGGAGAGGAAGTCGTCCTTGTCGAACAGGCGGATCTCCGGCGCCGGGGTTTTAGCGACCAGGTCCAACACGTAGCCGCCCGTGCCGCCCAGGCCGATGATGGCCACCGTGTCTTGAGCCAGGCGCTCGGTCAGGGCGCCGATGCCCGCGCGGCCCGACGCCGTGTCGACGTAGTTGAACACGGAGTTTTCCTCCTCCTCCGGGACGGCGTTGCCCCGCGCCGAGACGCCGGGCGACAGGGTGGTGGCCGGACCCGAGATGACGGCGACGTAGGTCGTCATCTTGTGGTGATAGTCGCGGTAGCCGCCTTCCGGCTTGTTGGAGAAGCCATGGCGGGCCACCAGACCGTGGCCGAGGTCGTTCGGGGTGTCTTGGTGGCGCAGGGCCTCGATGGGCTGGCCGTCGACGTTGCAGGGATATTCGCCGATCCAGTGCATCACATGGGTATCGGGAACTTGGGTGACATCACCCGCCAGGTTCAGTGTGGAAACCAGGGCGCCGCGCTTCAACTCCTTCTTGGCGTTGAGGTAGGGCACCTCGCGCAGGACCAAGAGGTTACCCTTGATCTGCACGAGGTAGCCCTCCTCGCGGAGGAGCTTCAGGTCAGCGCTACGAGCGAACGGTGCGAGTGACATTGAAAATCGTCCCATTCTTGACTTCGACCTTGCCGCCCGGGCCCAGCTCGCCCGCATGCGGGTTCGAAGCCGCGTGGCGGTAGGTCATGGAGTAGGCGGTGTTCTGGTCGGCGGCGCCGCCCGGGAAGGCCAGTTGGACGATCTGCTCGAAGCTTGCCTCGTGACCGTGGATCTCGCGGGGACGCGAGTTGACGATGATCTCGGTGTTGCGGTGCGCGACCGCTTCTTCGATCTCGTGCTCGGCTTCGCGGATTTCGCCTTCGGCGCGGCGCTCGGCTTGCTGGGCCTGCTCCAGGTCGTGCTCGGCCGTCTTCAGGTGCTCGAGCGCGTGCTCGACCTGGGTGCCGCCGTCGGGGGGGTCGGCGTCGTTGCGGGGGGTATCCATCGTTTTTAGTTCCTTCGTTCGTGACCAGCCTCTTGGGCTTCACAGGGTCAATCGACGCGAAGGAGGGCGACCGGTAAGCGCCTCAGAACTTTATTTCGAGAGAGCCAGCCGAGACCGGGCCACAGATGAAAAAGGCGGGGCAGCCCGGGCAACTGCGCTCGGATGGCACGGCCTTGAAGGCGCCAGCTCGGATCGCCGAAAGGTAGGTGGACAGCGTTTGCCGGCGATTGTTCATGACCGTCGTCGAGAGGCTGAGGGGCGTGACCTCGCCATCCGATAGGTGGATGAGCTCGACTCGCGTCCGCGGTCCATGCTGCTGGGCAGCCATCAAGAGGGCTGCTGCGGCTACGTCCGAGTCTTCCTTCGAGCGCATCCGACCCGTGCGCACGCGCCGGAACACGTGGGCGCCGTCGGCTGCGATCAGGACATCCTCGGCGCGGAAGACGATCTCGTCACCGTCGAGAATCAGCCGAATGGCGGTCGGCGCGACCGCCTGGACGTTCGTTCGGCTTGATCGGAAATACTTGATCATCTCGACGGCTGCCGCCTGCAACTCAGGCAGCACGCCGCATTCTTCCAACCCGTGGTCCAGACACGCGCGAGCGACGTGGCCCACCAGATCAGCATCGGTCGAGATGTCTATCCTGCCGGCGACCACGGCCTGGGTGACCGATCTCACGGCCTCGTGCATCAGCATGTAGACCGTCTCGGTCCGCTTTCCCCCGACCTGAAGCACGTGGGTGTAGAAGAACCGGCGCGGGCAAGGGTCATAGAGCGACAACTGGGACCCGGTGAACTGCAGCCGGCCGTCGACCTTCAGGTCGATGACCAAGTCCTCGGGCTTCGGCGGCAACGTCCGGGCGGGCATGATGTCTCTGCGCCTCAGCTCGGTGCCCAGCCGGTTGAGGAACGGCGACAAGGGGCGGGTTGTGTTGTTGGTCTTGTGGGTCACGGCATAGAGGAACAGCCGGTCTCTCGCTCGGGAGGCTGCCACGTAGAACAAGCACTCCCGCTCTTCAGCATCGCCCGCGCGAAAGACCGCCAAGGCGTCGCCCTGGCCGCCGGCGACCATGCCATCCGGCGGAAGGCAGGCGGGCGACTTCGCGTTACCGGGAAGAGTGTCCTGGTTCAGCCCCGGAAGATGCACGACCGGGAATTCCAAACCTTTGGCGCCGTGCACCGTCATCAGGCGCACCGCATCCAGACTTTGGGCGGCGGCGGGCAGCTGTCGAAGATCCCGGTCGTCACCGATCCGAACCAGCCGGCGGACCCGGTCGAGAAGCCGCCGCACCGGCCAACCGTGACCGGATGGTTGGACCCGCAAGAAGTTCATGAACTGCCAGATGGCGATCCCGCGCGACCGATCGGACACCGAGGCGGCCGTGGCGATGTCGGCCGCGATCCTGGTCCGGTCCAGCAAGACGGCGGCTAGGACATCCCACGGGGAAGAGGTTTCACTGAATCCGGCCAAGGCGGTTTGCAACGACGCCCAAGCGGTTCGGCCCGGCGCGCTGAGGATGATTGGATCGACCATCGACCAGCCGGCCGGGCTTTCACCGGCCTCGGCACCGCGCAAGGACTCGATGACCGCGGCGACGTCGCCGAGGGTCAGCTCGAACTGCGGCAGGGTTCCGACGCGGACAATGCCCATGGCCCGGGCGTCGACCAGCAAGGACAAGATCGCGAGCAGATCCTTGACCTCGGGCCGCTCAAACAGGTTACCCAGAAACAGCACAGGGATGCCCAGCCGTTCCAGATCGCGGCCGATGGACGAGAGGCGCTCGTTGCCAGTGCAAAGCACCGCTTGGTCCCGGAACTTGTGACCGGCGGTCCGCATGGCTTCGATCGCATCGGCGATCGCGACCACCTGGTTGTCGGCCTGCGGAACCGCGTGCAGCTCAACAGGATGGCCCAGAGATCCGCGATCCGCATCAAGCCCGACGTCGCCGTCCGAAACCTTCATGCCTGTCGCGAAGGCGGAGAACACGTCCGCGACCTCTTTCGAGGATCGGTAGTTCCGCTTCAGACGGCCTCGTTCGCCGCCCTTGAAGTCGTCCTTGCCGAACCTGGCGGTGTTGAACGACGACGCCCCGCGGAAGCGGTAGATTGATTGCTTGGCATCGCCGACAACCCAGAGATTGTGGCCGTTCGGGCAGATCGCCTCGATCAGGCGAACGCTGCTGCGATTGACGTCCTGGTATTCGTCGATGAGCACGTGGTCATAGGCGCCTTGGATGCTCGCTTGAACTGCGGCGTCTCCTTCGAGCAAACGTACCGGCATCGACACGAGATCCCCGAAGTCGATGCAGTTGGCCTGTCGCTTCAGCCGCTCGTAGGCGTCGTAGACAGCCGCCACCTCGGCCGCCTTCTCCGCAGCCTCGATCTGATCGGACGTTAGAGCCTTGGCCCGCATCGCCGCCGCGAGGGCTGCGTATCCGGCAGCGTCGACCACTTCGTCCTTGGCGCGCGAGATGGCGGAAAGGATATCGGCGATGTTGCGGGTAGGGTCGTAGAGGTCCTGGTAGTGCTTGAGGTGGAGCCGCGGGAATTCCTGCTCCAGCAGTTCGACCGCTTCCGTGCGGTCCATCATGCGCGGGTCTTTGGGCACCCCCAGCTGCGGTGCGAACCGCCGAACGATGTCCAGGCCGAAGGCGTGGAACGTCCCGATCCACATGGCGGCCGCCGCCGTCGGATTCTTGCGCGCAATGCGCTCTGACATCTCGCCGGCGGCCTTGTTTGAAAACGTCAGGACGAGGATGCGCCTCGGATCGATGCCTTCCGCCAGAAGACCCTCGATCCGGCCTGTCAGCGTCTGGGTCTTGCCAGTGCCTGGGCCTGCTTCGAGCAGATACGCCTTCCCACGGTGTTGTGCGGCCTTCGCCTGCAGATCGTTCAGCGGACGCTCGACATACGGCTTCTCCGCCTCGATCGCTTCGATCGGCAGCAGCAGTGCGTCGAGCAATTGCTGCGACACCACGGCGAGCGGTGCGCCCATGTAAGCTGCGATCTGGAATGCGGTCAGGCCCTCCTCGATGTGGAGGCGCCGCATCAGCGGCCGTGGCAGCAGAAACTCACGCGCGAACAGGTCCATCTGGACTTCACGCCGCTGATGACGGCCGTAGTCCACTACCCGGTCGAAGCCTACCGGCGACGGCTCGGCAGGTCGAACCGGGTCGACCTCCGTAACCGTGACTGGCCCGGTCTCGTCACCGAGTTCGACGTGACCTAGCTGTCGTTGCTACGAAGGTTGTTCACCCGGGGAGGCGCTTGAGCGAAGCTGGAGTTGCAACACACCACTTCCAGCGGAACTCCCCGGATGAACGTCCACAAGAATGCTCGGCTGACACCGTTTGGTCGAGAGGTGATGATCCGGCGGATCGAGGATGATGGTTGGTCGGTGGCCAGGGCGGCTGAAGCCGCGGGGGTGTCGGCGCGGACGGCCTACGAATGGCTGGGTCGGCATCGGCTCGGGGGCGAGCGAAGGCATCACGACCGCAGCTCGGCCCCGAGGCTATGTCCGCGCAGGACGCCGCAGCTTCGGGTGTCTGAGATCGAGCAGTTGCGTCGGCAACGGATGAGCGGCCCCAGGATCGCCCAGGCGCTGGGGATGGCGGTCTCCACGGTGGGTGTGGTCCTGCGCCGGCTTGGGCTTGGCAAGCTGGCCAACCTCGACCCGAAGCCCGAGGTGATCCGCTATGAGCGCGCCGCGCCCGGCGAGATGATCCACCTCGACATCAAGAAGCTGGGCCGCTTCGACAAGGCCGGCCACCGCGCCACCGGCGACCGCCAGGCGGGCCGGTCCTATCGGGCCGGCTGGGACTTCCTGCACGTCTGCGTCGATGACGCCTCGCGGCTTGCCTACACCGAGATCCTGCCCAGCGAGCGCAAGGAGGACACAACGGCCTTCCTGGAGCGGGCGCTGGCCTGGCTCGCCCGCCATGGGATCGCCGTCGAGAGGGTGATGACCGACAACGGATCGGCCTACCGATCCGAGCTCTTCCGCCAAGCCCTGGCGCACGCTCAAGCCCGCCACGTCCGAACCCGGCCCTACACGCCCCGGACCAACGGCAAGGCTGAACGCTTCATCCAGACCAGCCTGCGCGAATGGGCCTACGCCAAGCCCTACGCCTCATCCGCAGAGAGAACACAGGCCATCGGACCCTGGACCGACGCTTACAACCTCACCCGACCCCACGCCGGCATCAAAGGCCTTACACCCTGGCAGCGCGTGAACAACCTTCTTGGTAACGACACCTAGCTCGTGGGCAACGAGGAACGCCTGCTCGAAGTCAGAGCCGATGTTCTCGTGGATGATCAGCCCATCGGCCGGAACATAGGTCGCCCGCCCCCCGTCCAGCATGGAGGCGCCCGGGTTGGCCTTCTCGACGTCGAGGCCACGGCGTTTGGCCTCGGCGAGGACGAAAGCGTAGGCTAGGCGAGGGTCTTTACCAGTCGTGACTGCCTGTTCGTGGAGATCGGCGGCTCGACGACGTCCAAGTTCGGCGGCGTCCATTTAATTTCCGTCGCTTAGAAGGCGGGCTCTATCGTCCTCAGAGACGCCAGCGTCGATCAGGATCCGCTCAAATGACACCTGCGCCGGTGCGTTCGGCTGACCGTTGGCCCGGTAGCTTCGAGCAAGGGCGTTGGCCGGCGGAGGCGTCATCCACGCCACAAGGTCGTCGAACGAGGCCGCAAGTGCGCGGGCGAGACGCTGGACGAATGCGCCGGGGACAGACGCGAGCTCAATGCGGCGCTCCCGGAAGGCGGCGATGACCTGGCGGGGAACGCCGAGTTCGAGAGCGACTTCCCGGCTCCTGGTCGGCGAAAGGGCCGCGAACGGATCGATCGCCTGCTGTGGACGCGCCGCCTTATGCCGAGCCCAGGCCGCATCGATCTTGGCGGCGTCACCCGGCGCAAGCTCGGCATCGGCCGGGACATCGGCCCGCAGGAGCTCGCGAGACAGGTCGATCAGATCCCCCGCGAATTGCGGATAGGCCGTCAAATATCGGTCGAGCGTCGCCTTCGCATGAGTTTCCTCCATGGCGAACGCATCGAGGACATCTTCAAGCTGCGTAATACGCTGATCGGTCATTGGTCTTCCCCTTCGATCAACGCCTTCCGAAGTGCTTTCATGGCCCGATCGCGATAGTTCCAGATCGTCTTGGGTGTCTTTCCCAGCACCTTACAGATCGTGGTGACCGTCGGGTCCTCGGAATGGATTTGATATTCGAGCATGAGCATCTGGATGGTCCTGCTTTGTTCTTGTGGCAGGGCCTCTATCGCGGCATCCAACCGCAACCGGAAAGCCTCGTCGTGAAATTCTGGTCCCTCGAAGGGATTGGCGCTCCGGGCGGCTTGCTCGATCTCCTGGCTGAGCTCGCCATTGTCGTCGTAGCTGATCGGCTGGCTCCGATTCTCATCGCGCCAAGCTTGCGTCTGGGCGTCCAAACGTAGACGCTTGAGCGCCATGTCGAAGCGGATTTCGAAGAAGTCGAGCCGGTCGTTGTAGATTTGACGGTCACCCGCCAGCATCTCTACGAAGCGCTCGGAGACCTTATCGCGAATCCGTTCCTTCGTGAGCGAGCTGGTCTTGCCGTCGGCCGAGTCGGCCGACGGCAGCGCACGAAGCACCCTGGCGAATAGGATCTTGTAGAGGCGCTCAAACCAGGCATTCGAATTGTCGGTCCGGCTAGCCCGCACGAAATGCACCAGGCACTCACTCGGGACGTATCCGGGATCAGTCCGTTGACGGATTTCGCAACGCGCTAGGATTTCCTCGCGCGGGAGCTGTTCCAGGGACAGGAGCTGGGCCTCGACGGCGGGCGTCCGCATATAGGGAGCGCCATCCGGTTTTTGCTTTCTGAGCGCAACCGCCAAATTGGATCTCCGAAATGTTCGGGGGAGGCGATGTCTCGCGCCGACACCCGCTAGTCGTGGATGTTTACTCTATAAACCTGTGGCCGAACGAGTCTTGCCTGTCAGGTAATCGGTAGGCCCAGGGCCAACCGGTAAGGGCGACTACAAATATTCTCACCAGTCGCCCGCCAATGCTCGCGCCTGGCGCAGCCAATGTCCGAGCCGAACGGTAGCAGTTGGGACAAAGGCCTCATGGATTTCGGCAGAGAGCGGGAGCGGTCGTTAGCGACGACCCTCAGAACGGATCACTCACAGCTGCCCGCCAATCTCGCCGTGGACACCATGTGGACACCACGCCAGAAAAGCGAAGGGCCGCCTCGCGGCGGCCCTGTCATAACGCTCTGATTTCCTTGAGGAAATTTGGAGCGGGCGAAGAGATTCGAACTCTCGACCCCAACCTTGGCAAGGTTGTGCTCTACCCCTGAGCTACGCCCGCTCACGGCCGCTTAACGCGGCGGTGGAGGCTCTTTATACAGCGCCGCCGAGGATTGCAAGCGCGCCCAAACACAAAATCC